>JALOCE010000095.1 GCA_023227925.1 Candidatus Omnitrophota bacterium
TATCCGGAGGTGATCGGTTCGTCGCCTGTCTTAAAGAGCGGCATATAATTATTCAGCGGCTTATCGGCGATGACTACGCCCGCGGCGTGGACTGAGGCATGGCGGTTCAGCCCTTCAAGTGAAAGCGCTATATCGATGAGCTTAGTGATCTGCGGATCGTTCTTGTACATATTTTTTATTTCTGCTTCACTCTCCAGCGCGTCCTTTAAAGAGATATTCGGATCAGGCGGGATCATTTTGGCGATGCGGTCGACATCGGCATAACTTATCCCCATTACCCTGCCTACATCCCTGATTACCGCGCGCGCCTGCATCGTCCCGAAGGTAATTATCTGGGCGACGTTCTCCTGCCCATACTTTTTGGTCACATAATCAATTACCTCCTGTCTTCTTTCGTAACAAAAATCAATATCTATATCAGGCAGCCCCAGACGTTCGGGGTTTAAAAACCGTTCGAAGAGCAAACCATAGTTCAAAGGATTGATATCGGTAATGCCTAAAAGATAACTCACTAAACTGCCGGCTGCCGAACCGCGGCCGGGCCCGACAGGTATGCCCTGGCTTTTGGCATAATGGATAAAATCCCAGACGATAAGAAAATAACTTACAAAACCCATACTCTTGATCATTTTTAATTCATGTTCCAGGCGATCCGTTATGACAGGCGTTACTTCTTTAAATTTTTCTTTTAAGCCTTTTTCGCAAAGTTCTTTTAAGAATTCCTCTTTGGTTTGGCCTACCGGCGGCTCATATCTGGGTAAATGGATCTTGGAAAAATCCAATTCCAAGTTACAACGCCGGGCGATCTCCAGGGTATTCTTGATCGCATCAGGGATATCCTGGAAAGCCTTCTTCATCTCCTCCGGAGACCGGAAATAAAACTCATCGGTCTGAAAACGCATCCTGTTAGGATCATCGAGGGTAGTCTGGGTCTGAATACAAAGAAGCGCTTCGTGGGCAGCGGCCCTGTCGCGGCTGGTATAATGCACGTCATTGGTCGCTACAAGCGGGATATTCAATTCTTTGGATATCTTTAAGAGGCCGCCATTGACTATTTTTTGTTCAGGGATAGAATTTGCCTGGACTTCTAAAAAGAAATTATCTTTACCGAGGATATTCAGGTAGGTATCTGCAGTCTTTAAAGCGTCATTAAAACGCTTCTCTTGCAATAAAACGGGGATCTCGCCTTTTAGGCATGCGCTCATACCGATGAGCCCGCCGGATAATTGAGAGAGCGCTTCTTTATCGATGCGCGGACGGTAATAGAAGCCTTCCAGGTACCCTATAGAGACCAGCTTGATCAAATTCTGGTACCCGGTTTCATCACGGGCTAAAAGTATCAAATGATATGCCGCATCTTCGATACCGGAAGAAGCCTTTTCCAGGCGGCTGGCCGGCGCAATATAAAATTCGCAGCCTATAATAGGTTTTATTCCCGCTTTTTGCGCCTCAAGATAAAAATCTATTGCCCCGAACATATTACCATGGTCGGTAATAGCCAGGGAATCCATCTTGTAGTGATTGGCAAGGCTTAAAATTTCAGGAATACGGCATGCGCCGTCAAGGAGGCTATACTGGGTATGCAGATGTAAATGGATAAATTCGGAACGCGGCATGTTCTTTATAACGAGAATTTATTCCCACTCAATCGTCGCCGGAGGCTTGGATGAAATATCGTAGACTACGCGATTGACGCCTTTGACTTCATTGATAATGCGGTTGGAAATTTTTTCCATCACTTCAGAGGGAAGCTTTACCCAATCTGCAGTCATGCCGTCTTTACTTTCCACGCAGCGCAAGGCCACGACATTTTCATATGTGCGCTCATCGCCCATCACCCCGACACTTTTTATAGGCAGGAGCACGGCAAAAGACTGCCAGATCTGCTCATAGAGTTTTGCGTTGATGATCTCTTCTATTACGCGGCGGTCGACTTCACGTAAAATGGCCAAACGCTCCGGCGTGACTTCACCGATGATCCTTATGGCAAGGCCGGGGCCGGGAAAAGGCTGGCGATAGATCACCGCATCCGGAAGCGCTAACTCGCGGCCGATCTGGCGCACTTCATCCTTGAATAGATCGCGTAAAGGCTCAATCAGCTTTAATTTCATATGCGCCGGCAGGCCGCCGACATTATGATGGCTCTTTATCCGGCTGCTCGGAGCGCCCGTAGGCGAAATAGATTCGATCACGTCCGGATACAATGTCCCTTGAGCGAGGAACTTTACGCCTTTGACCTTATCTGCTTCCTCTTCGAAAACTTTTACAAATTCATCCCCGATGATCTTTCTTTTTTCTTCGGGGTCGGTTATTCCTTTTAAACGGACCAAAAATCTTTTTCCTCTATCCACATAATCTAAATTCAAGTGGTACATATTACGGAACACCTTTTTTATCTGTTCCGGCTCGTCTTTCCGTAATAACCCGTTATCGATAAAAATACACCTTAGATTCCTGCCGATTGCCCTATGTATCAAGAGCGCTGCGACAGAAGAATCCACTCCGCCGCTTAAACCCAAAACTACCTTGTCTTTTCCTGCTGTCTTTTTGATATTGTCGATGCTTTCCTTGATAAAAGAATGCATTGTCCAACGGCCGAGGCATCCGCAGCCCTTAAACAAAAAATTACTTAAGATCTGGTTACCGCGCTCGGTATGAGTCACCTCGGGATGGAATTGCACGCCGTAAATCTTTCTTTTTGAATTAGACATAGCAGAAATAGCTGTGGTCAGCGTATGGGCGCTGGTATGAAAACCGGGCGGGACTTTTGTCACGTAATCGCCATGGCTCTCCCAACAGGTAAAATTTCCCGGCATATGGCTGAATAGATCACGGTTATCATCAATAAATAATTCCACTTTCCCGTATTCACGATCCTTGGTATGCTTGACCCTTCCTCCCAACATCTCAGCGATAACCTGCATACCATAACAGATCCCCAATATAGGAATACCGAGTTTAAAAATACCCTTATCCGGATTAGGGCTCTTCTTCTGGACTACCGAAGCCGGGCCTCCGGAAAGGATCAGGCCTTTCGGAGAAAGTAAGGCGATCTCTTTTGCCGGGGTATTATAAGGAATGATCCGGGAAAATACCCTGCTCTCCCTTACCCTGCGGGCGATCAGCTGCGTGTACTGCGAACCAAAATCTAAAATCAATATAGTCTGTTTCGTCATTTACCCATCCCTACTCTCTGTCCGACTTGGAATATTTTTCCTTCGGTCTGTATCGAAGGCGCGATAATGATCTCTACGTCATGCATCTCTTTTATATTTGAAGCGCCTAGCGAGCCCATAGATGTCTTTAAAGCGCCCATTAAATTCTGCGAGCCGTCATCGACTTTAGCCGGCCCAAAAAGAATATCCTTTAAAGTTCCTGTCGCGCCCACATAGATGCGCGTGCCGCGCGGAAGGTTCATATGCGAAGTAGCCATACCCCAATGATAACCTCTCCCGGGGGCTTCTTTGGCGCGGGCAAAACTGGAACCGATCATCACCGCGTCTGCTCCGGAAGCAAATGCCTTGCAGATATCTCCACCGCGGTTCATCCCGCCATCTGTAATTATAGAGACATACCTGCCTGTCCGCTTAAAATAAAAATCGCGCGCTCCGGCAGCGTCCACTGTCGCAGTTACCTGGGGCACACCAATACCCAATACTCCGCGGGTAGTGCAGGCAGCACCCGGCCCGATCCCGATCAATAAAGCCGCTGCCCCGGTCTCCATCAATTCTAAAGTCGTTTCATAAGTCACGCAATTACCCAATACCACGGGTATTTTTACGGTTTTGCAAAATTTAAACAGGTCCAAACTCTTGTATTCTTTGGCAACATGCCTGGTGGTAGTAACCGTAGACTGGACTACAAACATATCCGCGCCGCTATCGATAGCCAACTTAGCAAACTTTTCTGCGTGGGCGGGAATACAACTTACTACAGCCGTGCCTTTCTTTCTTTTGATTTCAGAGACTCTTTTAGAAACGAGTTTTTCTTTTATGGGCTTGGTGTATATAGACTGCATTAATTCCGTAGCTTTATGCGGGGTGGCAGCAGCGATCTCTTCCAATACGTTATCAGGATTTTCGTAACGGGTCTGCACGCCGTCAAGATTTAATACCGCAATCCCCCCTAAACGCGACATCTCCACAGCAAATTTAACATCCACTACGCCATCCATAGCCGCGGCTAAGATAGGGACTTTAAATTTCCTGCCTGCGATCTCAAAAGTAGCGTCAACTTCATTGGGGTTTACGGTCTGGGCTCCCGGAACAAGTGCTATTTCATCGAAACCATAACATCTACGAGCCCGCCTGCCTATACCTATCCACTCTGCCATGTTAAATCTCCTTATAAATTATTATTTATCAATGGGTTATAAGATTTTCCCCTCTTTTACGCGAGTAAATTGTGAAAGGATGTACAATTTTACAATAATATTGCCGGCTTGTCAATGAATTTTTAATATAAACAAAAATGGGGTCAGACCCCGCTTTCCGGGGTCTGACCCCAATATTTCCACTTTTTGCTTTTTAATACATTCCGCCCATACCGCCCATTCCGCCTCCCGGAGGCATAGGTGGCATCTTATCTTCTTTTTCTGGCTTATCCGCTATGATTGCTTCGGTAGTCAATAACAAGGATGCAATACTGGAAGCATTCTGTAAAGCCGAGCGGGTAACTTTTGTAGGATCAATTACGCCTGCCTCTATCATATCGACATAGGCATCTTGGCTAACATCATAACCCACATTGGTTTTTTCCTGCTTGACGCGCTGCACGACTACTGAACCTTCAAGGCCGGCATTCTCTGCAATCTGCCTTATCGGTTCTTCGATCGCGCGTTTTACGATATTAACGCCGATCTTTTCATCGCCTTCAAGCTTCATTTTTTCTAACGCAGGGATAGCGCGAAGCAGTGCTACTCCACCACCAGGGACAATACCTTCTTGAGAAGCTGCGCGGGTAGCATGCAAAGCATCTTCTACTCTTGCCTTCTTCTCTTTCATTTCTGTCTCTGTTGCGGCACCGACGTTGATCACCGCGACTCCGCCGGCGATCTTTGCCAGGCGTTCCTGCAGTTTCTCTTTGTCATAATCCGAATCAGTATCATCTATCTGTTTTTTGATCTGTGCTATTCTGGCGTTGATGGCCTGGGTTTTACCCGCGCCTTCGACGATCGTAGTATTCTCTTTGTCGACTTTGACTCTCTTTGCGCGGCCTAAATCTTCTACATCAATATTTTCCAGTTTTATGCCTAAGTCTTCGGTTATTGCCTTTCCATTGGTCAATACCGCGATATCATCAAGCATCGCCTTACGCCTGTCGCCATACCCGGGAGCCTTCACCGCGCAAGCAACAAAAGTGCCGCGGATCTTATTGACTACTAACGTAGCCAAAGCCTCTCCTTCGACCTCTTCCGCAATGATCAAGAGCGGTTTTCCGACACGGGCGATCTTCTCTAATAAAGGTAAGATATCCTTTATCGAAGAGATCTTTTTCTCATATATCAGAATGTAAGGATCTTCCAAAAGGACTTCCATTCTTTCAGCATCAGTCACAAAATAAGGCGAAAGATATCCCTGGTCGAACTGCATACCTTCTACGACATCCAGGGTCGTGGCAGTTGATTTTGCCTCTTCGACTGTGATCACGCCGTCTTTGCCTACTTTATCCATTGCTTCGGCAATTAATTCTCCGATAGCGGTGTCGGCATTCGCGGCAATAGAAGCAACCTGCGCTACTTCTTTCTTATCTTTGATAGGAGTGGAAAGTTTGCTTAATTCTTCCACGACTTTTTCTACTGCTTTTTCAATCCCGCGCTTTAAAGCCATCGGGTTTGCGCCGGCAGTAACGTTCTTTAAACCTTCGCGGTAAATTGATTCCGCCAAAATTGTAGCTGTAGTCGTCCCGTCACCAGCAATATCGGAGGTCTTCTCAGCTACTTCCTTGACCATCTGCGCGCCCATATTTTCAAATGGGTCCTCAAGGTCGATCTCTTTTGCTACTGTCACACCGTCTTTGGTGATGGTGGGTGAACCGAATTTTTTATCGATGACTACGTTGCGGCCTTTGGGGCCCAAGGTCACCTTAACCGCCGCGGCTAATTGCTCTGCACCGCTTAGGATCTTTCGGCGCGCCTCATCACTAAACAATAATTGTTTTGCCATAACTCCTGCTCCCTTCTTTTATTTGATTATTGCTAAAATATCTTCTTCGCGCATGATTAATAATTCTTCGCCTTCTTTGGTGGTAATTTCATTGCCGGAATATTTTCCGTATAATACCTTATCGCCGACTTTTACCTCTAAGGCCTGCACTGTCCCGCTATCTAAAACCTTGCCTTTGCCTACTGCTACTACTTTGCCCTCTTGAGGTTTTTCTTTAGCGGTATCAGGTAACAGTATCCCGCCCTTGGTCTTACTCTCTGCCTCTAAAGCCTTGACTACTACCCGGTCTCCTAATGGTTTAATTTCCATTACTACACCTCCTTAAGATTATTTGGTTATTTTTAGCACTCTTTTCCTAAGAGTGCTAATTATAAAATAAAAAAATATTTTGTCAAGAGTTTTTTGATTATATTTCTGCGATGAGTTTTAAACCTTCAAGGGTTAAGTTTATATTCACTTTATCAATACGCCTGCAATACTTAGCGATCAGATCGATATTCCCGCCTGTTCCGATGACCCGGGCACGACGCCCGATCTTCTCTTTTATCCTTGTTACCAGGTCATCTGTGAGGCTGGCAAAGCCATAGACTACACCGCTTAAAATACTATTCCTGGTATCGCCTCCGATAAGTTCTCTTGGTTTTTCTAATTTTATTCTTGGTAACAAGGCGGTGCGTTCATTAAGCGCATCCAGAGAAATCTCCAGGCCCGGTAAGATCATCCCTCCCAAATACTCCTTATTCCGAGAGACTACATCAAAAGTAACCGCTGTCCCAAAGTCGATCACAATCAGAGGCGCGCCATAAAGCATGGCTCCCGCATAAGCATCGACCAGGCGATCCTGCCCTACT
>JALOCE010000096.1 GCA_023227925.1 Candidatus Omnitrophota bacterium
CAGCATCTCGTGTATCATAAAGAAGAAATTTACCGAAGATGCGGTCAGGGCATTGCATGAGAAATTCGGGTTAGGGAAAAAGTAGGAGAATCATATGCCGAAAGTAAAATTATACGATACTACCTTGCGTGATGGCAGCCAGGGGGAAGGGATCTCTTATTCTGTGACGGATAAGATCCGTATTGCGCAGGAATTAGACAAGCTTGGTGTGCATTATATCGAAGGCGGCTGGCCGGGCTCTAACCCCAAGGATATGGAATTTTTTAAAAAGATGCTTCGGGTGCGCCTCCAAAACAGCGCGCTTGTAGCTTTCAGCATGACCCGCAGGCAGAATATCAAAGCCAAAGATGATACAAATATAAAAGCCCTGGTTAAGTCGGGCGCGAAGTTCATCACTATCGTCGGAAAAACCTGGGATTTACATATTAAGGATGTATTAAAGGTAAGCCTGGATGAAAATTTGGATATGATCAAGGATACTGTCGGATATTTAGTTTCAGAAGGCCTGACGGTTTTTTACGACGCGGAACATTTTTTTGACGCATACCTCGCGAATAAAGAATATAGCCTGAAATGTTTATTGACGGCAGAAAACGCCGGCGCAAAAGCAATCTGCCTCTGTGATACAAACGGCGGCACATTGAGTTCGCAGGTTTCAAAAGTCATTTCTGAAGTTAGGCCTCAGATCAAAGTAGGCTTGGGGATCCATTGCCATAATGATGCCGGGGTAGCTATTGCTAATTCGATTGCCGCGGTGGAAGCAGGATGCGATATGGTCCAGGGTACGATTAACGGCTATGGCGAACGCTGCGGTAATGCCGATCTCATTCCGATCATCGCGGACCTGAAATTAAAACTGGGCATTGATTGTATCAGCGCTCAAAATTTAAAAGAATTGGCCCATGTGTCGCATTTTATCAGCGAGATCAGCAATATGCGCATAAGGAATGACCAGCCGTTCGTGGGCGATTCCAGTTTTGCCCATAAAGGCGGGATGCATATCAACGCGGTAATGAAGAATCCGCGCACCTATGAACATATCGATCCGCATTTAGTGGGTAATCGCCGCAGGATACTTGTTTCGGAGCTGGGCGGAAAGACCGGCATTATGCTGCGCGCAAAAGCCCTTGACCTGGATTTAAGTAAAGAAGACCCCAAAACAAAAAAGATCCTGAAGCTCGTCCAGGACCTGGAGCACCAGGGTTATCATTTTGAAGCTGCGGAAGCGTCTTTTGAGTTGCTGATGAAAAAGGCGCTGAAGAAATACAATAAATTTTTCGAATTAGAGGGTTTCCGCGTAGTAGTAGAAAAGCATTCGGACAAAAAAATCACTTCAGAAGCGATCATCAAATTGAAAGTAAAAGGCACTAAAGAGCATACTGCTGCCGAGGGCGATGGCCCGGTGAATGCCCTGGATAACGCTTTAAGAAAAGCCTTAAAAGATTTTTATCCTACATTATCAAAGATGCGCCTTTCAGATTTTAAGGTGCGCGTTTTGGATGAAAAGGCAGGGACAGCTGCCCGCGTGCGCGTGCTCATTCAGTCACAGGATGAAAAAGACTCCTGGAGCACCATCGGCGTGCATGGGAATATCATCGAAGCCAGCTGGCAGGCCTTAGTTGACAGCGTCGAGTATAAGCTTTTAAAAGATAACGTAAAATAATGAATGAGCTTTCCTCCCGTTATAACCCCGCAGAAACCGAAGACAAGCTATATAAGTTCTGCCAGGATAATAATCTATTTTCAGCTAAACCAGACCCTACTAAAAAACCTTTCTCTATAGTCATCCCGCCGCCCAATGTGACCGGAATACTGCATATGGGCCATGCCTTGAATAATACTATCCAGGATATACTGATCAGGTATCATCGTATGAAAGGCGAAGAATCGCTCTGGATGCCGGGCACTGATCATGCCGGTATTGCTACGCAGAACGTAGTGGAAAAATCTATCGCCAAAGAAGGGCTGAAGCGTCAGGACTTAGGCAGGGATAAATTCATCGAACGCGTCTGGGCCTGGCGGGAGCAGTACGGCTCGACTATTATCCATCAGCTTAAAAAATTAGGCGCTTCCTGCGATTGGCCAAGGACGCGCTTTACCATGGATGAAGAATATTCCAAGGCAGTCATGGAAGTCTTTGTCAGGTTATATGAAAAAGGCCTTATCTATCAGGGAAATTATATAATCAATTGGTGCCCGAGGTGCCAGACCGCGCTTTCAGATGAAGAAGCGCCCCACCGCGAGTTGAACGGGAACCTTTATTATTTAAAGTATCCTTTAAAAAGCGAGCCGGATAATTTTGTTGTAGTCGCGACGACCCGCCCGGAGACTATGCTCGGGGATACGGCGGTAGCGGTAAATCCTAAAGATAAACGCTACAAAAACCTGGTCGGAAAAACCTTAATATTGCCCCTGGCCAATAGAGAAATTAAAATAATCGCTGATGCGATGGTGGATATGAAATTCGGCACGGGCGCGGTAAAGGTAACGCCTGCGCATGATCCCAATGATTATGCCTTAGGTAAAAAACACCACCTGGATTTTATCAATGTAATGTATCCTGATGGCAGGATGAATGAGTCTGCCGGAGATTATAAGGATATGGATAGGTTTGAGGCCAGGGAAGTGATATTGGAAGATTTAAAAGAAAAAGGGCTCCTGGAAAAAATCGAGCCGCATCAGCTATCCGCCGGGCATTGTTACCGCTGCCACACGATAATTGAGCCGTATTTATCAAAGCAGTGGTTTGTGAAGATGAAGCCTTTAGCTGGCCCTGCGATCGAAGCGGTTAAAAAAGGCAAGATCAAATTTTACCCTAAACGCTGGACCAAGGTCTATTTGAACTGGATGGAAGATATCCAGGATTGGTGTATATCCAGGCAGATCTGGTGGGGGCACAGGATCCCCGTTTACTATTGTAAAAATTGTAAAGACAAAGGGGTTATTGTTTCAAAAGTCAAGCCTGATAAGTGCCCGGTATGCGGGGCAACTGATATTTATCAGGACGAGGATGTTTTGGATACTTGGTTCTCCTCGTGGCTCTGGCCATTCGCGACTTTTGGTTGGCCGGAAAAGTCTGATGATTTAAAATATTTCTATCCGACCTCCACATTAGTTACTGCCCCGGAAATAATCTTTTTCTGGGTAGCGCGGATGATCATGGCAGGGCTGGAATTTATGCACGAGATCCCGTTTAGCGATGTTTATATCCATGGCACGGTGCGCGATATCGAAGGCAAAAAGATGTCCAAGTCCCTGGGGAATGTTATAGATCCCCTGGATATCATCAAGGAATACGGCACGGATGCGCTGCGTTTCAGCCTGATTTCTATCACTGCGCAGGGCCAGGATGTATTTTTAAACAAAGAGCGGTTTGAACAGGGGAGGAATTTCGCCAATAAGATCTGGAATGCCTCCCGTTTCATTTTGATGAATTTAGACCCCGCGTATATAAAGACGGATCTCTGTGTATTTTTTAAAAAAGAGGATTTGGATATCGTTAACCGTTGGATATTAAGCAGGTTTTATTCGGTTCTAAAAGAAGTCAATAAAGATCTGGACACCTATAAATTTAATGAAGCCGCAAATACCTTATATACTTTTTTCTGGCATGAATTCTGCGACTGGTACCTGGAGATGATCAAGCCCGATATAAAAAATCCGCACAATCAGGTGGTGATGTACAAGGTCCTGGAGAAGTCTTTGAGGATGCTGCATCCTTTTATGCCTTTTATCACCGATGAAATATGGCAGCGCCTGGAATCTAAGCAGGAATCCATAATGGTTGCTCCCTGGCCGCACATACAGGAAGAGCTTATTGATAAAAAAACAGAGCATAAGATGAGCTCTTTGCTTGGGATAGTGACTGCTATCAGAAAGATGCGGCTGGAATTGGATATTCCTTTGCAGACAGAGGTTGCTGTAATCGTCTCAAGCAGCAATAAAGAAATAAGGGAATTAATCGAGGGGTTGTCTGAACAAGTAAAAAATCTTGCTAAGTTAAATAGTCTAGAGATTAAAACAAAATATACGCATATTAAATCCAGTTTTACCGTTATTATGAAAGATATGCACCTGACTATCCCGCTTGCCGGGTTATTGGACGTAGAAAAAGAGAAAGAAAAAATCCAGGCCCGTATCCATCAGGCAGAAGGGGAGATCAAGGCAAAAGAAAAAATGTTGGGCAATAAAGAGTTCCTGAAAAAAGCCCCTTTAGAAGTAGTTGAAAAGGAAAAGGCAAGGCTCCTGGAGTTAGGCGATATTTTAAAACGGCTGGAGGCGATTAAAAATGAATTGCAATAATTTCCAGCAATTTACCGGCCTTATACGCAACAGTTTAAAAGAAGATATCGGTAAGATCGATATCACTACGGAATTAGTTATTCCTAAGGATAAGGCAGTAAAGGCAGTCTTGTTGGCTAAAGAGCCCTGCGTAGTCTGCGGTTTGGGCATTGCGGAGCTGGCCTTCAAGACGCAGGATGCAAAGATTAAATTCAATCCCAAAACTAAGGACGGAGACTCTGTAAATAAAGGAAAAGTTTTAGCCCTGGTGGAGGGAAGCGTAAAGAGCATATTGACCGCGGAGAGGGTGGCGTTAAATTTTATCAGTTTACTTTCTGGTGTTGCTACAAAGGCCAGGCAATACGCCCGGGCAGCCAGGCCTTATAAAGTAAAAATAATAGATACGCGTAAAACTATCCCCGGTTTAAGGGAGCTGCAAAAATACGCGGTGCGTACCGGCGGAGGCTATAACCACAGGATGAGATTGGATACGATGATCCTGGTCAAAGATAACCACCTGAAAGCCATGGAGAGCGTGCAGGGTTTGATCGGTCATGCGAAAAAATATAAACTGGAGATAGAGGTAAAAAATTTAAAAGAATTCAGAGAGGCATTGAAATTAAAGCCGGATATCATTATGCTGGATAATATGGGTGTAAAAGATATCAAAAAAATAATAGCGATAAAGAAGGCCTTATCAAGAAACGTCCTGCAAAGAATACCTGAATTGGAAGCCTCGGGCGGTATTACCCTCCAAAATATTAAACAGATTGCCTCGACCGGCGTGGATATGATCTCTGTCGGAGCGCTGACGCATTCTGTAAAGTCTATTGATATAAGCCTAGAGATTTTATAAAGATGGATAAATTCAAACTGGTTTCAGGGTTTAAACCCTGCGGCGACCAGGTAAAAGCTATTCAAGAACTTACTGATTCGGTCTCCAGCGGGAGTTCGTCCCAAGTGCTCCTGGGGGTTACCGGATCGGGAAAAACTTTTACTTTAGCCAATGTCATCGCCAATCTTAATAGGCCGGCCATTGTCATTTCTCACAATAAGACCCTTGCCGCGCAATTATATTCCGAATTTAAAGAGTTCTTTCCGGATAATGCCGTAGAATATTTTGTCAGCTACTATGATTATTACCAGCCTGAGGCTTATATACCTCCGACAGATACGTATATAGAAAAAGATTCTTCTATTAATGATAGATTAGACCGCTTAAGGCTCTCGGCGACCAGTTCTTTATTGACGCGGCGCGATTGTTTGATCGTAGCTTCGGTATCCTGTATTTATAACCTGGGTTCGCCGGATGATTACCGGGAATCGCTTGTCCTCCTGGAAAAAGGCAGCCAGGTCAGCCGCGATGAATTGATCTCGAAATTTATCAATATACAATACGAAAGGAACGATTATGAGTTCATCCGGGGAAGGCTGCGGGTAAGGGGAGATGTATTGGAGGTTTTTCCTTCTTACCAGGAGCGTGCCATACGCATAGAATTCTTCGGAGATAAAATAGAGAAGATCTCAGAGATAGAGCCTGTATCCGCGGAAATATTGACTTCTTTAGAAAAGCTGGCGATATACCCGGCTAAGCATTTTATCGTTTCGCAAGGCAAGATCAATTCATCTATCGAGTCTATTATGCAGGAATTGGAAACGCAGCTTATAGTTTTAAGGAAAAAGAATAAATTATTGGAAGCACAGCGCCTGGAATCCCGCACGCGCTATGATATGGAGATGTTAAGGGAGATCGGCTATTGCCATGGCATCGAGAATTATTCACGCCACCTTTCAGGAAGGGCTATCGGTTCGCGGCCTTATTGCTTATTGGATTATTTCCCCAAAGATTTTTTGACCATAATCGATGAATCGCATGTGACTATACCGCAAGTCGGCGGTATGTATGAGGGCGACCGTGCCAGAAAAGAGACCTTGGTGGAATACGGGTTTCGCCTGCCGTCTTGCCTGGATAACCGGCCTTTGAAATTTAAGGAGTTCGAAGGGCTGGTAAACCAGGAGATTTTTGTTTCCGCGACGCCCAATGAATACGAGATAAATAAAAGCAAAGGCAAAGTAATCGAACAGATCATCCGGCCTACCGGGTTAATCGACCCCGAAATCATTATCAAGCCTTCTGCCGGGCAGATCGAAGATTTGATCAACGAAATTAAAGAGAGGGCAAAAAAGAATGAGCGGGTCTTGGTCACTACGCTTACCAAGAGGATGTCTGAAGACCTGACCAATTATTTGCAGGAGAAGGGGCTGAAGGTAAAATATCTGCATTCCGAGATACAGACCATTGAGCGCTCAAAGATCCTGCGCGAATTAAGGCAGAAGCATTTTGATTGCCTGGTCGGGATAAATTTATTAAGGGAAGGCCTGGACCTGCCTGAAGTGTCGCTGGTCGCTATTCTTGATGCAGATAAGGAAGGATTCTTGCGTTCCGCGACTTCTTTAATCCAGGTAGCCGGACGCGCCGCACGTAATATTAACGGCACGGTGATCATGTATGCGGATACCATGACCGGCTCAATGAAGAAGGCTATTACAGAGAGCAGCCGCAGGCGTAAGATACAACTGGAGTTCAATAAGGAGAATAAGATCACGCCGCGCTCTATC
>JALOCE010000097.1 GCA_023227925.1 Candidatus Omnitrophota bacterium
TGCTTAAGCTTCTCCATAACCAGCTCGCCTATCCTGCTGGATAAAACTTCACGGTCGTTTTTTTTCTGGATAGCGTGCTCAACCTGGACAACTACCCCTTCCATCTTTTCCACGCTCACCGGACGCTTTTCGCAGGCGCGGATTATGCCGGCTAAAATCTTTTTGCGGTCAAAAGGCTCCCGGCGGCCGTCTTTTTTGATCACCAGCAGCGAAACCTCTTCAATATATTCATAAGTAGTGAAACGCTTGCCGCATTTCAAACATTCCCTTCTACGCCTGACCGCCGACTCCTCGGCTGTAGCGCGGGAATCCACTACCTTATCCTCTTTATATCCACAGAACGGACATTTCACCCCACACCTTCTTTCTTATTCAATACTTAAGCATATATAAGGTGTGGGATTCACCCACATCCACCCTCATGATTCATATCTTCCTTATTTTTATCTTTGCCTGTTTTAGAAAACTCAGCGCCATTTTATCCGGGTAACCTTCGGCAATCACAATCTCTTTTATCCCGGCATTAATCAACATTTTAGCGCAGATAACGCAAGGCTGGTTGGTAGCGTAAAGAACAGCCCCTTTAACGCTTATCCCATGCAGGCATGCCTGGATAAGGGCGTTTTGCTCGGCGTGCAGCGCCCGGCATAATTCATGGCGCTCTCCTGAGGGGATCTTCATCTGCTGGCGTATGCAGCCGATTTCAACACAATGCTTCAGCCCGCTTGGAGCGCCGTTATAACCGGTAGCCAGGATCCTTTTCTCTTTTACTATTACCGACCCCACGCTGCGGCGCAGGCAGGTGGATCTTTTGGCCACCAAAGAAGCCATCTCCAGGAAATATTCATCCCAACTTGGGCGCTTACGCGTAACAGTTTTCTTTTTCATTTTATTTTAATAACTCCGGGTATAGCGGAAACTTTCTGGCTAAAGCGATTGTCTCCTTTTTAATTTTAGATATCTTCTCTATGTCAGACTGATTTTCCAGCGCCTCATTGATTAAAGAAGCAATCTCCTGCATCTGGGCCTCTTTCATCTTGCGCGTGCTTACCGCCGCAGTTCCCAGGCGGATGCCGCTGGTTATCATAGGGCTCTTCTGGTCAAAGGGAATGAGATTCTTGTTTACCGTAATATTAACCTCCCCTAAAATCTTTGAGGCATCGCTGCCGGTAACATTCTTGGCGTTTAGATCCACCAGCATTAAATGCGTATCCGTGCCTCCGGAAACGATACGAAAACCTTTTTTCTCTAAAGCAGACGCCAACTCCTTGGCATTTTTAGTCAATTGGATCTGGTATTGCTTAAACTCCGGCTGCATCGCTTCGTGAAATGCCACGGCTTTAGCGGCAACCACATGCATCAACGGGCCTCCCTGGATCCCGGGAAAAATCCGGCTGTCAATCTTCTTGGCAAACTCTTTTTTACAAAGGATAAAACCTCCGCGCGGCCCGCGTAAAGTCTTGTGCGTCGTAGAGGTAACAAACTCCGCGTAGGGCACCGGTGACGGATGTATCCCGGCAGCCACCAGGCCTGCGATATGCGCCATATCCACAAACAGATACGCCCCCACGGTATCGGCGATCTGGCGGAATTTCTTAAAATCAATCGTCCTTGGGTATGCCGAGGCGCCGGCTAGGATCATCTTGGGCTTATGTGTTTTAGCCAACTCAAGTATGGCATCATAATCCAGGCTTTCAGTTTTCTTATCTACGCCATAACCGACCATTTTATAAAACATGCCGGAGAAATTATGCGGATGGCCGTGAGTAAGATGCCCTCCGGCGGATAAGTCCATCGCCAAAACCGTATCTCCCGGATTTATCGCCGCCAAATATACCGCCATATTCGCCTGCGAACCTGAATGCGGCTGGACATTGGCGTGCTCTGCGCCGAATATTGTTTTAGCCCGCTCAATCGCCAGGCTTTCGGCAATATCAACATTTTCGCATCCGCCATACCAGCGCCTGCCGGGATAACCTTCGGCGTACTTATTGGTTAACACCGAACCCTGGGCCTCTAAAACTCCCAAAGAAGCGAAGTTTTCCGAGGCAATCAACTCCAGGTTTTCATCCTGGCGCTTCATTTCTTTCTTAATCGCTGCGTAAATCTCCGGGTCAATCTCCTTTAAATGTTTCACTTGGCACTTCTCCTTATCTTGTGTTCAATCATGTTGATTAATTTTACCCTCTTTAAATGCCTGCCCCCTAAAAATTTTGTATTTAACCAGGCAATAACCATCCTCTTGGCTAAATCCGCTTTGACAAATGCCGAACCAAGAACCAGGATATTGCTGTCGTTATGCTCGCGGCTAAGTTTAGCTGTTTTTATGCTATAGCAAAGCGCAGCGCGCACACCCGGGACTTTATTGGCAACGATAGAATTACCTATACCGCTTTTGCAAATAAGTATCCCCTTCTTATGTTCACCCGAAGAAACTCCTTTCGCCAGATTATAAGCGTATTCAGGATAATCACAACGCTCTTTAGAATAAGTTCCCAAGTCTTTTACAACAAACCCCCTTTTATCGAGGTATTCCTTTAATTTTTCTTTTAATACAAACCCGGCGTGGTCAGAAGCAATCAATAGTTTGCTCATATAATTTTGCTTATCCTTTCTACGGCATCTTTAATTGCATGAAAAGTATTCTCGTAAAACTCCGATGAACCTCCTATCGGGTCAACAATATCCAAATCATTATCATCCATTTTAGCAAATTCTTTTAATAAGAAAAGCCTGTTTTTCGTCTCCGGGGCAAGCTGCAGGATCCTCTTTTCATGCATTGCTTCCATTGCCAGTATAATATCCGATCTATCCACCATTTCTTTAGTTAATCTCTGCGAGCGGTGCCCGGACACATCGATGCCTTCATTTTTTAGCACCTCTCTGGTCTCAGCGCTTGCGCCAAGGCCGGCAAGGATCATTATGCCGGCAGAGATCACCTCAACATCATTCCTTTTCTGTTTTTCCAAAAGCTTCTTTAAATACGCCTCCGCCATTACCGAGCGGCAGGAGTTTCCCGTGCAGACAAAAAGCACGGTCTTAGCTTTTACAACCGCGTTTATCTCTTCGTCTTTTATTGCTGCGCTCCTGATTATCTTAAGCGGTTCAACGCTTAAATCCACGATAGTAGACTCCATTCCCATCTTTGCCTGCCCACCATCAACCGCTAAATCCACCAGGCCATTCATATCTTTAATCGCCTGCGTAAAATCAACCGGCGCAGGAGTACCAGCTATATTCGCGGATGGGCAAGCTGCCGGAACATGTGCCTGCTCAAGAATCTTTAAAGCAATCCGGTTATCCGGCATACGCAAACCCACCTTGCCGCCGGTTACAGCTTTTAACAAAATTGTAAGCGGCCCGGGCCAGAATTTATACATTAACTTATAAGCAGCTACCGGTATATCGCAGGCAAACTCATCAACCTTAAACTTATCCGCGATAAGCATGGCAAAAGGCTTGTCTTTAGCGCGCTTTTTAATTTCATAGAGCTTATCCAGCGCCTTTTTGTCCAAGGCATTGGCCGCTATTCCATAAACCGTCTCCGTAGGAATAATTGCCAGCCCGCCTTCGGCGATAACCTTAGCTGCTTGAGCGATATATTCTTCTTCGGGCGCTAACGGATTTATTTTGATGATTTTTGTCGCACTCATACCTTGATCTTTGCCTGCTTAATTTTAAGACACATCTGCTTCTTGTAATTAATAAGTTTAGCGGTAATCTTAGGGTCGTTTAAACCCAATATCTCTAAAGCAAGGATCGCCGCGTTCCTGGCGCCGGATTTTCCTATCGCCATACAGGCAACCGGAACCCCCGGAGGCATCTGCACGGTTGATAAAAGAGAATCCAGGCCTTTTAAGTTTTTGGTTTCAATAGGTATGCCGATAACCGGCAGAGTAGTATGAGCCGCCACTACCCCGGCTAAAGCCGCCGACATCCCCGCGGCGGCGATAAAGACTTTTGTGCCGCCCTTAGGCGCCGCCTCTACATATTGAACCACCTCTTTAGGAGTACGGTGGGCGGATAAAACCCTGACCTCAAAATCCGCCTTAAACTCCTTTAGCACATTCACTGTTTCACTTACCGTTTCTAGATCCGACTGACTTCCCATAAGTATACTGATTTTTGCCATGTTGCCTCCTTGTCTACCTAGACAACACCCGCGCAATACCTATTAGCGCGGGGTGCCTGCTCCACTTATCTTAAAGCTTTTGATCCGATATCCCGACGAAAATGCATATCCTCAAAACTAATCTTGTTTACCGCTTTATATGTCTTATTTATCGCATCCTCAATTGTAGAGCCTAATCCGGTTACACCCAGTACCCTGCCGCCGCTGGTCAATATTTTATTCCCGGCCTTCTTGGTTCCGGAATGAAAAACTACGATATCATTTAATTTTTCCGCTTCCTTTAATCCCTTGATTTCTTTATCTTTTGCGTAATTTCCCGGATAACCTCCGGAGGCGCAGACTACGCACACGCAGGCGCGGGGATCCCAGAATAAGTTCTTTACTTTTGTCAGTTGGCCGTCAGTAGCTGCCATCATAACTTCCACTAAGTCGGATTTTAACCTGGGCAATATTGCCTCTGTTTCCGGGTCTCCAAAACGAACATTGAATTCCAATGCCTTTGGCCCCTCTTTAGTTAACATTATCCCGGCATACAAAACCCCCCGGTAGCCTATCCCTTCTTTGGCCAGGCCGTCAATAGTACGATAAATTACCTTTTCCATAACCTCAACCAAAATATCGGCGGTAACTATTGAAGCCGGAGAATAAGCGCCCATCCCTCCGGTGTTAGCTCCCTGATCATTATCAAGAATCCTTTTATGGTCCTGGGCTGAAGCCAAAGCCAGCACCTGTTTTGAATCCGTAATCACCATGATTGAGGCTTCCTGTCCGATAAGACATTCCTCAATGATTATTTTCTTACCGGCATCGCCGAAAACTTTATCCTGCATCATCGAGGTTACGGCATCATTTGCCTCTTTAATGGTTTTGGCAACGACCACGCCTTTTCCCGCGGCAAGGCCGTCGGCCTTAATTACGCATGGCGCGCCGATCTTCTCAATATATTTCTTTGCTTCTTCGGGGCTATCAAAGACTTCAAAAGCCGCTGTAGGCACATTATATTTTGCCATCAGCTGCTTGCTGAAAACCTTGCTTGCCTCTAAATTCGCCGCTCTTTTATTCGGGCCAAAGATCTTTAATCCCGCTTTTATAAACTCATTCACAATGCCCAGAGCTAAAGGAATCTCCGGGCCGACCACAGTCAGATCAATTTTCTCTTTTCGCGCAAACTCCAGCAAACCAAAAACATCATCGGCTCTTATATCTATGCATTCGGCCAGCTGCGCGATGCCGCCGTTTCCCGGAGCGCAGAAAATTTTATCCACAAGCTGCGATTGAGCGATCTTCCAGACCAACGCGTGCTCTCTTCCGCCTGAACCAACCACTAATATGCGCATATTATTTATCATCCTTTATTATCGCATCCAACGCATCAGAAGACTTGAGGGTAACCGCGAAAACATCCGAAAAAGGCCGGTCATCTATCCAGCTATCCGTAACTAAGATATTCTTTACCGGCTGCTCCGGATGGGGATTAACAAAGCTGGCGTGAAATATACTGCATTTCTCACGCACCGGATTCTCACCCAGGGATTTAATGGTTGCCCCGTTTTTGCTCCAGGTACCAATGCCGATACTAAACCAATCCCAGAAAACCGGGACAGAAAGCTCCTGATAAACATCATCTTCATAAATAAAAATAACGCTAAGGGTAGCGTAAAAATATTTATCCCCGAATAAACGCATCAGCCCATCATGCTCATAGCTGTTGCTGTAATTTCCTCCGGCCAGAAAATGAACCTCCTCCACCTTCATCCCCGGCCTTATCGGCAGGGAAAACATATTGTTTCTTTCAAGATTAAGCCTTCCGTAATCCTTCCAATCTCCTGCACCCCGCACCAAAAAATCAACCCCGTCATATTTTAAATATTTACCGGAAAACACATTCGGTCCGGCGCCCTCTAAAGTAAAGTTATCCCTGTTTTCTTTTGTAAGGTAATAAAAAGTACCCTGTTTTTCCCAAACGGCCTCTGCCCAGGCTGCTATGGGCAAAAGAAGCAGCGCAACGATAGATAAAGTTTTTTTCAGCATTTTCGGCCTTGATCATTACTAAAAGCATTTTGAAGCGCTCAACTGCCTTTAAGGAATGCGGTTTGTTTGCCGGCATGATGATGGTTTCCCTCTCTGTAACAGAATGCGTCTTACCATCAATAGCGATCTCTGCCTTGCCGTCAATGATGTAAACGAAGGCGTCAAATGGCGCGGTGTGCTCGCTTAGCCCCTGGCCTTTATCAAAGGCAAACAGGGTCACCGTGCCCTTATCCTTCTTGATCAGCTCCTTGCTAACAATAGAACCTTCCTGATAATCTATCATATTCCTTTATTTACAAGGGTATTTTTGAATTTGAGAATTATTGTCTATCCCAGCCACGTCACCATTTTTAGCCTTTTCAATTTGCATTTTAATTTCTTCACTACTGCCTTGCAATACAAAAATCTTATTTCCCGTGACCCCGCACTCTATCGGAGCAGCCGTAATCTTAAATGCGGAAGGATATAATTCAACATTATATCTATAGCCATTATTTTCTGTTTTAGTGAAATATTTATCCAGATAAGCCGGGCGCGACTTCACCAAAACATCTAGACTATCGGGCATTTTGAAGTCATGCAATTGCGCAAAAATAGCGATAGAAGCGCCTATCCTTATAATAAATGCCTGCGCGGCGGCTTCATCCTGCGCAAGAGAATATTCCTGGGGAAAAAGCATTTTCTTGTCAAATGAAAACAGCGCGAGAAA
>JALOCE010000098.1 GCA_023227925.1 Candidatus Omnitrophota bacterium
ACTTCAGGGGAACAAGCGTCAATCCCTTTTGCGCAAGTTGAGCAGCTATCTTTTTTATCTGCTTCTTATGCAATAAGAGCCGCCGCATGCGCACCGGCTCAACATTTAAGTAACTTGCCTGGCTATAAGGACTTATGTGCGTGTTATATAAAAGAACCTGCCCGTCTTCTTCGACACGGGCAAAGCTATCGTCTAAATTTATCCTGCCGTCTCTTATCGACTTTACTTCGCTGCCCCTTAATTCTATGCCGCACTCAAGGGAATCCAAAATTACGTAATCTCTGTATGCCTTACGGTTAGTCGAGATGAGTTTTATCATTTTATCATAACCCGCATAAAATATAAACTTAAAAATAGCGGCAGGGTTATAAGGCTTACGATATGAGTAAGGAATATCCCCTGGCTGATAAGTAGATCCTCTTTTTTATAATGCCGGACGATCACCGATAATGTTGTTGCCGAAGGTACAGCTAATTCTATCAATATCAATAACCCTATCAATTCAGAGATGTTAAGCTTCATTAAAATGAATAATCCTGCTAATGGCAGGACCACTAGTTTGGCCAAGGCCAATAAAAATACAGGCCCGATATCAACGTGTTTTAATTTTATCGAAGCCAGGCTCCCGCCCACAACAAACATTGCCAAAGGCAACGTGCAATCACCGACCATCTTCAGCGGGTTTAAAACCATATCCGGTATAAATCTATTTAGACCAAAAAATATAACCGCCAAACTTATTAATGTCGCTGCAACCGGCGGGCTAAAAAGGCTGGCTAATTCAAATTTTTTCTCTTTGGAAAAAGCCAGCATATATACGCCCAGCGAAAACATCACCAGGTTAAACCCAAGAAGGAAAAGAAATAAGTAGATAAAGACCGGCGCTGCCTGTTCCGCCGGTAATAATGCTGCGATTAATGCCAGGGGCAGATACCCTGAATTCTGAAAAGTAACTAAACTTATAAACTGCGCCTTATGCTGGCTGCCTTTGATAAACCAGGAGAAAATAAACCCTACAATCAAACCTGCGATAGTTATAGCTACGCTTACAAGCGGAAAAACCCACCAGTCCGGATAACGGCCGAAGCTGAAATCTTTTACTAATTGGCAAAATATCAAAACCGGCAGGGTAATATCCAGGGTCAGGCGGCTTAAAATATTCAAACCCTCTTGCCCTAAGATATCTTTTTTAGTCAAAAAATAACCTATCGCGCCGAGTAAAAAAATCTGCGCTACCGCAGAGCCGGTAATCCGGAAAGACTCTAAAACCATGCTAGTCCTCTTTATTTTATAGCCTAAAAAAGGAAGGTAATTATGACTTTTTTCTGGTTGCGATGTCGACCCAAACAGCAAGAAGAAGGATCAAGCCCTTGATCACATACTGGTATGTTATATCCGTATTCATAAGGCTCATGCCGTTATCGAGGCTGGCCATAATAAGAGCGCCGATCACAGCGCCTAATATCGTGCCTTCGCCGCCCATTAAACTGGTGCCGCCGATAACACTTGCGGCAATAACATCCAGTTCCATCCCCTGCCCCGCGGAAGTAGTCGCGGCATTAAGCCGGGCAGTCAGGACTATGCCGGCTGCCGCAGTCAGGACTCCGAAGACCATATACAAGGCCATGATCCTTTTCTTGATATTGACCCCAGAAAGCGCAGCAGCGTCGGGATTTCCGCCGATAGCGTAGAGCTGGCGGCCGAAAACAGTATTCTGGGCGATAAAATGGAACAAGAGCGTCAAAAACATCAATAACAATACCGCGTAAGGAATGCCTCTATTATGGACCAGTATCATAAAAAACGCGCTTACCGCCGCCGAGATAAGGATTATTTTCACCAGTTCTAAGAAAATAGGCGTTACCGTAAAGCCATACTTTACCCTTTTACTTCTTCTGGTCAATTCAAAGATAATATAGGCAACAACAGTTGTTATGCCGATAAACATACTTATATTGGGAGCAACATAGTTCTGGCCAATGGCCTTGAACATATCTGATAAGGGAGCGATGGTCGCGCCTTTGGTAATGCCCATGACCGCGCCTCTGAATATCATCATACTGGCAAGTGTCACTATAAATGCCGGCACAAGCCTATACCCGATCCAGAAGCCATGCCAGACTCCGATAAGTAAACCTGAAAAAAGCGCTACAAGAATAGCCGAATGCGCAGGCCAGCCTAATTTTACCTGTAAGAATGCGCCCACAGCCCCGGTAAACGCGGCTATCGAGCCGACGGAAAGGTCAATATTCCTTGTGAC
Source organism: Candidatus Omnitrophota bacterium (assembly GCA_023227925.1). GTDB lineage: Bacteria > Omnitrophota > Gorgyraeia > Gygaellales > Profunditerraquicolaceae > JALOCE01. The sequence continues at coordinate 2,261 of JALOCE010000098.1, forward strand.
TATTACCAGCGTCATGCCCACGGCAATGATCCCCACAGCCACAGTCTGCAAAAACAAATTTGATAGATTGCGGGGAGAGATAAAAATACCCTCTGTAAGAAACGTGAAGATCACCCATATGCCGACTAAGGCAATAAGCATGGTGTATTTCCGGATATTATTCAAGAAAGCTCCCTTTATACCTGCTCTTTTATTTTCCGTGCCCATATTCGCCTGTACCTCCCGTAGCATAATACATTATTTTTTCCTGTGTCGCATCCTGGAAATTCATCTCTCCGGTAAAATGCCCCTCGTGCATAACCAGTATCCGGTCGCAGATGCCTAAGACCTCCTGTAATTCAGAGGAGATAACGATGACTCCTACCCCCTGCTCGACCAGATCATTAATGATATTATAAATCTCGGATTTTGCGCCTACGTCTATGCCGCGCGTCGGCTCGTCCAATATTAAAATTTTCGGCTTAGTCATCAGCCACTTACCCAAGACGACCTTCTGCTGATTGCCTCCGCTTAAATTTACCGTCTTCTGCTCAATAGACGGGGTCTTGATCTTTAGCTGGGCGACATATTGCTCGGCGCCTTTTATTTCTTCATTGACATTGACAACGTTGATGGTGGAAATTTTTTCCAGGCTTGCCAGGGATATATTTTTTTTAATATCGTCGAGTAAGACGAGGCCATAACGTTTACGATCCTCTGAAGCAAGGCTGATACCCGCGGCTATGGCATCTTTGGCATCCTTTAGCGATACTTCTTTACCTTCCAGGTAAACCTTGCCGGAAGAAATACGGCCCCAGGTATGGAATAGGCTCATTACCAATTCCGTGCGCCCCGCTCCGACGAGCCCGGCGATACCCAGGATCTCTCCTTTACGCAAAGTAAGGTTTACATCCGCGATAGTTTTATTGATATCCGGGTCAAAGACCGTCCAGTTCTTTATTTCAAAGAGGACACCATTGGGAGTATGCGACCTCCTGGGATAAACATTGACCAACTCCCTGCCTACCATCAACGCGATCAATTTTTTTTCATCAAGATCCTTTTTTTCATGGGTGGCAATAGTCTTCCCGTCGCGTAAAATAGTGATCCGGTCAGCTATATCAAAGACTTCTTTTAAACGGTGTGTTATATAAATACAGGTAACGCCTTTTTCTTTTAAATTCTTGATGATATTCAATAACTTCTCTGATTCTTCTCCGGAGAGCGCGGCAGTAGGCTCATCGAGGATCAAGATCTTTGCTTCCTTAGAGAGCGCCTTGGCAATAGCCACCAGCTGCTGTTCGCCTACCCCAAGGTAAGAAACAGGAAAAGTCGGATTGACATTTAGCCCGACCTGTTTTAACGCAGCCTGCGCCTTTAAGAACGATTCATTCCAATCAATAATTCCAGCTGAAGCAATTTCACTGCCGAGGCAGATATTTTCAGTAATACTCAATTCCCGCACCAAGGCCAGCTCCTGGTAAATGATCGCCACGCCCGCCTGCTCGCTGTCCCTGGTAGACTTAAATTTTTTTTCTTCTCCGTCTATTAAGATATTCCCGCGATAAGTGCCAAAAGGATAAACAGCGCTTAAGACCTTCATCAGCGTGCTCTTTCCGGCACCATTTTCACCGACCAGGGCATGGATCTCAGCCTTCTTGACGCTGAAGGTCACGTCATCCAGGGCTTTTACCCCCGGGAATTCTTTATGAATCCCCTGCATCTCTAAGACATATTCACTCATATAATTAATTATATACTTCCGACTTCTTCAGATACCCGCTATCGATCAATACCGCGTCGATATTATTCTTATCCACGATGACCGGAGAAACAAGGATGGTCGGGACATCGATTTTATTATTATTAATTTTAGTGTCAACTCCTGGGTTTTCGCCCTTGACCATTTTAACCGCAGCCTGCATAGCGTCAGTGGCTAAAAGCCGGGTATCTTTAAATACAGTCATCGCCTGCTTTCCCTGCACTATCCTCTTGGCTGCGGTGACTTCAGAATCCTGGCCCGTAACAGGGATCTTGCCGGCTAACCCGACCTGCTCTAATGCCTGTATTACCCCGCCTGCGGTGTTGTCATTGGGCGCAAGCACAGCATCAATTTTATTATCATTGGCAGTAAGAGCATTCTGTATCAAATTCATCGCTACTGTCGGCTGCCAGTCGGTTATCCACTGGTCCATGACAATTTTAATATCGCCCTTATCAACAAAAGGCTGGATGATCTCCATAGCGCCCTGTTTGAATAATTTCGCGTTATTATCCGTCGGGGCTCCGCCTAATATGACATACCTGCCCTTTGGCACCAGCTTAGTCAAATATTCCCCCTGAAGCCTGCCTACCTGCACATTATCAAAAGAAACATATAAATCCACATCGGCATCTAAGACCAGGCGGTCATAAGAAATAACTTTTACGCCGTATTTATGGGCATTGTCCACGATCGCGGAAGCGCTTGTGGCATCATGCGGTGCCAATATCAAAATATCGATGCCGCTTGCCAGCAGGTTTTCACACTGCGACATCTGTTTTGCCGCGTCATTATCCGATATCTGCATCGATAGCTTGATATCGCCTTCTGCCTTTGCCAATTCGCGTATTTTTGCGGCATCCCTGACCCAACGTTCGTCTCTCTGCGTCGGCAGAGAAACCCCTATATGTATTGTTTTTGCTTTATTCGCTGCTTCACCGGTAATCGTAAAGGCTAAAATAAAAAAACAGGCTAAAAATAATTTAGATACGTTCTTCATCTCTCCCAATCCTCCTTTTTACCACCAGTGTTCAGCTTGTATACCAAAATTAAAGCCGTCACTCTGGCCGTTAAACCCTGAGCCGCCGATATCCTTATCCTTAAAATCTTTCCCCCATTGGGCATAAGTAGCATAAAGCCGGAAACGCGGATGCGCATCCACTGCTCCGCCCGGAGCAAGCCGCAGGGCAGTAGTAAATTTAAATAAATAAGAATTGGAATTACTTGCAGGCTTGCTCACATAATCAACACCAGGCTCTATCTCAAGCGATAAAAATTTTCCCAAAGCTACAACCGGACGCATACCAAGGCTGGCCCATAGAGTCTTTGCGCGTGAGCTGGCACCGCTATCGGCGTATTGCAAAACATCTACCACCTGCATAGATAGCCTGTCATTAAATTTATAGTTGAACATATCGGTCTGGCGGAATGTCCAGGCGTTCCTGTCATTATTAGAAGGCGGGATATTAGCTGCGGCGGAAAGAGAACTATTCACTCCATACCCGAGCTGAAGGCCAAGCTGGTTATTTCTCTCCGGCTTGCCGGAATTATGCATCATGCCTATATCTACGCCGCCTAGATTAGGATACTTACTGCCATTATATTCTCCGCCGGACATATAACCGCCGTTGATCCAGAAAGTCCCTTTTCCTGCAGGGACAGAAACATCTTTAAGCATAAAGTGAAGATTGTTTTTATAGTACCTGCCGTGATTAGTCTTTTGATTCAAATCATTGGAAGCATAACCTATATAAGCAATATTCAGTTTTCCCAAGTTAAAAAAGTTGAGGTCTTCGAAACCCCCGCCGTAGCCGCTCATATCCGACCACCAGAAATCATTGATATCCAGTTCCGGCAAACGGTAGAAACGCTCTCCTGCCCAGACTTTTGCTTCCATGTCAGTAGGGATGAACCTTCCCATCTGCGCGTACATTTCACGCAAAAGCACTTTATCCGCCTTAACCGCTGCTACGCTGGAAGGCGGGGCGCTGTTGCTTATGCCGGTATCTTCATGCTGATTCTGCTGCGTCTTATAAGAAACACGTATCTGCGTAAGCACGCTTACGCCGTCGGGATCATAATTCCAGTTCTTCTCCGTAAATATTGCTTCCAGGTATGTTTCCTGCTCGTTACCCAGCCTGTATTTAGCAGCCGTATCCGGCGCCTGGAATGCTTCCATCTTGCCGCCGCGGGAATTACCGCCTGCCCCTGAACGAAAATATCCGCTAAAATAAAAACCCCTGGTCAGGTAATCCGGCAATGCCAATTTACCTATATCCGGCAATGTTACTTTGCCTGTCACGGGATTATCTGTTGCTTCCGCCGTAGCGGTTTCTTTGACTACCTGCAATTCTTTTTCCAGTTTCCCGACGCGCTCTGTCAATTGAGACGGGCTGATAACGGTTTCCTTTGTCAAAGGCGCTTCTAATTTTTTCTCCAGCGCATCAAGGCGCTCCGATAATTTCGAATTGAGCTCTTTATATTCCTGGCATTGTTTTTTTAAGACCTGGACTTCTTCTTTCAGGGAAGCAATATCATCCTTATTCTCTTGAGCAAAAGAGGGCATGAGAAACGCCAGCGTGAACATAAAAAATAAAATTATGCCTAAATATTTATGCCGCATAATGATCCCGGCCTCCCTTCTTAAGGGTCCTTTATCGTCCTAGTTTTAGATCAAACTATTTTTTATTATTATAACTTAACCGATGGATAAAAACAATAATTTTGTCATCTTTTATATTTGACAGGATTAGAGGGGTAGGATATACT
>JALOCE010000099.1 GCA_023227925.1 Candidatus Omnitrophota bacterium
GACGATCGACGCTTATTACGAAGCGAATATGGATTTAATCCAGGTCGATCCGGTGTTTAATCTTTATGATAAAGAATGGTTGATCAGGACTTTTCAGGAGCAATTTCCTCCTGTCAAGACAGTCTATTCCGGAGACCAGGTCGCCAGCAGGATTGGGCTGGTGTTGGATTCCATTGTTTCCGGAGGTTGTGTTATCAGCGGCGGAAGAGTCCAGCGTTCTATACTTTCCCCGAATGTAAGGATAAATAGTTTTTCCGAAGTTTATGATTCTATACTTATGGAAGGCGTAAATGTGGGCAGGTATGCCAAGATAAAACGGGCAATAATCGATAAAGACGTAAATATCCCCCAGGGTATAGTCATCGGTTATGATAAGGAAGCGGATAAAAAGAGGTTTTACGTCAGTGAATCCGGGATTGTCATAGTAGCCAAAGGAACGGAAATAAAATGATCAGGAAGGCCTTTATTAAAGATATTAATAAAATTCAAAAATTAATTAATTTTTTTGCGAAAAAAGACGTAATGTTGCCGCGTTCTTTAAATGAGATCTACGAAAACCTACGTGATTTCTGGGTGATAGAAGAAGGAAATAAAGTCATAGCTTGTGTTGCGCTGCATGTATCATGGGAGGATTTAGCAGAGATAAGGTCTTTGGCAGTAGCAGAAAACAGGCAAGGCCAGGGCATAGGAAGAAAGTTGATCTTAGCCTGCCTTGCGGAAGCGAAAGAACTAGGTGCCAAGCGGGTCTTCGCGTTGACCTACAAACCGAATTTTTTTAAAAAACTCGGATTTAAAAAAGTCAGCCACTCCCAACTTCCTCACAAAATCTGGGCGGAATGTATCAAATGCTGTAAATTCCCTAATTGCCAGGAGATCGCCCTTCTAAAAAACTTGTAAAATATACTTGATATGATATAATTTTTCGATATTCAAAATTACAGGAGGAAAAATGGATTATTTGTTGAGCGACGAACAAAAAATGATCAAGGAATTGGCGCATAAAATTGCCGAAGAAAAGATCCGGCCGGTAGCCGCCAAATACGACCAGAGTGAAGAATACCCCTGGGATGTGATAAAAGTCATTGCCGATGCCGGGCTCTTTGGCCTGTTTATTCCTGAAGAATACGGCGGAATGAGTGTCGGTGTCTTGAATTTATGCATTGCTACCGAAGAGCTATCACGTGCCTGCGGCGGCATAGCTGTCTGCTACGCGGCCAGCGCTTTAGGGACTTTTCCGATCGTGCTTTTTGGAAATGATGAACAGAAGAAAAAATACCTTCCGGACTTAGCCAGCGGTAAAAAGGTCGCGGCGTTTGCGATCACCGAGCCCGAAGCAGGTTCGGATGCCTCGGCAACTAAAACTACGGCGAAAAAAGAAGGCGATTATTATATCCTGAACGGTTTAAAACATTTTATCACTAACGGCGGTGATGCGGAAACTTATACGGTAGTAGCGATGACCGACAAAACCAGGGGCGCCAGAGGCGCATCCGCCTTTATCGTGGAAAAAGGGACTCCTGGATTTACTTTTGGTAAGAAAGAAGAAAAATTCGGCATTCGGGCATCTTCCACCCGTGAATTGATCTTTACGGATTGTAAGATCCCCGCCAAAAACCTATTGTCAAAAGAAGGCATGGGTTTTATCGTTACAATGAAAACATTTGATATGTCCCGTCCGGGAGTAGCGGCACAGGCATTAGGGATCGCGCAAGGCGCGCTTGAGTTAGCAGTAAGATATGCCAAAGAGAGGCAGCAATTCGGAAAGTCGATCTCCAGTTTCCAGGGTATTCAATGGATGCTGGCAGATATGGCTACTGAAGTCGAAGCTGCCAGGGGCCTGGTCTATTCTACTGCCAGGATGGTCGATGCCGGCATCAAGGATGTTTCCAGGGAGAGCGCTATGGCAAAGATGTTTGCTTCTGATGTGGCGATGAAAGTTACGGTCGATGCGCTGCAGATATTCGGCGGTTATGGTTACATGCGGGATTATCCGATCGAGAAATATGTGCGTGACGCAAAAATCACCCAGATCTACGAAGGCACAAACCAGGTGCAGCGTAATATCATCGCGCTGCAGTTGATCAAGGAAATGGCGAGATCAAAATAATGAATATCATTGTTTGTATAAAACAGGTCCCGGAAACTACGGAAGTAAGGATCAATCCGGAGACAAATACTTTAATCCGCGAAGGCGTTAAGTCCATCATCAATCCTTTTGATATGTATGCTATCGAAGAGGCGGTGCGGTTAAAGGAAAAGTTCGGCGGTAAGATCACGGTTATTTCCATGGGGCCGCCGCAGGCAGACGCGGCCTTGCGCGAGGCGATCTCAATGGGCATAGACGAAGGGATCCTGGTCTGCGATCGTGCCTTTGCCGGAAGCGATACCTGGGCGACAAGTTATACTTTATCACAAGCAATTAAAAAAATAGGGGATTTTGATCTAATACTTTGCGGTAAACAGGCATCTGACGGCGATACGGCACAGGTGGGGCCGGGGATCTCCGCGCATTTAAATATACCGCAGGTAACTTACGTGAAAAAAATAGAAGAGGTCAAAGAGAATATTATGCGGGTAGAAAGAATGATGGAGGAAGGCTTTGAGATCATCGAGACTCCTCTGCCGGCGTTACTTACCGTGGTAAAGGAGATAAACGAGCCGCGCCTGCCGTCTTTAAAAGGGATGATGCGCGCAAAGAGTGCCAAGATCGCTCTTTGGACGCAGAAAGAATTGAATCTTGACCCGCAAAAATTAGGCCTCTGTGGCTCGCCTACTCAAGTAGTGAAGATCTTTACTCCTACGCCAAGAGCCGGCGGACAGAAACTTAGCGGTGAAATTCCTGAGATCGCTACAGCCTTAGTTGATTTATTAAAGGACGAGGTACATTAATAATGCCTATTCAGATCATTGTTGAGAAATGCACGGGTTGCACTTTATGCGTAAAGGTTTGTCCTTTTGATGCCATACGTATCATGGATAAGAAAGCAGTGATAAATCTGGATAAATGCAATCTTTGCGGCGCCTGTGTGCCGGCATGTAAATTTAAAGCAGTCCTTTTAGAAAAAACACCCCTGAAATGCGATCTTCCGGATATCAAAGATTATAAGGGTATCTGGGTTTTTATCGAGCAAAAAAAAGGTAAAGTCCAATCAGTGGCCTATGAGCTTTTAGGCAAATCCCAGGAATTGGCTAAAAAACTTGGATGCCAAGTAAGCGGCGTTTTGATCGGCAATGGCCTTGACGATCAATTGGATGAATTGATCTGGCATGGCGCGGATAATATCTATCTGGTCGAGGCTCCGGAAATCGCGGAATTCCAGGATGAGCCTTATACGAATATTTTAGTGGAGTTGATCAAAAAGCATAAACCCGAGATCGTCCTTTGCGGGGCAACCAGCATCGGCAGGTCTCTGATTTCCCGGGTGGCGGTGAATATAAAAGCAGGTTTGACCGCCGATTGTACGGGCCTGGATATCGACCCTGATAAAAAAATACTTTTACAGACCCGTCCTGCATTCGGCGGAAATATCATGGCCACGATTATCTCGCCTAATTACCGCCCGCAGATGGCGACTGTCCGGCATAAGGTTATGCAGCCGATGGCGCCCGATAAACACCGCAAGGGCAAGATCATTAAAGAAAGCTTTGATGCTTCGCTTTATTTTTCGCGGACAAAACTTCTGGATATAATAGAAGAGATAGAGTCTCTGGTAAATTTAGCGGAAGCGGATATTATTGTTTCCGGCGGAAGAGGAATGGGTAATGCGGAAAATTTTAAAATATTAGAAGAGCTTGCCCATGTGCTGGGTGCTGCAGTAGGTTCATCGCGCGCAGCTGTGGATGCCGGCTGGATGCCTTATTCGCATCAGGTAGGGCAGACCGGGCGCACCGTTTCCCCTAAGATCTATATTGCCTGCGGTATATCCGGGCAGATCCAGCACCTTGTCGGTATGCAATCTTCAAAAATCATCGTCGCTATCAATAAAGATCCCGAAGCGCCCATATTTAAGGTCGCTACTTACGGTATTGTCGGCGATCTCTTTCAAGTCGTTCCCGCATTAACCAAGAGATTCAAAGAGGTTCTCAGGAAATAGTTATGAGATCCGAATTAAAAAATCTGCAGCAAATATACTTAAATCATATCAAAGAAAAAACTCTGCCTTTGCCCAGGATAATCCACGTAGAGACAAGATCAAAGTGCAATGCCTTTTGTAATTTTTGCCCTGCCTCTGTAAACGCGGATACGCGAAAAGATATATACATGCCGGATGAACTCATTGCAAGGATCATCGATGACTTAAGTAAAGTAAATTATCCTAACCGGCTTTCATTTTATAATAATAATGAGCCTTTTCTGGATGGAAGAATATTCCAGATTATTAAAAACGCCAGAGAGAAAATACCGCGAGCCTATCTGGAGCTAAAGTCAAACGGCAGCATATTGACTACAGAGAGTATCCTGAAGGTATTCAACGCAGGGCTGGATATGCTTTACATAAGCTATTCTTCGGATACTTCTAAAGACAGGTCCAATATCGAGCAGATAAAGAAAGACCTGGAGAAGATCAGGAGGCTTAAAGGGCATATGGAAGAAGGCGTATATTTTACCAGGATAAAAATTGAATCCAGGGATGTAAATAGGATTATGGGTAGCCGTTGCGGATATAGCCCCAACAAGGCATATCAAGAAAAGCCTCAGCAAAAGATGTGCTTGCGCCCCTCTGAAATGATGACGATAAGCCCGGAAGGCAAAGTATCGGTATGCAGCGAAGATTTCTACTATACGATAAATATGGGTAATATTCAGAAAGAAGGATTAATTAATATCTGGCGGTCTATCGCCTGGGATGAAACCAGGTATAAACTCTTAGGCGGCAAGCGCGATTACCACCAGGCATGTTCTAAATGCGATTATAAAGGTTTTACCTATGAAATGCTAAAAGAGAACGGTTTATATAGAAAGCCTTTTAGCCTGAGATTAAAAAAATCCATAAAGATGCTGATAAAAGGATGATATGCCGGAAAAAATAAAATTTGCTATTATAGGGGCTTCCGGAGTCGCCCCGGGCCATATAAAGGCTATTCAAAATAATCCTAACGCAGAACTCGTCTATTTTTATAGCCGGGACAGAGAAAGATCAAAAAACTTTGCCAAGCAATATGGTTTAATAGCGGCAGCAACATATGAACAGATATTGTCTGATAAGAATATCGATGCCGTGGATATAGTCACGGAACCCAGCCGGCACGCAGAGCTCGCGTTAATGGCCATCCAAAATAAAAAGCATGTCCTTATCGAAAAGCCACTAGAGACCGATATGTTAAAAGCGCAAGAGTTGGTAACAGAGTCTTCCAAGGTTTCCACAATAACAAGCGTGATATCTCAAAAGCGTTTTGAACCTGCAATAAAAACGATGAAAAGGCAGCTTGATAATAGGATAAGCGGAGATATTTTTTTAGCGGAAGTGAAAATGTTTTGGCATAGGACGAGCGACTATTATACAAAAGGTAACTGCTGGCGTAGTCAGGAAGGTAATGTCCTTATTAATCAGGCTATTCACTGGATAGATATCGCAATCTGGTTTTTCGGTTTTCCCCTGAAAATAAAATCCTTAAACTTAAAAGTAAAAAAAGAAATATCCTGCTATGATACCGCGATATGCTGCCTGGAAATGCCGAATAATGTTTTGTTTAATTTAGCTTGTTCTACGGCTGTCAGCCAGAGCCAGCCGGATGAATTTATTATCTATGGAACTAAGGGCATACTGGATTATGGTTTGTTAAAAAGCTATAGCCTGGCCGCGAGATTCCCATATTTAGACAAAATGATCCATTTATTAAAGCCTGCCAAGGCACCGCTTGAATGTCAAATAGATGATTTCATCGATTCGATAATAAAGCGCAAGGCCCCATCGGTATCCTGCCTGGAAGCACTCAATGCCTTAAAAGTCATAAAATCATGCGAGAAAAATAATGGGGAATAAAAAAGGATTTGTAATGATATTAGAAATTGCCCTTGTTTTGTTAATGATCTTTTTTCTTTTGAAACTCAGCTTAAAAAATTATTTTAAACCTCTCTATACAGATAAAGGAACAGATAAGGCTATATTAGAAGGGGCAAAGGATATAGACACAACCAGCTATGAATCTGTAAAGGAGAGCACAATAAAAAAAGTCAAAGAGATCAACCAGCAATACCAAGAGCAGTTAGATACCCTTCCGTAGTTTTCTCCTAAATTCATAACGTTTATCAATGAAAATGCTTCTTTTGGCTACCAATGTCAAAGAATGTAAAGATTTTCCTTGACAAAACCAAAGTTTTTATTTATAATGCAAGCAATAGGAGAGGGTTATGATTTATACTGGTTTAATGACTATAGAGGAATTAGCAGATTATCTGAAGGTTACGCGCAGGACTATTTATGACTGGCTTAAGCATAATAAGATCCCCGCGGTAAAACTCGTAGGCCAGTGGCGTTTCCGTAGAGAAAAAATCGATGCCTGGTTAGAAAATAAAACCAGCCCTTCATAAATACCCGGCGCTTATTTGAATTGCGCCGGTATGCCCTTGCTGGGCAAGGAGAAAAAATGTATTTTAAGAAATTAGAGATCGTCGGTTTTAAATCATTCTTAGTAAAAACATCTTTGCATTTTGAACCGGGGATTACCGCTATCGTTGGGCCAAATGGCTGCGGCAAAAGTAATATTTTTGATTCTATCCGTTGGGTCTTAGGAGAACAATCGGCAAAATCCCTG
>JALOCE010000171.1 GCA_023227925.1 Candidatus Omnitrophota bacterium
TCCGAACATAAGCCATTCCGGTTCCCGGGTCAACCCGAGGGATCCCTCGAGGGGCGCGCGGAAGGGGTGAATTTCGCGTTCTTTTGGGTTCTCCGGGCCGTTTGCCCACTTCCCCGGCCCGGTGTACCCCCAACGCGGAGGCGGCCCGTTAGCCGCCGTTTCTCATGATGTCGATTTTCTCGGCCGGTGCCTTGACGGTGACCTTATAAAATCCGTTGGCGACGGCGAAGGCGAATATCCACGCGGCAATAAAATTCGGGACCGAAAGGATCGACAACCCGGCGAGGGTCACAACGTCGAGGACGGCGATGACGATGCCGGAGGTGACGTAGCCGAGCCATTTCTTTTCGGCCGCGGACGGGAATATTCTCAAAAGGACTCGCTTCACGATCTCGACGAGGCCGGCCATCGGGATTCCGAAGATCGACGCGCCGAGAATCGCGAGGACGATCTCCGAGGTCACGGCCGGTTCGGTTTCGGTTTGGGCGGCCGCGAGAGGCGCGAGGCCGGCGAGGGCCACGAGCGCGAGGAAGGCAAACACCTTGATCCAACGTTTCATTTCGGTTCTCCTTCGGATGGGGATTTGGAAAGCGGTGCGACGTTGGTGGCCCCGACCATTTCCGCAAGGTCAGCCGACACGCGTGTAAGCGCGGCCAAGGATTCGACCAACCGCGCGTGGAGGAGTTCCGGAAGGGGCATCGACTCCACCGATCCGAGTGGGAGGATCGGGACCGGAATCAATATGGTCTCAAAATCGCACCGCTTTAATGCTTCATTCAATTCTTGGACGTCGAGGGAGGTGAGGCCGCCCGTGGCCCTCAGCACCGTGGGGTCGCCGATCTTTGCCAGCAAGTCGGCCACGGTTTCGATCCCGGCGCGCTTTATCTTTTCCCACGTTTCGATCGAGACGTTGAATTCACCCGGTTCGCTCATCGTTTTCCTCCGAGGGTCGCCATCGCATATTTCAAGATGAAAAGCGCGTCGGCGTGATTGTCGTCGAGGATTTTCAGGCCCGGGAATTGCTCTCGAGCCGCGGCCAACATCACCGGTTTCGGGGAGTTCCCTTTCCCGGTCGCAAAACGTTTTAACTCGGCCGGGGTCACGGTCATCATTTCGACCTTCCGCTCCGTCGCAATCACTTGGAGGATCGCCGCCATACCGTGAGCGATTTGAGCGGAAAACATCGAGGCGTGGTAAGGGATTGCCGCCTCGTAGACGATGACGGACGGATGGCCGCGTTCGATCATTTCGTTGAGCCACGATTTAAACCGGATAAACCTCATGCCAACGGATTCGCCGCGATAGATGGGAAAATGTTGGACGCCGGAAAAGAGGAAATGATCGGCCGGCCATTCCGCCACGACACCGGCCCATCCGGTCCGCTCTCCGAGATCGAGGGCGAGAAGTGGAGGCCGGCTCGGATATTGCGCGGCCTCCGGTATTGAGGAGGGAATTCTCAACGGGTTCTCGGATCGATTTTTCGAATTCTTCTCGCCCATGCTCCATAACGTATAATTTTCTCTAACGTTTGTCAACACCGGATTTCAGCCAAAAAAAAAGGCCGCCTCCCGGTTGCCCGGAAGACGGCCGTTTCGATTCACATCCCTCGCGTTTTATTATTGACCGGAATCATTCGCCCAACGTCCACGAGGACCATCGGTTCGTAGTCGTTCCCTCCTCCGCCGTTTCGATCCGTTCGGCCGCCCATCTTCCATTTGCTCGCGTCGATCCGATTGAAAGGGGCGAACATAAGCCGATCGGTGAAGCGGACTACGAACACCGCGGGAACGCCCAACCCGGTTTGGACCAACCCGAGCGATATCCATTTCCGCAACGAAAGAAAAACCGTGGGGAATTCCGCGGAGGGATGGCTTCTTACTTTTATCTCGATCACGCCCACGAGGTTCCCTCCGCGTATCGCGTAGTAATCGACCGGAAAGAGGAGGCCGAAGGAATAAAATTCGCATCCCCAATTGGCGGATAAGGTCGCGATCACCTCGCCCTCATTTTTTTTATCCGCCTCGGAAATAAAAACGTTCACGACGGTTCCGCCTTCGGTTTTTTATCCGGGACGACTCCGGCCCGGACCATCATTTTCCCGTTGACGACATCCTCCCACGTTTCGATCACCATCGTTTTTTCGTCGAGGGCCACGATTTGTTCGTAAGGTATCCACACGACGTGGCTTTCCATCATCCGGACTACGAGCCATAACATCCGTTTCAAGTTCCTCATGTCGACCGCATCGCGGTCCCTCCCTTCCGCCACGATCGTCCGAATTTGGCGGAACATCGCCTCGCGTTCCTCGGCCGTATATTCGGCGAATTCCTCACCGGTAAGGATCACGTCGAGAAAAAGGATGAGTTCTTCCTCCGGATATTTTTTCATCGTTCGTTCCTAAACCGAAGAATGTCCTGCTCGAGGTTGAAGAAGTCGGTTCCTGTCCACGCCGGATACTCGTTTTTTTTTTCGTTCTCCCGGTTCTCCGCCAACATCGCCTCCCTCCGGGTGACGAACGCCTCGAGCGTGAATTGATTGAATTGTTCGGCGTTCATGTCATTTGTTCCACGTGGAACATTTGTCCGCCCGGGCCGCGGCCGTCACGCGTTGGGAGTACCGGAGGGAGGGTGTCGGGCCGCCGTTATAGGCGGCGAGGGCGAGGGACAGGTCGTCACCAAATACCTCGAGGAGTCTCCTCAATTCCATCGTCCCCACGAGGACATTCGTCTCCGGATCGAATAGGTCGGACCGGCCGAGTCGCGCGAGGTGGGGCCGCGCAATCCAAGGCATGACTTGGAGCAACCCGCGTTCGCCCTTCGCGCCTACGGCTTTGGGATCCCCACCGCTTTCGACTTCGATCATCCGGAGGATATGGAACGGCGTGATGGTCCGATCGGAGGCGCGGCTAATCGTTCCGCGAAGGGCCTCGGCTTCGGATTCGGAAAGATAAAAAG
>JALOCE010000147.1 GCA_023227925.1 Candidatus Omnitrophota bacterium
TGCCGCATCGCCTCCTTCCTCGTCCTCATTCTTTCGGTCGCCTCGTTCGTCTTTCGTTCGGAAATAAGGAACGCGACCTCGGCCTCCCGCATCGCCGTTCGGTTTTCGAGATACCGGGCGACAATCGGAACGCCTACGACAAAATAAACCGCGATGATTGCCGCCATGATGAGCGGATGGATTTTTCGTTTCATCGTCGCTTCTCCTTTCGTTTTGGGTTCCCCGGCCTTTTCCCGGACCGGGAAGAATCGCGTGAGATTGGGTTTTACGGGCCGATCTCCGGCCGCCCGGTCCTCCCCGTCCGGAGAGCCGTTCGTGGGTCGTTTTAAGGGTTTCGAGGACGCGGATATAATGGGCCGCGAGATCGACGTTGCCGCGCGCGTCTCGATCAATCGGAACAATCATAATGGTATTCGAATCCGCACGTGTAGCATCGAACACGGTGGTCGATTCCGCGGTGAGGAGGCCCGATGTCGATGTCCTCTCGCACGTGGCCGGCGTCGGAACATTTCTTCAACTCCGCCCACGCCGGATCATCCGGCCGCCATCCGTTCATCCATCCGAGGGAGGTGAACGCGATACTCAACAAGGATGGCATTTGCGGTTCGATTTCCTCCGCCTCGAAAAATTGGATGTCTCCGTAGCGGCTCACGATGACTCCCCCTCGTTCGTCGGCATCACGGCGAACACCACCTCCTCCTCCACGACCACGAACAAAGGATCGGCCGCGCCTTTTCCGAACACCGTTCCTCCGAACGCCTCGATCATTTCGGAGTAGTGGTCCGAAACGAAAATGCTCTCGCCTTTTTCTTCCGGGACATATTCGATTCGATAATGCCGTTGCTTGCGCCTTTCGTAGCGGCCGAACACCGCCCTCCCGGATATCGACACCGCGCGGTACGCCTCTTTATCCGATTTGTATTTGTCGAAAACAAATTCGACGTTCGGTCCTTTCGCCTCCAAGTCAACGTGCTTGCCTCCGATGAGGGTGAAATCTTTTTCGAGTTCTACCCTCGCCATAAATTTTTCGTTGGCGACCTCGACTTTCCCGGGAACGATTCGCGCGGCCCAATGGCCGTTGGAGGCGCACTTTTGGGAGGCGTTGTACATCACCCGGTCATGCGGTCTAAGCGACAACCGGATCATCGTATCCTCCCCACGGCCGACTCGATCCGCCACGTGAACTTGACGCCGGGAACCGCGGCCATCTCTTTTTTCGAAACCGCCACGGCGTTGAGAAGGGTCGTATTCGGGAGTTTGTATTCGTCCGGGAGGGCGGCGAAGTCGACCACCTCGGCATACCATTTCTTCCGTTCCGCGACACCGTTGAATTTTACGGGCGGAGGCGGAGGCGGGAGCGGCCGAGCGGGAGCCGGGGCCACGGCCTCGACCGGTGCTTGAACGGCCGCCTCAAACATCTCCTGCGCTTCCTTTTTCGATCCGGCCTCCTCGAGGCGCGCGGCCTCGGCGAGTCGTTTTTCTTGGACGTTGCGTTCGTCCTCGAGGCGTTGCCGTTCGCGCGCTTCGGCTTCGGCCCGTTCCCGGGCCTCCCGTTCTGCGGCCTCTTGTTTCCTCCGACGCTCGAGGAGATAGGCGTTCAATTTCGTTTGGGCGATGTCGCGGGAGGACATCGGTTGCGCCTTGAGGGTCGCCTCGTTCGCGCACACCGCCTTCCACGCCTCGTGGGCGGCCTTTTTCGACTTCTCGAAAAAATCCTCGATCTTCCGGATCACCGTGTTGATGCCTTGGATGATCCGCGAGGCCGCGGCCGCGTCTTCGTCATTCGCGATCACGAGCCGGTCGACCGCGGCCGGAATGTCGACGAGGGCCTTTTGGCGGAGGACGTCGAGGTTGTCGAGGTCTTCAATCTTCGTATTCCCGTTGGTGGTCATCGTTGTTTTGCTCCTTCAAATTTTCGTCTTCGATCGATTCCGTTTCTACCGGATCGGGGACAACGCCGTGAATGTCCTGATACGCGAGTTTGGGATTTTCCCGTTCGGCCGTTCGTTTCTTATATTCGAACGCCGAGCGCATCCGTTGACCGATCCGACAATCACAAAAGGTCACGTAGGAGTAGGGGATCCCTTCGATATATTTGTCGGGGATTTTTTTCCATCCCATGCTAAGGCATTTCGAACACTCGCCAAGTTGTTCTTTCGCCTCTTGCGCGTACCTCCGCGCGGCCGCTTTTTTTCGAACGGCCGCGATGGCGGACCATAACTCCGCCGGGAGCGGGAACCTGCGGAAG
Organism: Candidatus Omnitrophota bacterium; assembly: GCA_023227925.1. Taxonomy (GTDB): domain Bacteria; phylum Omnitrophota; class Gorgyraeia; order Gygaellales; family Profunditerraquicolaceae; genus JALOCE01. The sequence goes on from JALOCE010000147.1 coordinate 2,249, forward strand.
GGATGTTGACCGACGAGGACGCGAACGGCCTCGCGGATCGTGGCGATGCTGACATATTTGAATTCATCGTAGTAGATGTCCATCTTCTTCGCGTCCAAAGGAGTGAACATCGCTCCGAGCCGGTTCATTTCATCTTGGAAAAGGGAGGGCTTTATAAACGAATTCGTCACGGCTTCCTCGCCTTCTCCTTCGCCTCGCGTTGGCGCGCCCAATCGTCCGTTCCCACGGCCGGGGAATTAAAGTTTCGGGTGCGGACCGTTCCGCCCTTATCCTGACTCCGCGAAAGCCAATTCGTGATAAATTTCCGCCAATTACTTTTATGGCCTTTCGTCGGATTCGCTTGGATCCACGCGATCATTTTGCTCAATTCAACCGGGATATCGCACGCCGGATAAGCGGCGTTCCACGTTTTGTAGTCGGCCGGCTCGATGCCGGTCCAAAGCCAACGCGCGCGGTCGAGGTCGATCTTCGGAGGCGTCTCTTTCGCCGCCTTCGGAATCGCCGCCTTCTTCCTCGATGTCGACAGCGAATACGCGTCCCAATTCACGACATAATAAATCCCGGGCCGAACCTCTTGGAGTTTTCCGATCTTCGGATCGAGGCATTTTTTCAACGTCGATTCTAACACCTCGGGAGGGACGCAAAACATCGCCGCCAATTGAGTGTGGGGATAAGGCGTTTCGGGATTCGCTTGGATGAGGCCATCGTCGTTTCCGGCGAGGCACAGCAGGTCGACGAAGACGGAACGTTCGGCCGGTTCGAGTTCGTGGCGCGTTGAACCCCAAAGCCATTTCGAACGGAAAAAAGGAAACCAATCGTAAGTGTATCCGCGTTTCATATTTCCTCCTAAGGGCGCGGCCGGACCGATCCGCGCGTGGGACCGGCCCGGCCTCCGCGCGCGTTAAATCTTCTCGATCGATAACCGGAAACCTTCGGACGGAACCGCGTATTGGGCCTTCACCTCTTTTGGCACCTTGTAGAGCGTGGTCGAATAGGGCTTGCTTTGGAGGAGGAAGTTGCCGACGAGGGCGGTTCGGCCGCGGAACGCGTTTTTGATTTCCTCGGCCAAGTCCTCGTATTCGTCGGAGGCGGGTTTCAATTCGAGGTACCGCTCGATCCGCGGCACCCATATCGCGATTTCCTCCGCCGTCAAGAGCATTTCGAATCCCGGGCCGAAGTCCTTGCCGACAAAGCAATACGTCGACGCGTAGTCGCACCCGGCGCACTCCTCGCATCGGACCGGAGTCGGGATCACGCCCTTCGCCACGTTCGTTTCGATCGCCTCCGCCCGGCGGAGTAATGTCTCCGCATATTCGAAGTCGAGCGGCACGATCCAAAAGAAATATTCGCCGGAGGATTTTTCGAAAAAGAACCAACATCCCCACGGCGTGTTGTACAGCAATTCGTAGGATTGAAGTTGGGCGGGATATCCGCGGAGGAACGTGAATTTGTGAGCGAGGAGGTC
>JALOCE010000100.1 GCA_023227925.1 Candidatus Omnitrophota bacterium
ATCCGCCTAAACTGGAGATCAAGCGTTTAGCCGCAGGTAGTTGGATTTACGGGAATTTCGGCAAATGGATCGGTAATCCTGTCAAGGTCAAAGCATGGGAGTGGCTGGCAGAGGCAAGGGCAGCATTAGAAGGGCACGAATCAGAACTGGCCTGGAAACAGATTTATATCTTAGAAGGCAGCGACTGGTTTTGGTGGGCAGGGGAGGACCCGGATGGAAGTTTTGACCGGCTCTTTCGCATGCACTTGAAGAATTTCTACTCGATTATCGGCAAAAAAGCGCCCGCATACTTGAACTCGCCGTTATAATCTTAATTATTGACAGCATTGAGTTTTTATGTTATAAAAAATAAAATAAGTAAGGCTATGGACAAGAAAGATATATACGAACATTTAGCAAAGATTTACCTTGACGCATCCTCCAAGAAGAAAAAGAAGAATAAGCACCACCAGAAGGTTCTTAAACATCCCTTTTTTATCTTTGCTGTTGTTTTTTTATTGGGTTTCGGCGTTTTTTCTTTTCTGAACTTTAAAAAAGGCCGGCATTTCAGCTCGCAACTGGCGCTCGTGGTATCGCCGGATGCATTAAAAATTAATTTTAATTTTAACCCTGCCAAGAAAGAGATATATTCTTTGGACCTGAATAAACTAAACCTCACTAAATTTAAGGCCTTAGGCTTCTCCGTAAAAAAAGCAGATTTCAAAGATAATATTTCGCTCAAAGTCGAATTCATCAACAAATTCAACGAGAGATCGGAAATTTATTTGAAAAATATACCGCATAAATGGTATAATTATAAAATAGATTTCTCTGAATTCAAAAATATAAGCGATTGGCGTGAAATGAGCACGCTTGCCTTCGCGGTCGAAGAGTGGAACGCCAGAAAAAATTCAGGCGTAGTTTATATAGATAATATAAGGTTCCTGCGATAGAAAGGAGAGGTCTTGATGCGCATAATTTCCATTACCAATCAAAAGGGTGGCTGCGGTAAGACTACTACTGCGATAAATTTGGCTGCGGCTTTATCTATTAACAACAAAAAAGTCTTACTGATCGATTTAGACCCCCAGTCCCACGGCACGCTCGGTTTGAATATCAAAGCCGATTTCAGTATTTATAATGTCCTCTCCAAACTGACCCCTAAGAAGGCGAAGCTGCAGGATATCATCCAAAGCGTAAGCGAGAATTTTGATATTGCCCCATCCAGCATCATCTTAAGCACCCTGGAACAGGAACTGGCAGGGGAGATCGGCAGGGAATCGCGGCTCTGCGAGACCTTAGGCAATTTTAAGGCTAATTATGATTATGTTTTGATAGATTGCCCGCCTAACCTGGGTATCCTGACCATAAACGCCATCCGCGCCAGCAATGAGATAATCGTGCCGGTCGAGGCAAGTAGGTTCTCCATAGAAGGCTTAGGGCAGCTTATCGATATAGTGAGCCTGGTGCGGGAGAGGCTGGAGCATGATGCCAGCTATAAGGTCCTGGTGACTAATTTCGATTCCCGGCTTCGGCATTCCTTTAAATTATTGGACCGGATAAAAACCAATTTTAAAGGTAAACTCTTTGACACGATCATACACGTAAATGTAAAATTAAAAGAAGCCCAAAACCAGGGCACGCACGTTTTCGGTTTTGATAAATACTGCCGTGGCGCAAAGGATTATTTCAGCCTGGCGCGGGAGCTCGTTACCCAGGAAGAGAAACCGATAATCACCTCTAGTGAGAAATGGATTGTTTCCAAAGAACAAACAGCAGTTTCTGCGGAAAAATTGCAGGAAAAGATGGAAGAGATTTTAAAAGAGAAGATGCCTCAATTAAGCGAGATCGTGCTTTCTATCTCTGCTCCCCAGGCAAGCCAGGTGCATGTAACCGGAGATTTTAATGGTTGGAAAATAAGCGATGATACCCGTATGGAGCATGTTAACGGAAGCTGGAATAAAAAGCTTAACCTTAAAGGCGGCAAGTACCGCTATCGTTTTGTTGTCGATGGGCAATGGATAGAAGATCCCAATAATCTTGCCAAAGAAATGAACCCTTATGGCCAAATGGACTCGCTTCTTGAAATAGGATAAAAAAATAGGAGGTGTGCAAATGTCTCCGAAGAAAGTAACAAAAAGAAAAGCTATCAAAAAGAAGAAGCCATTAAAGAAAAAGCCAACTCTTAAGAGGAAACCAGCTCTTAAAAAGAAACCAGCTTCCAGGAAGAAAGCGGCTCCTAAGAAGAAACTAACCCTCAAGAAGAAGCCCGCCCTTAAAAAAAGCAAAGAGAATGTCATCGGAATAATCACGCATTATTTTCCCCACGTAAGAGCCGCGGTAATAAAATTGAAAGCGCCTCTTTCCGTCGGGGATACAGTCAAGATCAAAGGCCACACTACTGATTTTATCCAGAATGTGATTTCTATGCAGATCGATCGCACACCGCTTACCAAGGCCAAGAAAGGCGATGAGATCGGGCTCTTGGTTGATTCAAGGGTAAGGCAACACGATACGGTTTCTAAGGTATAAGAATTCAGAAGGAAAGGAGAAGGAATATGAGGTTATCGGAGATTGAAAAAAAAGCACGGAGCTTAGGGATCAAGGACACCTGGAAATTTTCTAAAAAGGACCTGGTTAAAGCTATACAGCGTAAAGAAGGCAATTTTGATTGTTTTGGCACAGCACGCGGCAACTGCACCCAAATGGTCTGCTGTTGGAGAACCGACTGCGTAAAATAAACAAGAAAGGCATTTATAATAATGAAATACAGATGTAAGATCTGCGACAGGGATATAGATGATTTTGTCAGTATTGCCCATATTAAGGCAGAGGAATATTTAATCGATTTGATCCGGCGCGACCATCCGGAGTGGAAAGAAGACGATAAGACCTGCCATAAATGTTTAGAATATTACCGCAAGCTTATAAAAGAAACAGAGATTTAAGATTGTATTTTTAAGAAAGGAATAAGATGAAGAAGATAGTATTATTGAGCGCGGTTATTGCGATGTTTGTAGCCGTAACAATGGTATCCGTCTTTGCCCAGGAAGAAGCAACTACTTCTGGGGCTAGTTCCGTACAAACAGCCAAAGAAACGATAAAGTCAAACGCTGAAAGCGCAAGAAGCGAGGAAAAGAGTTTGCGCAGCCAGATAGATGAAGCTATCAAGGCAGGAGACCGGGGAAAAGCACAGCAATTAAAAGAACAATTAAGAGCCACACACGAAGAAAATGTCCGGCAAAGGCAGGCAGATACGCAGGCGCTTAGGCAATCCCGCAAAGAGATGAGGCAGGGTGGCGCTACAGAAGCAAGCCAGACAAGCCAAGCCAGCCAGGAAGGTAGTTCACTTACACCGCCGCCACCTCCGGGTATTGAGCAAGAAATAATGCAGGAGCGTAGAGAAGACAGGATGGACAGGCGCGAAGATATTCGTGACCGAAAAGAAGACGTTCGCGACAGAAGAGAAGATATCAGAGACCGCAAGGAAGACAGGCAAGACCGCCGTGAGGACATCCGTGACAGGAAAGAAGATATTCGCGATAGGCGCGAGGATATCATCGACCGCCAGACTCAAGGCGGCCCGGCTGATCGCCGCGAAGATATATTAGACCGCCGCGAAGATGTGCGCGATCGCAAGGAAGATGTCCGTGACAGAAAAGAAGATGTCAGAGACCGCAAAGAAGATAAGGCGGATCGCAAAGAAGATAAGGCGGATCGCAAAGAAGATAAACGAGACCGCAGAGAAGACAAAAAAGATATAAAGCAACAACAGCCGCAAGTCCAAAAGGGTGGCGGCCAGGCACCTAAAGCAGCAGGTGGCGGAGGAAAGAACCGTTAATTTATAAAAAATATACTTTTAAAAAAGGCCTGCTTCCAAAGCAGGCCTTTTTATTGTTGTTTACAATATGCCACATATTTGTTTAATGTTACCTGCTAAACGTTGCCGATTGGCAACAACTCATCAAATCCCCCTTTAAATTTCAGGAACCCGCTAAAAAAATCTTTCTTTGTAACATTATATCCTGCAATAATTTAGCATATTAAATAAAAAAATATTACCCTTTCCGGATAGTTGGCATAAATAATGCTACTATATAAGACATTGTATGACGTTTTAGGACATACTAGGACATACCTAGACAGAATAAGACCTAATATTTCAAACATATTTTAAAACGGAGGATTTAACGTGGCAAACGGAAGAATGACTGTTACGGATGTAGCAGAAAGGCTTGGTGTAACTACCAAGACCGTAGTCCGCTGGGAGAAATCCGGCAAAGTCAGCCGCGCTAAACGCGATTGGCGTGGTTGGCGTGTCTATGAAAAAGACGATTTCAGGAAACTTAAAGAATTCAAAGAAACTATTATCATTGCATAAGGAGGATTCTATGAAGCGTTCTATTGAAATTTTCGGATTTACAGTATTATTCTTGATGTTTCAGGTAGTAGCTCAAGCAGCAGAAAAGGCCAAGGAGCAGCCTGGTGAGCTAAGGGTTATCGAGCTTCCTGCGGAGAAAGATGTTTTACCTCCGGAAGTCCAACAGGTAATAACAGATAATCAGGATAACACAAAGCAGTTCGATCCCTTAAAATACACTCTTGGCCCGGACGACGTAGTCCAGATAGATATTATGCGCCACCCGGAATTTAGCGGCACTTATCCTATAAACCAAGAGGGTAAGATGCAGTATAAGTTTGTAGGCGATATAGACGTAAATGGCCTGACCAAACTGCAATTAGAGCAGAAAATAAAAGAGATCATCTCTGCTTATGTTATTTCACCCGAGGTCAACGTTACCATTACCGAGTATAAGAGTAAGGTCATCTATGTCTTAGGTGAAGTAGGCCAGCCCGGAAAATATTATATGCATTCAGAGTCTATTTCTGTAAGGGAAGCCGTTGTGCAGGCAGGCCTTCCTACCTTGTCAGCGTCTATGCGTAGATGCCGCATTGTCACTCCGGATAAAAACGGCCAGGTAAAAATCAGGTCCGTAGATCTATATTCTGTGCTTTACGGCGGCCAGCTAAAATATAATTTAGATATGCGCCCGGGTGATGTTCTTTATGTGCCTTCAACAGTTATGGCAAAAATAATCAGGATCATTAACCCGGTCACTTCGGCTGTGGGCCTGGCGGCTTCCGGTCCGGATAGCGCTTCAACAGCCAGGACAGCAGTTAAAACAATGGCTGTTCCATAATAAATAATAATAGGGAGAGATAGTATGGAAAATCAGGAATCTGTAAAGCAAAAGCACCCCATAGAATATTTAAGGATCTTATTCAGAAGAAAATGGCTCTTTATCGTCCCGGTATTTATCGGGCTGGTCTTAGGCATCGGCGCGTGTTTTCTTATGCCGCCGCTCTACGAATCTAATACGCTTATACTCGTAGAAGAAGAAAAGATCATCAATCCTCTGATACAGGACTTGGCTGTTTCCACAACCGCCTTCCAGAGGATGCAGACCATAAAAGAACAGCTCTTAGGCTGGAATAGCCTGGTAGAATTGACCAAAAAACTCGATTTGGCAAAAAATGTGAACACCCAATATCAATTTGAAGAGCTTATTATGGGTTTACGAAAAAACATCAATGTCCAGATGCGCGGCCAGAACATAATCAGGATAACTTATTTTGGCAAGAACCCGCAGGAGACGCGCCTGATAACTAAAACCCTGACTGATCTATTAGTAGAAGAGAATATGCGCAGCCAGACCAAGGAAGCTGACTTGGCTGTAGAGTTTATCAAAGAACAGCTTGCGGTCTACAGGAAGAAGATAAAAGAATCAGAGATAGCGGATTTGCAAGACCAGCTTAAAAATCTGCTTGTTGATTCAACAGAAAAACATCCCTTGGTTAAAGAACTAAGGCAGAAGTTAGAGACTGCCCAAAAAGAATTAGCTTCAGGGGACTATAAGGTCCCTGAAGGCGATAAGGCAGCGAGTGAGGCTTCCTACAAGGCTTTAGAAGAGGAATTAGGTAAGATCACCAAAGATGCCCCGCTTTCCGGCAGTTCAGTGGCATACGCGTCTAATCCGAACGACAGCGGCGTTTATGATCCTAATGTAGGGATATATAAGCTGATGTTAATGGATAAGCTTGCATCTACGCGCGCCCGTGATAAAGACGTAAACGAAAAAATCTACAATATGCTGCTGCAGAAATTAGAAACCGCCAAAATCACCCAGCGCCTTGAAGCGTCCAAGCAAGGCACGCGTTATACCATCATTGACCCTCCGCGCACCCCTTTAAGGCCCACAAAACCTAATAAAATCGCGGTGACGTTTATGGGCATGCTTTTAGGCTGCTGTTCCGGCGCCGGCCTTGTATTCGGCAGGGAATTTATGGACCAGTCTTTCCTGGATATAGACGATGCAAAGCAGATCTTGGAATTCCCTATATTAGGGGCGATTTCGCGCCTGACCACACAGGAAGAGATAGCAAAAGAGATACATAAGAAAAAGAAATTCATTACTATCGGCCTCGCAACTAGCGGGGTATTTATTTTGATAGCGTTGTTGATTTTTCTCTTAAGAAAGTAGGCTTGTTATGTACGAAAAATTTTATGCGTTTACCGAAAAGCCT
>JALOCE010000101.1 GCA_023227925.1 Candidatus Omnitrophota bacterium
TCGCCAAGCTTATCGGCAAAGAACTTAAGAACCTCTTAGGAAAATACAAACCCGAATTAAACTCCCTGCCCCAAGCCATTAAAGACCGTATCACCGAAGCTACCAGGAAATCAGCCTTAGAACACTTCACAGCATTTGGTACAAAGGGTGTGGCGGATGTGGTTAAGGGATATCGTTTCAAACAATCCGTAGATAAAGAACTTATAGAAAAATCATTGCAATTAGCCAAATCGCTTGCGCTAAAAGCAGGAGAAATTACCCGTAAGGCGAGAGAGGGAGAAATTACTTTTAATTTTAAAACCGACAACAGCCTTGTTACAAAGTATGATACGCAAATTGAAGAAATGATTGTAAAGGCAATTCTTTCCGAGTTCCCCGGCCACGATATCATAGCTGAAGAAAATACTTTGGAAAAATTAGGATTTTCGAGAAACCTTAATTCAGATTTTGTCTGGATTGTTGATCCAATTGATGGGACCAAAGCTTTTAGTATGCAAGACCCGTTAGGCCGCAACAATGAATTCGGAACGGCAATTGCTCTGGTATACAAAGGTATGACTTTATTCAGTGTTTTCTACGCACCGATGTATAAAGGCGGTGCATTATTCTATGCGTCAGAGCTAAATGACGGAGCATTTATGGAAACATCCGAAGGAAAGAAACGCATAAGTGTTAATAATGTTTCGGATATTACCGGCCAGCCCGCAGTTATTATTGACAGGTCTTACAGGAAACCTGAATGGGCGCCATCTGCCTATCTTTCAGGGCCTGTATATCAAACCATTAAGGCAAAATTTAAATCGCAAGCATCGCGTCCTTCTTCAATTTTCACAATGACCCAGGTGGCCGAAGGTAATATTGCATTGTTAACATATCCAACCCCTATGAAAGCCTGGGATTTTGTTGCCGGTGCATACATTGTAACTAAAGCCGGAGGAAAAATAGTTGATGCTAAAGGCAGGGAATTATCTTCTGCTAAATTTGATAGAGCATCCAGAGAAGCAGGTGTTGATAGTTTTTTTAGTATGGGGTCAGAACCGGCAATTAATTTTGTAAGAAATCTTTTAGGTGCCAAAACCGCAGATGCTGATTCGCAAAAGCCGATTGATTTAGATTTAAAACAAGACAGTATTTTCTCGGGGGAAAGCGTCCGGGATGCCTCTCCGTGGCTGGTGGGGCCTGGCGCTTCTCTCCCGGTTTATAAAAACGGTAAAGCAATAGGTTTTATCCCGGTATTCCTAAACAGGAAAGGAAGTCTGCGCGCAGCCATTAAAGCTCCGCCGTTAAGCACGTCCCGCCAAATAAAAATATTAAGGGACGGGACTTCTTCAACAAATAACGCAAGTTCTAGCTCAAGCTGGCCGCTGTTTGTTAAGAGTTCTCGCGATTCTTCCGGGCACCTTACGTCTTTTAGACCCCTTGAATTTGATCCCGATATCACCAGGGCAATGTTTACGCGTATGAAAGGCGATTTTAGCATTTGGATGGTTTCTCACATTTTACGTAAAAAAGCAGAAGCAGAAAGTCTACCGCTTGGCGCATTGCCGCAACAAATTACCTCAAACGAAGTGGTTGAGCTTAGCAAGGTTGAGCCTGGTGTTGCATATCGGCCAACGGTTTTTTCGCCAGAACTCTTTAGGCATGGCTTTGCGCAATACGGTTACAGAGAACATAATGGAATATTTAAACGTGTTGCTTCTCCAAAAAGATTAGAACATCAATATAATCTTGACGCAAGTATGGGCCACATTGGAGAGCCGCTCCTTGCTCTGCCAGACACAAGACATCCTGCTATTTTTGTGCCGCATACCGGCCATGGGTGTACAGTAAGAGACGTTAGCGAAAGCGGGGCAATAATGGAAGGGCTGCAAGATGCCCGCGGCGCTCTGAATAATATCAACAAGTTTAATGATTTGATAAAACACGTTTCTTTACGCAATTATTTAAAAATTATTTCAGATTTTCAACCAGGGAGAGACTCATTTTGGGGCGCATTGAATTATTCTATTGAAAATAATATCAGCGATAATTTCTTTAGCCTCCTTTACTTCGGAGTTTTTATTTATTCGCATATCCGCGGAAATAATCCTAACGGCAAGCTTTTACCCATAGATTATTGGTTTTTACAAAGGCTTTTACAAAGATTTTCCCGCGATAATTATCCTCAAGCTAATTCCAAAGATAGTAAAGCCTCCAGCCCCTCAAATGGGTTAATGCGAACAAAAGAATTGCTGCAGTTGGCAAAAACATTTGCATTTTCTAAGACTCAAATGCAGGAACTTATTTCTACCTTTATAAACGAAGCCCGTAAGGGTTTAGTTGGTAAACCCAGTTCTCTGAGCATGCTTCCTAAATTTCAGGAAAACATGTTAGAAGCTTTCAAGGAACTTGTGGGTGATAAAACATCGCGCATAAAAATGGAGCTTACCGGCGACGGTTCTGGTATTGGTGCGGCTATAATTGCGGCTGCTGTAACAGAGCAGCAAAAGGCAAGCTCATCAGCGGAAGATAAGAGAAATTGGCTTTCGCAGCCTACTAAAGGAGCGCGTTTAGTTCAAGAAACATTAAGAAGTTTGGGCAAAGATTTTACTAAGTGGTGGTTTTATCAGGCTTTACGAAAGAAGGCAAGGTATGACGGCTTTAAAGGAAATGAATTTCCTCTAACTATTTCTGCTGACGAAATAAGAAACTGGTCGCATGTATGCGGTTCGTTTCTTTTTGACCAGCGTTTTAAAAAACTTGAGAATTATGGATACGTTTATGAAGGTAAAAGGAAACATGGGGTTTTTGTTTTAGGTAAACCAGCGAATTTCCCTTCATACCAGCCCCCGCATAATTTTAAAGCCGATAAAGTTGTGGGCGTGATTAAAGAGCCATCAATTAAGATACCGCAAAATACAGACCCTGCAATATACGTTAAACATATGGGAAGCCAGCAAAGTTATTGGAATGATGAAATAGCAGAATGGGAAGGCCGCAACGATGCAGCGTGCGCAATTAGTTACCTTAAGGCTTACAATAAGCTTATCGCAGCACCCACAGCTAATTCTTTATTTGAGGCAACCATTGATCCTAGAGTAACAACGGGCCCATACGACAGAACAATGGAATATTTACTAAATAATGGCATAAGCGGGAAATTCTTACAGCTTCTGCACTCTGCATTTCGGCTGCAATGGATACTTGATTCGCCTCATCAAACTGATCCTTTTGGTTTATGGATGTTCCAGAGGCTTTTAGAAAGATTCTGCCGAGATAATTATGGTGAAACTAATACTGCAAACCAAGTCATGGCCAAAAAAGATAGAAAAGCTTCTGCAAGTTCGGGAGCGAGCAATCCTGGCTCAAAAGCCTGGAGAATATATACTAGCGATATATTTAAGAATATTCGCCAGGCCTGGGCAGCTTCTAAAGATAAAAAGATAACCAATAAAGCTCGCCGGTTTTATCTGGGTGACGTTAATGACGGCAGCGCCGATATCTCTAATTTTGAGAGGCCTGCTTTATCCAGCAGAAATATTATTGTTACAGGGTCTAATGAGTTGGTGGTTACCGAAGAAGGAACGGTTGCTTCGTTTGATCACGCAATTGGAGAGCCTTGCATAGGTGATAGAACTGTAGTTACATTTAAAGCGTCTAAACCTGAAACCGGCAGAACCGTTCCTGTCTGGGGTTTAATGCATTTAACTCCTGACTCTAGCGCAAGCATGGGCCATTACGATACGAGTGTAGTGAATGCAAGATTACAAGCAGCACTTAAATTTCTCAGTAAGAAATATAAAAACGTAAAGCTCTTTTTTAGTTTTCCCGACACTCTCCCGGGTTTTGCAATAATAAAGCAAATGCTTTCCGAAGGAAGAGTTCTCGGTTCCTCTGAAGTAGAGCTGGTTTTGGATGCTTCAAAAAGACCCGGGGCAACAATATTGGGGCATATACTAAAAGATTATAGGCTGCTAGTCGATGTTGCGGTAACCAAAAATAAGATTGTGTTGCGGCGTTGGCAACCAAATATCCTATGCAGAAATGGAATGCTCAAGGAAGATGAAGGCATAAACTATGCAATAAAAGATGTATTACCGGCAATAGGCCCTGTCTCTTTTCGTGCTATTGACTGGGACTCTGATAGTAGAAGCGGAGAGAAGGCTTCATCTTTGGCGTCAATAACACCTAGCCCAGTATTAACCAAACAAATCGATAGCTTTTTCGATGACGGTTATTTTATTACTTATTTTGACCACCCGGTTAGAGGAGCCCACAAATTTTACGGAACGGATCAAGCCGCAGCTTTACGCAGCTTCAAGGGAGCCATAGGAGTATCAATACGTAATTTTATGGCGGGAAAATTCCGTGGTGATGAAGAAAGTGGTTCATTTAATATTTGTCCAAGCCCTGACGGTAATATTTCAAGAAAGCTATTATCAGCAATTTTACCCCACATGTCGCAAGGTGCTGGCCGCGGAGTGCTTGCTGTCGCGTTGGGATTACTTCTTCTTTATGGCGATGATGATGTTCAAAAAGAATTTTTTATCAATATTACTAATTATGGCGTAGCAAACAATTTTAAAAAACTAACTGATTTTAGAGTTATAACCAAGCCAGATACTTCTATGGGAGGCAAAACATCTCTTTATGAAGTTTCAGGAACAGTTCCTTTTATAAATATAGAATTACTCAACCAATGGCGCAGGCGTAATGAAGAAAATAGAAGGAAAATTACAAAAATCGCACAACGCAGTTCTTCAAGTGCTACTACTGCAGACCTTCAGGCGCTTACCAATCTAAGGCGAGCGCTTGAGCAAGTATTAGACAGGTATTCTATCGATCCCATTATAGGAAGAGTTGCCGGAAGAAAAGACACTCAAGCGCTCGCTATTGCTGTTACAAATCTTGTTGATTTATTTTACGGCAAAGGATTAAAAAGATTGCCAATTGATAATATCCTTCAAGGTATTGCTCCAAGAAAAGACGCACTGGCTATTGTTAGAAGATTGAACAATGAGGGTGCAGCGCAAGCTTTTGTAAATCTGCAAACAACCTTTGAACAAGCTGGGTTGGAAAATCTTTCTATCGCAAATATTCTTGAAGCCATAGCACCGCGAAGGGATGTTTTGCCGGTTGTTTTTAGATTAAACAACCAAGCATTTGCGCAGGCTTTCGTAAAGCTTACCAGGGCCTTTATCCAGGCAGGTTGGGAAGCATCAACCCACAAGACGATATTGCAAATTATTGCACCAAGAAAAGATGTTTTAAATAGCATTAAGCAATTGCTCAATTCGCTTTCTGAATTGTCCGAGAAAACGCAACAATTGCAAGACTATCAAGCAGCATTCAGCCAGAGGAAACCAGCAGAGGAATTTATCTTTAGTATAGGAAAAGTAAAGACCAATGAACAAAAATATGGAAGCTTTTTTGTTGTTGATTATAAAAATGGGCAATATATCGCCTTAACCAATACGCACGTGGTAGGAGATGCCAAAGAAGTTACCCTCTATACAACTAGTGGCGTAGAAATAGGTCATGCAAAGGTAGTAATACGTAATGCCAATCCGCGGCCTCTTACTGATGATATTGCCGTGCTTGCTATAGCCAGCCAAGATGTTCTTTTGCCTAAGCTTATTCCCATAAATCTTTATCAGTTTAAAAATAAAGAAACTGCTACCATGGTCAGCGGTTTTCGCGGAGCCGTTTCCAGCGGATTTCTTGTTCGTATCGGAGATATAGTTTTGTTGCTTGGGGCATCTGCTCAGGAAGGCGACAGTGGTTCTCCTTATCTGGTAGAGCGAAACGGAAAAATTTATTCGGTTGCCGTAAACGCCCGCAAAAAAACTGCCGGTATGTTGCTTAGCCCAGCGGTAAAATCAAAAATGCTGCAGGCGTTGGAAGGAAAATCTAAAACCTTCCTTCATGTAAATAAAGATACAAATGTATCAAATGCTGTGAAAGAGTTTTTATCAAGTTCTAAACATGCAGCATCATCCGCTGCTCTTGAAAGGAACGCTTTAGCTTCGATTCCTGTTTCCAGTTCTTCGTCTGTTGATAACGTTACATTTAATAATTTGAAAAAACAACTGGCATTGGCGAGTCCGGCTGTTGTTAGTAAAACGACTGAGTCAAATGATGCTGCTTTACCCATAAAAGAAATTCCAGCAAACATAAAAGTAGATAACCAATACATTTTAAACAATATTTTTTATTATTTATTTGCAAATCCGTTCCTGCCGCAGCCGGTATTATATAAAGGTAAGCCAATAGGCTTTATCCCGGTATTTTTGAACAGGAAAGGCAGCCTTGATACAGCCATAAAAGCTCCGCCAGCAATTGAGCTAAGCAAATCTATTACCATAAAAGAAACAGATGAATCTGCTTCTTCCAAGCACCACACGCGTATCATAGTCCCGGCAGAAGACTTCTCCAAAGCTGCATCCAATGAGGTAGCCTCTGAAATAAGGCATCTTCAGAAAGACCGGCAAAGAAAGGTAGTCGTAGTCTTTGCAACAGGTAACACCATGG
>JALOCE010000005.1 GCA_023227925.1 Candidatus Omnitrophota bacterium
GATTATTTTCGCTTACTTAAGGCGAATGGAAGCGCGCACTTGAATAGGATTACGCGGGATACTGGATTAGACCGGTTAGCGGTAATGAGTGTGCTAACCAATCTCGAAGAGAATGGAGTTCTTCGTTCTAACTTAAAACTGCTTGACGAGCGAGGTTGTCATGTAGGTAGCGCAGGGCATGTGAGCCAAGATGCGGTGAAGCGATACATCCTTGAACAGCAGGGCAAGGACGTTTTCCAGTTCGCAGTCTATGGCAACCCTGACAAACAAAGCAAGATAGGTGATTTTACATGCTGAATGTCCTCGTTGCCTGTGAGTTTAGCGGAATTGTCAGGGATGCTTTCGCAAGCAGGGGGCATAATGCTGTAAGCTGCGACTTGCTCCCAACAGAAAGACCAGGCAAGCATATCCAAGGCGACGTTCTTGATGCAATAGACAACAATCCATTTAACAACAACGAAGGATGGGATTTGATGGTGGCGCATCCTCCCTGCACACACTTGGCAGTCAGCGGAGCAAGATGGTTCAAGGAAAAGCAAAAAGAACAAGAAGAAGCACTGGCATTCGTCAGAGTGCTTTTGAATGCGCCAATAGAAAAAATCTGCCTTGAAAACCCAATAGGCATACTTTCCACGAAGATAAGAAAGCCAGAACAGATAATCCAGCCTTGGCAGTTTGGGCATGGAGAAACAAAAGCCACCTGCCTCTGGCTAAAGAACCTGCCGCAACTGAAGCCAACAAACATAGTGGCAGGAAGGGAAGGCAGAGTATGGAAAGAACCACCAAGCGAGGAGAGGTGGAAGAATAGGAGCAGAACCTACACTGGAATTGCAGACGCTATGGCAGACCAGTGGGGAACTGCGCCAATTCCTCCCACAGATAAATCTGTGGGTATCCTTGGCGTGATTTTATGAAGTGGATGCGATTCTATTGGGTTTCTACCGATTATTTAACGAACATGCGTGAATTGCCTGAAAAGCCGAAAAGGAGTTGATTAGTATGGTTGAAGTTGAATCGAAAAGCCCTCAAACGAGCGAACCGAAATGCTCGAAGAATAACGACGTTTCCAAAGAGGATTTAGAATATTTTAGGTGCGCCGCTTGCGCGGATAAAAATAAGCCTTGCTCTGGATGCAGGGATGAGTTGAGAGCGTTCATTACTGCGAGAGATTGGCGAAACGCATATTTGAACGAACGCTCCGCTTTTGAGTTGGAGGTTTCTGCTCGCAAAAAAGCGGAAGCACGTTTAAGTCAGGCTCACGGTTGGATGAGCAAGAATCAACTCGCAAAGTTGGAGGAATTTGAGAAGATAACAAAAGAACGCGATGGGTTGCAGGCGCGAATAACTGCGCTTACTTCTGATGAGGCGATTGTGCGGGTTTGGAGGACGGTTATTCCTGACCTTGCGTTTAATGGGTTGTCGGAAGAGCAGAAGCAGAAAGGAATTCGCGCGATAAGGAAGGCGTTAAGCGGGGGCGAATGATGAATGGGACGAAATAAGGATGCGGCTAAAGAGCGTGATGATTACCGCGAATTGTATCGCCAACTTGTTAAAACGACTTCGGAAGAACGAAAACAATTGGAAGCCGAAAACGTTAAACTGCGGGAGCAACTTGAAGGTTGGAAAAAATTGCGAAAATTGGTGATCAGCGACCTTACGGGGTTATGGATGGATGCCGTGAGTTGCGCGAATTTGAAAACTGGGAAGCAACTCGCGGAAGATTTGGTTTTGAAATGGGAGAAGGGAGGCGTTTGACGAATGGTTGACGTTTGCCGGGTTTGCGGACGCGATTACACGATTTACGGAAGCGACGGCATCTGCGATGCCTGCGATTTCAAGGAATGGCTGGAAAAAAACGGGGTTCAAGTTGACGACAAAAACGGTTTCTTTGTTTTCACGCGGTTCATGGAGGAACACGGCCTCAAACGCTTGGGTTTGGAACGCGGCCGGAATGGAGGCGACACGAATGCCGCTGATTGATTTTCGCACGCTGGAAATCGAACGCGAAATCTTGGTGGTTTTGACGAGTTCACGCGAACCCGTGGGTTCCCGCGAGCTCGCGGAACGAATCATCCACGTTTTTCGCGCGAACGGCGCGCGTTGGGCGCACGAGCGCTCCCTGCATTCGTTGCGCGCGGAAGTGCACCGTGTTGCGCGCAAACTCGCGGACCACAAAATTGTTTCTCGCGAGTTAACCGCGAACGGCGCGCGTTGGGCGATGGCCGTGGATTCCGCTCGCGTCGCGCAAGCGTTCTTAGTGTTGGCGCGCGAGTGTCCCGAGCTGTTGGTGTCGATGCGGGGTTCTGACCGCGCGGCAAGGCGAAACGCTTCGCGGTTCGGGCGACGCGAGGTTTTCGCGGTTTCACCCGACGAATGACCGAAAGCTTTATAAGCTTTCGCTTCGTAACGATTACACGAAAGGAGGGATGAAAAATGGGGGAAAAAAAAGATGCATTCGGGCGAATCGTGCAGCGTGATGCGACGCCAGAGGAAGTCGCGAAGGCAGGATACGCTCACTCATTAGGCGTCAAGGAGGCGGATGTTCTCGCGCAAAAAATCGTCGGAGTAATAATCAACGACGCGCACAAGGAAAAAATCAACGAGATGATTCGCGCGGTCGAAGGCAAGGCGAGTGCGAGGACGTGCACTTACGACGACGTGGTAGCGCTACGTGACCGCGCAGAAAAAAAATTGCGTGGAGGCGGCGAAAGTGGGACTGCACTCGTAATCAGCAAGGCTCATTTGCGCGGAACGATTGCGTCGTATCACGCGCAAGTATCATGCAATTCTTATGGCTCGTATTATGCCAGCGCGACGGTAATTCAGATAATTTACGACGGCGAAAAATGGAAATTCGGGTTGCCAAGCCGCGAGGAATTTTCGACGATTAATATTAATAGCGAGAACGTATACGCGCTACGTCTCAGCGAACTCGCTGAACAGGATGTCATTGCCCGCGCGCGCGCGAAATATCGCAAGGTGTAACT
The DNA here is from genome assembly GCA_023227925.1 of Candidatus Omnitrophota bacterium. Lineage (GTDB taxonomy): Bacteria > Omnitrophota > Gorgyraeia > Gygaellales > Profunditerraquicolaceae > JALOCE01. Next base: position 2,988 of record JALOCE010000005.1, read on the forward strand.
CGATGGAAATCGGGAGAACGATTCTTGAAAACAAATGGAAGTTTGAGAAGCTCAACAATGACACCGTGCAAGAAAAGTTGGCAGGAATCAAGGTGGCAACGTATGAGCCAAAAGAGGGTGTGTCTTGATGGATTACGACGAGGACGCGGATTCGCGGGAGGACGACGACGAGGACGAGATTTGCGATGACGACCTCCAGCGCGAGCGAGCGGAAAACGATTAACGCGTATTCACCGCAACGGTGGAACGCGAACACGAGAGGTGATGGAGTTGGAGAGTTTGGTAAAAGAATCAGAACCGATTACGGTTGAGCAAGCGCGCGCGGTTTTGGCGGCCGCGCGAAAAAAGAAGGGTATTGCGCCCGCAATGAGGCGCGTGAAACGCGCGCTCTGCAACCTGTACGCGAGGAAGGCGTTGAGCGACGCGGAAATAGTGAAGGAGCTAACGGATTACGTTGCCGCGAAATGTCCTGAGGTTGTCGCGCCGGAACGCAAACCCGGGAAACAGAAGGCGGAGGTCAAGCGAAAATAACGCTCCTTTGAACCCCAGCGCGCGTTTCCGACGCAAGCCTCCCAAGCTTGTCCACCCCCGAATTTTTTGTGGAACGCGGATGACGGAACGCGCGCACACGGGTTTAATGAGAGCACGAGAGGTGCGAATGATGGATGAAGCGATGAAAGAGGAAGTCAAGCGATTGTTTGATGAAGCGTTCGCGGAAGCGAACCCGGATTCAATCGAGATAGGGTCGCCCAGCAAGGGCGGCGTCATCAAAGTGTACGGGAATTACGCGCGCGCGGACGAATTCAAGAAAAAGATTGAAGCTGCAGCCGCGTTGCGAAAGCAAGCGAACGAGTTGATTCAGGGGGTGGCACCATGAACAAAACGGAGAAAATTACTGCGAAACTGATTAGGCGCGAGGAAGGCGCGAAACGCGTGCTCCTCGTGTTCGACGACCCGCGTCATCCCGGGGAAGGCGAACTCAAATTCTCCATTTTTCCGCCGAAAGAAGGCGAGCCCGCGTTGCCGTCGTTGTCGCTCAACCAATACTACGAGTTTACCGCCGAGCATGTGCCGACTGGCGACGGCAAATTTTATCACAACGTCGCGCGCGTGAACGGGAAAGGCAGCCAGTACGCGATTAAACCGGTTTCCGCGCCTTTCAAGGACGTGAACGCGCCCACACGCTTGGACACGCCTCCCCTCATGGACCGCGAGGATTATTGGCGTGCGAAGGACGAGCGGGATAAGGCGCGCGAGAAGCGCGAGCTTGAGCGGGAAGTCGTCATCGTGCGGCAAGCTTGCACGGGTTATGCGGCGACCGCGGTGGCCGCGTCAGCCGCAACCGGGAACCTGGCGGGCACTGATAAGGGCGTGACCGTGAAAGACCTTTCGTGCGCGATTCAAGCGTTGGCGCGCGAATTGGAGGAGTTCGCGTGGAGCGTGTATTTAGAGCCTCCGAGGGAAAAATCAAAGGTGAGTCCGTGAAGGAACACGATTGGGAGGAAAACGTGTTGGTGGTGGTCGGCCGCACGTTGGGATGGTTAATGTTGCTTCCGTTCCGCGTCACGTGGCTCGTGATAGAAATAGTGTTTGCGCTGTGGGTGGCGAAGAAACTCGGAATAATTTGATGGAGGATGAGTTTGATGGGGCAAGACGAAAACGGGAATATTGATTGCGTGGGTTGCCGGGACTGTCGCGGCTGCATCAAGTGCCACAATTCGGTGGGGTGCCATAACTCAGCGTGGTGCGACAATTCGGTGGGGTGCGACAATTCGACGGAGTGCCATAATTCAACGTGGTGCGACAATTCGGCGAACCGGTTATACTGCTGCGACCTCGTACTCGCCAAATACTGCGTGTTCAACCAGCAAGTCAGCAAGCAAGAATTCGAGGAAATTAAAGCCAAGATTTGGAAGGGCTTGCCGTACCATTTGCACCCAAAAAATTTGTCAACCGAGAACGTTGCGTGGCTCAAAAAGAACGTGAAACAATTCAACCAGAAAGTCCTCGACGAAATAGTAGCACAAAGCGTTCTGCCCAATAAATCGGTAGTAATCCAGGAGAAAGAGGACTGATGCGCATGGTTGACTTCTTGGTTTTCTCGGAGCGACAAGAAATTCTTCGCCGCGCAAAAGAAGCGCGAGCACAAGCCGGTGAAAAGTATTCGCTGGACGATTTCATCGTGCTTGAAACGGAGCACTACATACTCCAAAAAGCCCAGAGGCGAGACTGATATGAAGCGTCCACTTGCTTCAGCCAGCGTGAAACACAAGCTGCGGTACGTGGCGGAAGTGTTCCCGGGTTCCGCGCGCGACGACGTCATGTTGGCGTGGCGTTATTATGACGTTTTCACGCGCGTTCACGTGAGTTTGCCGGTGTTTCGCGAATTGATTCGCGCGATGCGCGGGAGTTCAAACGTGTTAAGACGGGCTGCAGAAGTACGAAAAGAGATTGAGCGTGGAAGCGAGTTTCGACGCTCGGAGTTGTCCGAATGAACGAGAATAAGCGCTTGGTCTTCTATTCTCACACGGCCCGCAAGCTGCAAGGCACGGTGGGAGACAAGATAGAGGCGTTCCTGTCAGGCGAGCCGGATGCGGGCCTCGTGGAACAGTTCCCGGGCCTCTCGGAGCGTCAAGGCTGCGTGGCGTATTCGCAGGAAACTAAGAACCATTATCTCCTCCCCCTGACCGGCTACAACACACGCACTTACACCATCCGCCGCAACCGGGACTACAAGTTTGAGTGCAACTGCCAGGGTTGGCAGGAGTCAAAGGAAACGTGGGAGGCTTTCTGCAAGGAGCTCGAGCTCATCAAGCCGCACCTGCACCCAGGCGCGTTCCTGCATTTGAAGTTCCGGCTCATTGAGATAACGCGGCGCACGCATCCCCCCATGTGCTCCCACGTGGCGAGCGTGATTGAGCATTACGCGCGCAGGCATAGGAAACAGAAACTCAAGAATTTTGAGGACGCGATGAACGCGGGAATGCAGTTTTCGATTGAAGGATGGTGAATTAATGGTTATTCGTTTGTGTTCCGTAAAGGGTTGCGGGGGAAAGTATTACGCGAAGGGGTTTTGTCAGTCGCATTACGATAAGGCTCACTATCGGCGTCCTGAAAATGCGGTTCGCGTGGAACGATTATGCTTGAAACACAATTTGTCGAAGCAGACGGCGAAAGCGATGGTGTTAGACGGCGTTCTGTTAGAGAAAAGACGCGAGGAATTAAAAGGTGGTAAGTGATGGCTAACGAAAAGAAAACCGATAGCGATATTTGCTCAAAGTGCGGAAAGACGCGGAAGGCGCATGTTGAGCGGCAAGCAGGACTACACAATTTCCGAATGAAGAAGAAAGAAGAAGCAAGTGAGCGAGGAATAATCCTTCCCATAAGGCACAACTGCGTTGAGAAAGACGAACCAAAATGCCCTCAAACTGTTAGGTGTCCTGATTGTGGAGTGATAATGGAGTATTTACCTGACATGACGCCACAACCTTATCATCGTTGCCGAAATTGCGGATGGGAAACCGTCATGTTCAGTAAAGGAAAGGAAAGTCCTGAAACGAGCGAACCGAAATGCCAGACGTGCGGACACGACGTAAATATTCACTATGACTGGCAACAGATAAAGGAAGAGCGTAATGAGTTGCGGGCGCGAATAGCGGAAGCGGATAAAGCTATAACCCGGGCGATTGACGAGATTTACGAAATGGGGGTTCCCAAGGTTTTCGTGGTGTCCTGGAGGAATCCGGACGGGGAGCGCGTGTCGGAGCGGGTTCAAGCGCGGGAACCGCATGAAGCCGTTTATCAAGTGTTGCGCGAAAAACTTGGTTTAAGCGTTAAGGAAGAGGATGCACATGGTCAATCGCAGTAACAAGGGTTCGGAACGCGAACGCGAAGCCATCAAACAAGATCTCGCGGCCGGATGGCGGTTCATGGAGGGCTCGCGCGCAGTGAGAACGCGGTATCAATCGAACGATTTGTTTAACGTCTGGGATTACGCAGTCTGGCAAGGAGTGAATCTTGAACTCGTAAAGTGTTGCACGTATTGTCGTGGAGCCGGTTGTGGTCACTGTCTTCCGATAGAACTAATCGGAAGACAGCTTCCAACCTACACAAGAAAATTCGTTCAAGTTTGTTCTGGCGATAAAGGTGAGAGCCCTGAATCAGATTACGGCCGCCACAAAACAAAGTGCTTGGCGTGGCTCGCAACGCATCGCCTCCCAGGCGAACTTTACGAACTCGCGGTTTATCGGGACGCGCGTTGGACTGGACGCGGGAAAAACCGGGCTTACGTCAAAAAATCGTGGAGAAGAGAACTGTTGTAAGGTGTTGAAAAATGAAACATATAGCAATGGACCTCTCCGGGATGCCTGAAAGAAAACGGAATTGGGTTTCTTTGGAAGGGGCGCTGCGAAGGATTCTTCAGATTCCGTTGTGGAGACTGTATTCGTGGAAAAATAGGCTGTACTATTTTTTCACTTACGAAACCATCGAATCAAAACCCGAAGTCGAAAAAATTTATGACTTGGATTTGAAGACCGGAAAATTCAAGAAAGTATATGACTCCGCAATAACGCTCAAGGCAAAAAAAATCCATTCAAGCGTTATGTGAAGAAAGTGTCGGAATCAAACCACGAGGGCCACGAGTCATTATTTGGGTCGCGTGCGCATGGGAATCGTTTGCCTTGAACATGGGTCGCGTTGCCCGTTTTCGGATGCCGTCACGCGGTATTCAGAGCGGAAACAACGCATGAAGCAGCGGCCCAAGCGGGTTGCGCGCCCGTAACGGTTCAGGCCACGGCGAATGAACGAACCGAAAGAAATAAAAACGTTACGCCCCCAAAAAAGGCGTTGTTGGACGAGGGAACTCGTTTGGAGTTGGTTGAATGAAAATCCCGCAAACCCATATCGACGTGTTGAAGCAAGATTGTCGCGCAATGTATGACGCATTGCCCGAGTCGCTGAAAAACAAGCCGGGCATCATCCTGCAATTCGAGCCACTCATCTTGTACGCGCAAAAGTACGCGAGTTTCCAAGAACTCGTATACCACCCCGTAGTGGCCATCGGGGGTCGCATTGATGGCGCAAGCGATAAGCGCATCATTCACTTCCGACCCAAAGAGCTTGCCGCGCCAGGCGAACCCGTTGAAGAAGACGTGTTAGTGTGGGCTTGCGCGACTTCGGACGCTCCACCGGGAAGCGTTTCCTGGGACGTGATGAACGCGCAAGATGACTACGTGGTCAAACCGGTTTAAGGCCGGTAAAGAAAAAAATGTGCCCCGGATGGGATTTGAACCCATATCCGTCAGGTTAGCGGCCCGCCGCGATATCCAGGTTTCGCCACCGGGGCACATATAAACTAAATTTGCGCTGGGGACGGGATTTGAACCCGCAATCCTGCGAGGGAAGTCGTTTTTAAGACGACGGGGCTTACCGAATGCCCGACCCCAGCACAATAAACTTTTTTGGAGGTAAGGCGGAATGGTGGCTCGATGCGTGTTTTGCCGCGGGGAAATCGCGTACTCGGGCGCGTTCTGTGAACGCTGCGGGCGGCGTCCAAGCGACCCGCCCACCGGAAAACGCGGCCAACAGGAGTTGACGCAGTATGGGTAAACCGAAACGCATTGGGCCGAAAGCGGAGGCGTTGATGAACGCGAAGTTGCGGGCGCGGGACAGCGTTAGGAATGGCGCGGATGCCTTGGATGAGGCGATTGGCGAGTTGGAGGCGAAAGCCCGGCAAAACGAGCGTTTGGGCGAAATAGTGCGGAACGCCGTCAAAGACGGAATAATGAAGTCGTTGGAAAGGGGGGATTTGAATGGAAAATACAGAACTACGCGACGCGGTAATGAAGCACGCCGTATATCCTTTGGCGCGGCAAGCAGATGAGGTTCTTCATTACTGGCCTGCTGACATTGAAACACCCGAGTCAATCGAGATAATGATTCGTTTTAAGGGGGGGCGATACAGCAAAGTGGTTATTCAAGTGGTTATTCCTGTGGGCCTTTTCCATCCATCGGGAACACGCCGTATATCCTTTGAATACGTCGAACTCACAGAATAGTGGTGATAACGAATGCGACGCGCGCTCATAAACCCAAAACAGAAGATGGCCTACTTCATCGAACGAAAAGAAACAGAGCAGACGATTAGAGAACTCGTGAGGGAAACGAAATTCGATGAAGCCGCGGGAAACGTTGAATGCGCGTTCCTAAAAATTTGTATGGCGAAAACGTTGGAGGATGAACTCAAGGAAAAAACTCGGAGGGTTACGGAATGGCACAGGTTGCGCGGGAAAGCTTTGAACACCGCTTGATGCAGGCGAACGAGAGTTACGCGCGCGAATGGCGTGCTCGGGAAAGGCTTGAAACCGCTATTTTGGATGCCTTAAAGTTTTTGAATCGTGAAAACCGAACGGAAGCGGACGTGAACGCGGCGCGCGACGTGCTTTGGAAGAACGCGAAAGAAAATTTTCCCGAGTTCCGGGAGCGCGTGCGGAGGCTGCCTTGATGGCGGTCATGGTGAAACCGCGTCCGATTGCCCCCCAAGAAGTGGAATCAATCGTGAACGCGGCTTGCATGGAAGCGTATCACGCGAACACCGCGCGCAAATACTTGACAACGATTCCGAAACCGAAAGAAAAACGCGGCGAAAACAACACTTTTTTAAACTCTCCCGCCCCTTAAAACCCGCATGGCGCGAGAAACCATCGGTTTCCAGGAGCACGCGCGCGTAACCGGCATCCTGGAAGCGTTTGAACGCCGCGTTGGCGAAACCGCTTGGAAACCCGTGTTACGCCAACACAACCTCATCACGAACGCGGGTTGGGCGAGCCTCGCTCAAGCCCTCACAGGTTTAGGCGCCACCAGCTACCAGTATTTCGCGTGGGGCGACGGCACCACCGCGCCCAGCCTCACGAGAACCGCCGCCGACTTCTACTCGGATTGCGCGAACTACGACACGAAAGCGGTTTCAAGCGGCGGCTCCATTGACGCCTTCAACACCACCACGCTCACCCAAAAATGGAACGTGTACCTCACCGCCACCGACAACGCGGTCGCCAACATCAAAAAAATCGCGTTCATGAACGACGACCCCGGCACCATCATGTGGAACGAAATCAAGCTCACTTCCACCCTCCCAAAAGACGAAACCATTGAACGCTACTTCCGCTACACCCTTACCTTCCAACAAGCCTAAACCGCTTCAATCGCAACCCTTAAATACTTGCCTCCAACCAAAAAAGGTTCACAAACCGTGGTGCCAATGGTCCGAACCGAATACCACCTAATCTGCGTGCCCAACTCTAAAGCAGTTGAAAGCGAAGCCAACAAAATCATTCAAGACAACCCCACCGCAAAAATCGTTTTCCAACAAGCCTTCAGCGCGCCCTACTTCGACCGAGAACTCCGAATGGATTGCCTCAAATGCGGGTCCAGAGTAGCGCCCGCGCAAGGCGACTACATGTGCACAAACTGCAAACGCGCCTACACGACACAAGACTTCGAATCCCTCGCACGCCCGGTTTTCACCCCCAAAGGCACCTTCTTCCTTCAACCCATCATAACAGAAAACCCGGAATGAAAACCAAACAAAAACTGTGAAGCGTGAGCAAACATGAGCGGGAAACCCGGCAAAGCGTTAAGCTATTACGTCTTGAAACCAGCTCTCGAAAAAGCCGTGCAAGAACGAAAATCTTGCATGAAACTGGCGGAAGAGTTAGGCATCAGCAGGGGCACGGCTTGGAAGTATCGCGCGAAATACTTGCGGGAGCGCGGGGAAATCAACGACAAGCTGGCGCGCGAGTTGCGCGACGAGTACGTAGCGCGCACAAAACAAGATTTAGACCTCGCGGAAACCATTGCTCTTCACTACATGACGGCTCCAGGCGAAAACGTGAAGGTGTGGGATAAGAAGGCGGGAGTCGAGAGAGAAGTGTTCGTGTCGTTCGGGCAAACCGAGAAAACGAACGGCATTTACGCGTTGTTGCAGGTGAAGCGGGAGTTGCGCGAGTTTTTGGAGGCCGCGGGCGTGATTCAAAAGGTTTCGGGTTTCGCGCAAGTGAACGTGCAGGATAACCGCGTGCAAAACCTGACTATTCAGGACGTGCGAGCCGTGTTGAAGGATGCGGCGTTAAGGGAGGTCGGGGAGGCGAGCAAGTGATGGATGCAGGCAAGCCTGGCGTGGCGCGGCAATGCGCGCGTTGTTGGAGGTTCGTGAACGAGTTTGGTTCTTGGGTTGGCGCACAATTTTTGTGTGCGCGTTGCACGAGGCAAGAGGAATTGCGTGAGGTGAAGTGATGCGAAACAAAAAAGTTAGCCGAAAAGAGTTTTGCGCGCGCCAGAAAGCGATTTTGGCTTCAAGCGATTACGTTCCGCTGGATTCGTTGCCTTCAACCGCGAAATCATCTCCGTGAATGCAAAAAAACGTGTTTCGGCGTCTTGGGCGCGCGCGATTCCGGAACGCGTTGGACTTACCGAGATTTCTCCGCCGGCGTATCACAAGCGGCGCGTGGTCGGAGTTTGCCGGAAATGCGGGTATCCAGCGGATAACGCGTATTTGGTTGCGCATCAGGGGTGGTGTTCGAATTGCGTTGAAGAACGCGGTCGAAGTTCGGGGAAACGGCGTAAATTGTTGTCAGCGTGAATCCGAGGGTTGTGCGAAGTTGTTTTGCCTTGAGAAAGGCGTTTCCACGACACCCACTTGATGAAGAGTAGGCTGGCAAGCAAGCGCACATGATTCCGCATAACGTGGATTGGACGAAGCTTTGCGAGCTTTTGTTCGGGTCCACGCCTTACGAGTACGAACTCAAAATTTTTGAGTCCGTGTTCTCGCAGAAAGCGCGCAAGGTTTCAGTACGCGCGACCACGCGAGCAGGCAAAAGTTTTACGATGGGGCAAATCGCGGTCGCGAAAGCCACGCTGCTTGACAACCACCCAGTCGGATTAATTGCGCCCACGTTCGACAAAACCCGCATCATCATGGATTACGTGGCCCAATTTTTGCAGAACCCGTTGTTTGAAGACCTCATCATGCTGAACGCGTCCGGGTTAACGCGGTTGGAGCGGTTGCGGAAGGAAGTGAGCAAACGCCGCATCACGTTCAAAAACGGTTCCTTGATTGAATGCAAAAGCGTGGACCTCGACAACAAAGGTTTTGGTTCAATGGGCCACGCGTACAAAACCGTTATCGTGGACGAAACGGATTTGATTGACGATGAAGCGTTCGGAAAAATTTATCGCATGCTGGTGGAAAGCGAGGACTCGCAAATGATTGAAATCGGGAACCCGTGGTTTCTGCAACACTTTTACACCCACCATCATGACCCGAGTTGGAGTAAGATTCACGTGCGATGGCAGGATTGCGTGCGCGCGGGCCGCATGACGCTGGAAGCCGTTGAAGACCAGCGCCGGGAACTCACGCCGCTTGAATTTCAGGTGTTGTTTGACGCGGATTTCCCTGAAGAAGTTGAGAACGCGGTGTTTCCAAAGGACGCCATCCTGGCTTTAAAGGAGCCTTGGACGCCAGAAAAACCTTCTCTCGCGTTAATCGGGGTGGACGTGGCGCGCGGAGGCCGCGACCGAACCGTCATCACGGAATTCGTCACGCAAGGCGACACGGCAGGTTACGCGGGGCATGAAGTCATGGATTCCAAGGACGAAATGCAGGTCGTGGGCCACGTGGCCTTGAAAGCCGAGTCTTGGCGCGCTAAACGCGTTCCCGTGGAAATCGCGGTGGACGCGGTGGGCCCGGGTGGCGGCGTCAAAGACCGTTTAACCGAACTCGGGTACAACGCGAAAGAGTTCATAGCGGGAGAAAAAGCGCGCAACGTGAATCGGTTTTCCAACCTGAAAACGGAAACCGCGTTCCTGTTGGCGGATTCAGCCAAAAAAGGTTTCGTTCGCAACCTTCCCCCGGATTCCAGGTACCTGTTGGAGTTGCGCGCCTACACGTTTGAAGTGCGAAGCGACAAGCAAATGAAGCTCGTGGACCCGTCGGACAAAAGCCCGGATTACGCGGACTCGTTCCTGATTGGCTTAAGCGGGTTCGTGTACCGAGACCACGCGTCGCCCCGATTCCAGGACGCGGAATGGCGTCCCAAATGGTTGCGAGGCCGGCCCACGAATTTGTTGAAACCAAAATAGAAAGACAACCTTTAAATACGGGTGCAAACGAAAACAAGGTTTGGCTTGACCGCCAAAAGCGAGTTTCCATGACCCGGTTCGCGTCCAACGAGGGGGGGGAGTGGCGCGCGAACCGGAAGCAGGGGCTTCACCTCCCTTTAAAAGCTCCCCCCCAAACCCGAGTCCAAGGCGCGCGAGGCGAAACCGCGAATGGCTGACGAAAACCCGAAACAAAACGAGAAACCAGGTGAAGCCTCCGCGAGTTCGCGCGAACTCGGATCCCATTTGGAGCGGCTTGCGCGCCACGCCAAAATCTCGGTTCCCAGTTCGTCCCTTGGCACCTACGATTTCGCGAACCCCTCACCCACACCCAACACCGCGGAAACCGGCGTCAGTATTGCCGACCTCCAATACGTGTTCGCCACGATTGGAATAGTTTCGAAAGGCGTGATTTGGCGCGCGAACCGCGTGGTCGGGGAAGGATTTGAGTTGACGCCCAGCGACCGTTCAGGCGCCGACCCCGCGACAGCCAAACAGGCGCGCGACGAATGCCAAAAGTTTTTCGACGAAATCGGGGGGTTGGGGTTCACGCGGCAATCCTGCATTAACGCGTACGTGTCCGGAAACGAGTGGAGCGAACTCGTGTACAACAAGCTGGGCAGCATGATTAACGTGGTGCACGGCGACTTTGAAACCATTGATTTCCGGAGAAACTTCATTAACAACAAGATTCTTTTAGACGGGCGAGGCGAACCCGTCGGGTACTGGCAATACATTCGCGACCTCTCGGAACTCTATTTCTCGCTTTCAACTTATTACGGGGACGTGCCCGCTTACGAGAACCTTCAGGCCGCGCGCGCAAGGTTGCGGGAAAGCCAGTCTTTGACGATTCATGCCACGGACCCGGAAACCGGGCAAACTTTGGAAGTCGGAATCATGTTTGCGACCACGAAACCCAACTACCAGTTTTTGAAGAAAAAGGAAATCGCGCACCTCTCGTTTTTGACGGTGAACGACAACTGGTACGGGGTGTCGCTGATTATTCCCGCTTACAACGCCATCAATCATTTGGAGCAAGTCATGTACGCGACTGCGGAAGCCATTAACAGCATGGGGTACCCGAAACCCGTCGTGACGGTCGGCGACCCCACGCATTCGCCGAATGAAACCGAGATGAATAAGGCGGACGAGCTCGTGAAGAATCCGGCGCGCAAGGAAAGCTTCAGCATTCCGTACTGGTGGAAACTGGCTTACTTGGAGCCCGGGAGCACGGGCACCTCCAACATTTCCCAGTACCCGGAATGGTTTGTGACTGAAGTCGCGATGGGGTTGAGGGTGCCCGTGGACGTGTTGAAGGGCACCGCGGAGGGGCGCGCGGGCCAAGAAGTGAACGCGTCGGATTTCGACAAGGATGCGGCGGCCGACCGCTGGCAGTTAGACCGATACTTGTACACGATATTCAATTATTTTTTGGATTCCCGCGGTTATAAGGAGTCGTCAAGAGGCGAAAACCTGTATTTGCCTCGGATTCGGTGGCGGTCATTGATAACCGCGGATGAAGCTTTGCGAGAAAAAATGGCGTTGGAGCGCTGGAACGCGGGCGCAATCAAGTTCAACGAGTTGAGGCGCGCCCTGAAAATGGATGAGGAGCAGGATGCGCGCGGAAATCAGTACAAGTTTGAGGTTGAGCGGGTTCAGGGTTCGGCGGGCGGTGGACTCGAGTACGGGGGCGAACTCGGCGTTCAGGACGGGATGCCGGTGTCCGTGAACCCGTTGGAATCGGGTTCCGAGATTACGGGAAAAAAATCGAAATCATTTAATTCACGAAAGAATGATGCTTTAAACGAGATGCGTAGATTCGCAAAAGAACTTTCTGACGAACAAGGTCGGAAATGTCCTTCAGATAGCGAATGGAGTGCAATAAAAACAGAGGCATGGGATATGGCCGTAGACTTGTCTCATGAAATCGAATCCAGAACGACTGGCGAGCGTGGTGAAAGCTTTCATGAAGACCGACAAGCCATTCGAAGAGAACTCAATAACGCGTTTCATTCTGAATGGAAAAAACTGCGTGTCCAAATCGAAGAAAAAAGCGAGATTTTAGCGCGGCATGCGCTTGACCCTAAAAAAAAGTTGAATCCGGAGTTAAACAAGCGGTTTGGGACGAGTGGCGTGGATTTCAAGCGCGTGGCTCAAGAGCGCGTGGGCAAAAAAATTCGGGTTGTCGGGGAAAAGCGCGCAAAAAAAATTCGGGACGCGTTAGTGAACTCGGAAGCCAAACGCAAGGGCGCGTCCGCAATCCGGAAAAAGGTTGCGCGTCTTGCCGGCGTGTCGGACGAACACGCCCGCATGATTGTGCGCACCGAACACCACAACCTCGCGGAAGGCGGGTATTTGACGGAAGCTAAAAGCAAGGGCATGAAATTCAAGAAATGGGTTAGCGTCATGGATGCCGACACGAGCCCGGTGTGTAAGGCGTTGAACGGCCAAATCGCGGGCGTTGACGAGGATTTCGCGGTCATGTTTTTGGATGAGCAGGGAAAACAGAAAACTTGGAAGGGTTCGGCGCCTTCCGCGCACCCGAATTGCCGAAGCACGCTTGCTTTCGCGTTAACGAAAGCGGAGTTGAGGTAACATGCCTTTCGCGGGATACATGGATTTTGATTCGTGTGTTGCAGCCAACAAGGATAAGGATGACCCGAACGCGTATTGCGCGACCATCATGCGGAACGTTGAAGGGAAAGCGAAGTCCGGTGAAGGCGTGAACCGGGTTGACGTTACAGGCAAGAGTCCAGCCGAAATCGAGCGTCAAACGGCGGCTTTGGAAGGCGAATGGTTTCTGGAGAATGAAGCCGACCAACGCGTGTTTTTGGTTCGGAGGAAAACTCGGCGTTCAATCGTGTCCCGGGCGCGCGTCGCGAAAGCTTGGGAAACCGTGAAAACGAAGGCGAATCCTGACGAGGCCACGCAGGCGTGGTTGCGTGAAGTTGAGAAAGAGCAGCGCGAGCACCCTTGGTTGTCGCGCGCGCAAGCGGAACGCGTCGTGGAAGACCATCACCGAACTGAAAATGAAGGAAAGGCTCGCGTGGTCGGCGGGTACGAAAGCCCGGAGCCCGGCAATCTTCCCGAGAAAAAAAAGCGGCAGTTGGCCGCGGTTTACGCGAAGCTTCGCAAGCAAGGTTTCTCGAAAGAGCGTGCAGCGAAACAACAAGCTTGGGGCGCCGTCAGAAAAAACGTGGAAAAAGCGGGTGTCGCACAGATTCCAGCCAGTTTGACGAAGCAAGTGCAGGGCGCGCCAACCCCCGCGAAACCTAAAGAAACTTTGGCGGATAAGGCGCGCGCGTTGTGGAAACGCTTCCGCAAAAGCCAGTTTGACGGCAACCCGCGTTATCAAGCGCGAAAAAAAGTTTTGGAGGATTGCGCGCGAAAAGAGTTGGAATCCATTTTGAAGCGCCATCACCCGGATTACAATTTCACGGGCGCCACGCGCAGCATGCTCGTGCAACACATTCTGGACGCGGAATTCGGGATGGGGGACCGCAAAGCGGTTTCCGAAAGCACGGCTCACCACGAAAAAGAAGTTTTGCACGGCAAACTCCCGTTAGCATCCCGCGTCGCGCGTCATTCCGCGCCCGGAATCGATTCCATGAGGGAGTACGCGGAGCTTGAAGCCAGTTTCCTGAAGCCCGGCGTCTGGAGCACGGATGGCGTTTCACACCCGTACGAGTGGGACACGATTCTCCGCGACATGAAAACTTTCAACGGACGCGAGTTCTACATTAGCCATAACACGGAAGAAAACGGTTTCGAGTACGGCATCATCGCGGACACGGAAGCGCGCGTGATTGACGGCGAGAATTGGGCGGTCGCCAAGATTCGGGTTCCGGAAACCGATTTCACGCAAGATTTGTTGGCGCGCATCGAAAACGGTTTGATTCGGTTCGTGAGCAGCACGCACCGGTTTCGCTTCAACCCAGAAGACCCGTCGCGCCGCGTGTTAAGTTTGGCCGGCAAAGCCATTACCACGGTGCGCGAACCGGAAGTGGATGGCGCGCGCATTCTGGGAATCAAGCGCCACCTGAAAACCGCGAGTTAATCAGGTTAATCGCAACATTTAAATACCAGAACCCTGAACAAGGTAAGTCGTTCGTTTCGGTTGTCTCAAGCCAGGAGAGTGCGGGGATGACCGAATGTTCGCGTCCGAAAACGAAAACCGAATTTTTGCGGGATGGATTACCGTTGAGGCTCGCGACTCCCAAGGCGAACTCCTGCCTTTGACCACAATCTTGGACAACATGCCGTTTTACATGGATACCCTGCAGGCACCCATCAACTTAAACCATTCAAATTGGACGGTCGGCCGCCTCCTGGATTACGAGCAACGCTTCAACGACGAAGCGCAAGCTCCTGGCTTGTTTGGGCGCGGAACCATTTTTGAAGGTTATCCTTTGCATGATGACGTTTGGGACGCCATTCAGGACGGGCGCCTGAACCAGTTGTCGCTCGCCGGCCAATTCGAAATGAATGAGAACGGAGTCGCGGAATGGAGTGGGCCAATGGAGATAAGCGTGACGGGGCCAGCGGTCGACAGCAAAGCCGTGAATGAAGCCTGCAACATCACTAACGTTTCAAAAGCGAAAAGCAAGGCGTTCAAGAAAATGTTTGGACGGGTGGTTGCGTGAACGAACCGGATGAAGAAAAGAACCAAGAGAAGGAAGCAAATGAAAAGGCTGCCGCGGATGCCTTGATGAAGGCGAAAGCGGACGCGGAAACTGACGGTTTCAAGCGCTACATGAAGGCGGACGAGGAATCCGGCGCGGGCGAAGGGCAACCACCCGAGGGTCAGGACGCGTTGGCGAACATTGAGGCGCGCTTGAGTCGCATTGAAGAAATGCTGGATTTGCTGGTGCAAGAGGAAGACGAGGAGGGTTCAACGGACGCGAAACTGAAGGGCGAGCAACCGCCTGGCGCGGACGCGGCGACGCCTGCCTCCAACCCCAAACCAGACGAGAAACTCGCGCAACTCGAAAAAGACGTGACCGCCAAGTTTGACGCGAAACTCGTGGAACTTGAAGCGAAGTTCGCGAAAATTGCGGGAACCGGAACCAAGCACACGAACCAATCCGGAATCAAGGGACAGGAAAGCGAGGATTTGGCTTACGTGAGAAGCCTCAACCTCATTTAAGAGGGTGATGGATGTGACGAGTTACGCGGGAAGCATTGACAAAACGGAAACTGGCGTGGGCGTAAAGTTTTCGGCGCTCGTGGGCAGCGGAGGCGTGTCAGCCGGCCAACCCGTCAAATGGGATGGGTCCAACGCGAAAACGGTGGTCGCGAGCACTACCACGTCCGACGTGATTGTGGGAATCGCGCGCGACACGGTTTCCGCGGATGGTTCCGTGACCGTGCTGGGACCAGGGTGTTTGGTGCTGGTGCCGTACACGCTGACGGTCGGCGGAAAAGTGGGTGTGGGAACCAGCGGAACTGCGGGAACGCTCGTGGATTACTCAACTGGAACCGTGGTAGGCACGGTTGACACGGGTGCGGCAAGCGCAAGCATCGTGCGCGTGAACATTCAGTACTAACGAGGGTGATGGGTTTGGCAGGAACACAACAGCTTCCAACTGACTGGAAGAAATTCATTGACACGACGTTTTTCGCGTACCTCCCGAAAGTCAAGAAAATGAGGACGTTGTTCTCGGAAACGAACGTGGACCCCACGCAAATCACGAACGAGTACGCGCGCATGACGCAAACGTACGCGGAAGCCACTGGGTACAGCGGGTTCGGAACGCCCATAACGCTCGCGGAAGGTTCGCGCGCCGTCATGGATGACTTCGGCACCGAGGATGGAACCAGTTCTCAAGTGTCCAAGTCGCTTGGATTCCGGGTGGACCGAAAACTTTTGAGTTCCGGCTTACCCTTCCAACGCGATTACGTGGCACGGCATTCGGTTGAACTCATGAATTCCATCGAGAATTACGTGAACGGTGCCTTGGCTACGAATATGGCGAGCAACGCGGGTCAATCGTATTCGGCGACCGGAGGCACGTGGGCGACCACTGGCGACCCCGTGCAAGACATAAACGACGCGAAAAACTCGTTCAAGAAACGCTCGGGAGGCATTGACGCGGATTTCGCCGCGATTCACCCGGACAATTTCACGGACATCTCCAACGATTTCCGTTTCCAGAACACGTTCTATTCTCCGGCTGGAAGCGTGCTGGACAAAGGCGTGCTGACGCCGAAACCCTTGGGGTTGGATTGGGTCGTGGAAACCGCGGTCACGAAGGGCACGTTCTTCATGGGTAAGAAAGGCATGTTTGGTCGCCTCCTGATTTCCGAGAACTATAAAACCTATGAAACCACGGAAGGCGCGGCCGGCAACACTTACGAAGCCGTGTTCAGTTACGTGGACCAATACCCGCTTCCTTACTACCTCATGTATGGAACCGGAATCTGAGGCGCGTAATGAGGAAAACGATGGTTTGTGTTAGTGGTGGTGGTTTGAATGGCGAAACGGGATGAAGCAGGCATTGAGGCGGGTGACGGGAAAGTGGTCGTGCGTTATGAGGGTCCAACCGGGTGGGACATAAACTTTTCGGGGCGCGGGAAAATGTCGGTTGCGCCCGGGCAAGAGGTAGCGTTGAACCCGCGGGACACAATCGAGTTGCGCGCGCTTCTCGGCATCATCAAGGAAATCAATCGGGTGCGCACGAACGAGCGGTTGGTGTTGAAACCTCAGACCCCGGATGGCTTCAAAGAGCAAGTGAAGGTGCCAAAGTTTCGGTTTGTGCGGGGAACCGAAAACCTGCCTAAAATTTTGTTGGAGCACAAGTATTCGGCGAGCGCCATGCTCACGGATGACGAAAAGAAAGCGGTTTTGGAGTTGTGCCCGGATTTCTTCAAGATAACTCATAAGCCCCGGTTCGGGGTGGTGGTGTAGGGCGATGGTGTACCGGCAACGTTTCCAGGGAGACACAGAATTCCAGGGCGCTGTGGTAGTGAAAGGCGATTTCACTGCGGAAGGCACGTTCACGTTTGGTGACGCGGCAGTGGACACGCTTATCCTGAAGGGACGCGTGGCCACGGGCACTGCGGGAGGCTCCAACATTTTGGTTGACGCCTCTTACACGTACGGCGAATTGTGGGAAGCGCGCTCGCGCGTGACCAGTTGGTCTGGCGTTGGGAATTCTTTCACGGGCCATTACTTCCGCACGGAAGCGGGTGTCGCGAGTTCCGGGAAAGGTTTGCGAACGATTGAAGCGTATTGCGTCGCGAACGCCACGTTTTCGGTTGACCAGATCGAGTGCGCGTACTTTGAAGCCGCCATGAAAGCCAGCGGAACCCAAACGATTGCGCGCGCTTACGCGGTTGAAGCCGCGTTGGCGCCGTACGGGGGTTCGGGCGCGATAACGATTTCAGACAAGTGGGCTTGCGTGCTGCTTACTCCTTCTGGCGTGTCCAGCCGAATTGACGCTACGAACGCCGCCAAGATTCACGGCATCTACCTGCTTGCGCGCGATGGGGATGGGGGAAGCACGAAACTTGGCGACGGTTTCTATTTGGGCAACGATTCCGGGCAAGCCGGAACCAGGACGCTCACGAATGGCGTCAACATGGCGATTGGCGCCACCACCGGAATCCTGCTTGCCGGCGCAACCACGACGGGAGTCAGCATCACGGGAAGCGCGACTGACGCTATCAAGATTCAGACGGGAACCTTCACGGACGCGATAGAAATCGCGGGAACCACCACGAACGGAGTCAATATCAGTGGAGCCGTAACGAAAGGAGTCCTGATTGCAGGAAACGCTACGGACGCGGTTTACATCGGGGGCGGAACCGTTGTGGATGCCATCGAAATCGCTGCCTGCACGAACGCAATAAACGTTTCTGGCAACACAACCACGGGCGTACTCCTCGCGGGAGCCTCGAGTGCGGACGGCATTAGCATCACAGGAGTTTGCGCGGACGCCATCCACGTATCTGGCGCGAACACGGCGACCGGCCTGCATATTTCCGGAAACCAGGTGGACCACATTCTTTTGGACGTGGATGCGGCTGCGGACAACGGGCTCAAAATCCTCGTGGACGACGGCATCACGGTTGGCACGGGCATCAACATTGATCGCACCGGCACCACAGGCGTCTGCACGACCGGCATCTCGATTGACACGGATGGCACCACGGGCGTCAGCCTCGCGGCGGGTTTCACGGGCGTCACGGGTTTCGAGGTCGCGGGCACTTGCTCGGGTTCCGCGGTCAGCATTACGGGCGCGTGCGCGACAGGATTGAGTAGCACTGGGGCAAGCGCCCTGATTTCGGCAAGCGCCACGCTCGCCAGCCAAACCGCGGAAAACAAGTACGTGGACCTCGGGTTCGCGACCGACAGCACTTATCTGGCGGGCACCAACATCACGTATTCGGGTGGCATTGGTTCAAGCGCGCTCAAAATCACGGGCACTTGGACGGGTGCAAGCGGTGGTTACAGCAACATTTACTCGTACGTGACGGCAAGCACGGACTTCGCCAGCGACAACGATGGAGTCGTAAACATTAAGGCGGTCACGTTAAGTGACGGTGTCGCCGTCACGGATGGCAACCTTTACGGCGGCCAATTCATTTCCAAGAAAAGCGGGGCTGGCGTTGCGACGGCTCAAGCCGCGTTCATCGGAGTGGAAAGCTGGTTCATGGAAACCGGCAGCGGCGAAGTGCGCACGGGAATTGGCGGAAACTTCGGGTTCCACGCGGACAGTTCGGCTGCCAGCCACGCGGCTGGAAGCGTGTGGCGCGGCCTCCAAGTGTTCTGTGACTCGGCGGGCACCAGTCAAGCTGAGGAAACCACGGCTGCTTACCTGTGGGCGCAAGCCGGCACCATCAACAACGGTCTCGTGGTGGGCGCGGGAACCTTTGAGAAAGGCGTAAGTTTTATCGGGACTACCACCACCGGCATAAGTTTCACGGGCACCACGACGACCGCAATTTCCATAGGCGGAACCGTTACCACGGGCGTCAGCGTTTCCGGAATTGCCGAAAAAGGGAAAGCAATTTCCGTTACCGGTGGGGCAACCAAAAATAAGGGCGTGTTCGTTGGCGCGGATGCCGACGCGGCGGGCAGCGGCCTGCACTTGAACGGTGGGGACTGGGATACCGCGCAAGGCAACGGCTTTTACTGCGACGATGGCGGCGAAGCCTTGACCGGCTACACGGAATGCTTGACGGCGCGCATGCTCATGACGGCTAACGTGGCGTCGGGCGACGTTTCCACGGCCGCCATGCACCCGGACCTCACCATTAACGCGGATTACACTGGCGTGGGAGGTTTGAGCGCCATTTGGGGCAACACGACCATCAAGACAGGTAAGGCAGTGGACGTGAGTGGAAGCCTTGGAGACGTGGGAGGCGCAACCTTCGGGCTTGACGTCGTGGGTACGCTGGCAACGAATTCGCATGGGTGTGGCGTGAGCGTGGGCCTCGGGGGTTCCGGAACCAAAAACGGAATCGTAACGGGTTTCCGCGTCCGCACCCCGACCGGAACCGTGTTGTGGGATGGTTTCGCGTCAATTCCGTCGGATGGCACTACGTTGGCGGCCATGACGGCGACGGGCAGCAGCAATGGAACCCTGACGAACTGCCCACATAATGGAGACCCCGCGTATTGGCTCAAAGTGTACGTGGGCACGACAGCATTCTGCGTCCCGTTGTTCGCAACTTCCTGAGGGGGAATCCCGTTTCATTTTTTTTAGTTGATTTTGTGGTAGTGGTGCAAAACCGGGGGGATTGAGACAATGAAAACGGATTTGAACGTGCAGGAGCGGTTGACTGCGATGAGCATGTTGCCTCCGGAGGGCAACGTCGCGATTCTTCGCACGCTCCGCGGGCTCGTGAAAAAATTGGGGTTGACGGACGCAGAATTCAAGGAATACGAGATAGTGCAGGATGGCGTGAACCTCAAATGGAATGAGGCGGGAACCAAAGGCAAAGAATTCGAGTTCGGCATGATGGAAACCAAAATTATTGCCGACGAACTCATTAAACTGAATGAACAAAAAAAGTTGAAGCCCGCGCAACTGTCGCTTTACGAAAAGTTTGTTGAAGACCCCCCGAAAGCGGTTTCCAACGAGGGTGGTGCGGATGCCAAGCATTAAAGGCGGGTTCAGCAGCAAGGACGCAAGCAAACTGAAGGAACTCGCGGGCTCCATGTTCCGGCCCCCGACTTCCGGCGAGTTAAGCAAGGAATCTGACGACAAGGAGGCGGATTGACGTGACGGCTGGCTTAATCGTGAACCCGTTTCGAGCGAAAAGCGTTTCCGTTATCGCGGACGTAAGCGGGAACGCGAGCGGAAGCATCACGGGCGTGGTGGGCGAAATCGTCGGGGTTCACGTGGCGCTCGGCACCGGAATGACGACTGCCGACGTGACCGTCACCACGGACGGAAGCGAAAAAATTTTGGATGACGTGACCGTGACGGCCAGCAAGCTTTACGGGGTGCGCGCGACCGCGGTTTCCAACGATGGGTCCACCTCCATAACGGATTCCTTTATTCCGTACGTGAACATGGGGGGCACGATGGCGGTGGCGGTTGAAAGCGCGACAACCACGAAGAGCTTGACCGTAACCGTGCTTTACAGGTGAGCATGATGGGACGAATGACTGCCTCGGATGCGTGCGCGCAAGCTGAAGGATTGTGTTCGCAACGCTACCAGGAAACCACGCGCAGGTTGGACGAAATCATGAACAACCATCTGCCTCACCTGCAAGCTACCTTGGACACTCTCGAAAAAAGCATTCGGGATTCCACGGATAATGAGCGCGCGCGATTTTGGCGGCTTGAAAGCCTCGTCCTCTTGTCCTTGTTTTTTTCGGCGTTCGCGCTTGGGTTGAAGGTCGCGGAAATACTGAATTACGTGCCGTGAGAGGTTGACCGATGGAAACCGTTTACAAGGACACCGTCGGGAAAACCATTTCGATTACGGTGACGTCCGCGGGTTCGCCCGTGGATTTGACGGCGTGCACGGTCGCGTTAAAGCTTTACGCGTTTGGCACGGATGCCTTGAAATGGAGTCATGACGCCACTTTGGATGCGCCTACCTTGGGCACCGCGCATTACACGAGCGCGGCCGGAGATTTTGACACGGTCGGCGATTATTATTCGCTGGTCGTGGTAACGAAAACGGGTTTCGCGTCCACTTATTTGGGTGGCAGTTACCGAGTGGTCGCGAACTCGGATAGCCAAGTCACGCCTCAAGAACTTCTGCAATTCCTGGATATTCCCAGCGAAAACGCGAAACCTGAAGACGTAATACAAATTTACATTAATCAAGCGAAAAGTTTGTTGTTGTTGCAGGTGCCCACGCTTCGCACCACCCAAAATCAGTATTACGTGGACATCATGCAGAAACTCGTCATGCTGAAGGCGGCCGTGATTTACTTCATGAATTCCGGTGAATCCAACATTAATCCGGATATTCGCATGCAAAAAATCAAGTTGTGGACGGAAGAATACGAGAATTCATGCGACAAACTGAACGCGGCCATGGAAACCAGTACGACCAGCACGGGTTTGGCGCGCCGCTCCACTAACACGACTGTCTTCCCGAACCCCATTGACTCCGATTACGAACCGTAAGGCGAAACCCGTGGATCCGCTGGAAACCCAGTTGCGGGCGCGCGCCCGCGAAGCGTTGCGAGAATCATTGGAAGAGTTAAGGCGAGAGGCGGTTGACGCGGAATTGCCTCGCGGGCAAGGTTCTCCGACGGCAGCCGGTTTGAAGCTCGTGCAAGCGAGCCCAAACCATTTTCAAGTGCTCGCGAACCGCGTTTGGGAGTGGTTGAACGACGGCACCGGCATTTATAACCCTGAGCACGCGGGCCAAGGGCCCGGAGGCCGAATCGTCCCAGTTTTCGCGCGTGCGTTGCACTTCAAAAACAAGGTTCTCGCGCAAGCCCTTGGATTCAAAGACGAAAACGTGTTCCTGAAAAGCGTGCGCGGAATCCAACCCCGATTCATTTGGGACCGGCATTTCCGCGAGGAAAGAATTTTGGAAAAGTTTGCCCGAAAGCTTTAATAGGAGTCGGCGCCCAAACAAGGTCACCGGTTTCATTTTCGTGGTCGTTAACCGAAAAGAGAACGAGTGCGAAGGTGAACCATTCATGTCAACCGGAGTCGCCATGCAGGACGTCCTGCGAATGTTGCGACACTACTTAGAATATAACGTGGCGGACCCGTTAAGCGAAGCCAGTCGCGGGAGAAGCGTTTGCACGCAATACTTCAGCGGCGACAATTCCTCGGGGCAAGTCAACTATTTGGGGCGGCGTCCCGCCACCGGCAGCACGCCCATCGTGAGCGTCAACAGCGTGGTGAAAACGTCCGCCGTGGATTACGTTTACTCGAGTTCCGCCGGCACCATCACGTGGGCCGGGTACACGCCGCCCTCGGGCTCCGACAATATTATGGTCCAACTTAACTCCATCACGCCATGGGTTTATGACGATAACTTGCGCGAGGACACAATCAAGTTTCCCCGAATCGCAATCATGGACGTGGGCGCAGAACACGAGGACGCCGGTCAAGGCCAATACCGCGATTATGACGCGGGACCAGGCCAAATGATTGTGCGGCGCGTGAAAATTGTTGTGCGGGACCGGCGCAACACGCACGCGAAAACGTTCACGTACCAAAGCAAGCACGTGCTTGACTACGAGCTCGTGCAAGCTATCGCGGAAAACGTGAAAGAATACTTGAACACGCACGAGGTTCCGCCCTTGTGGAAGTTTTGGCGGTGGAAAATTGTGCGCGGCGAACGCGTGTACTCCGAGGAAGACGTGGACGGAATCATTCGACACGATTTAACCGTTGACGTAACATATTTTGACCGCGCAAGCGGAACGTGAGGGGGATTGGCATGACTGTGGGAAGAGTGGCGCCGTCCGTGCGCGGCACGTACTTGTTTGGGCGCGAAACGAGTCCGGGCACCGGAGGCACGGCCAACAAAGACATTGGCCTCATTCAAAACTTTAGCGTGGCTCCAGACGCGGACATAACTGATCATCATGGCCAAGGCCAGTCGGCAGCCGTGGGCGTGAAAAGCGGGAAGGTCACGCCAAAGGGCACGTACGACTTGGTTTACCAGCATGGCCGCATCCTGGAGTACGCGTTTTTTGGTGGCACGACCACGCATGCCGCGACAACCGGCGACGAAGTGCATACGTTCGTGTGGGGTGAAACGCTGCCCAGTTTCGCGTGGGAAGCCAGTTACGAGAAGGGCACCACGGACGACGTTCAGAAGGGCACGGGCCTCGTGTTCGGGAGTTCCACGATTTCTTGCGGGCTTGATGGCGTCTTGAAGGTAAGCGGGGATTGGCTGGGTAAAACCATTGACAACAGCGCGACCAGCGCTACTGCTGCCGTAGTGAACTCGGGGTTGCCGATTGGCGGTTTTGAGGGCGCCTTGAATATTGCGGAGTCGGACGTGAATTTCTTGCAGTCGTGGGAAATCACGCACAATCCGAACACTAAAGTGATTCACGGCGAGGGTTCGCGCGCGCCCAGCGACATTTCTTCGCATGACCGGTCCGTGAGTTTCCGCGCGAAACTGGGTTTGGAGGATTTGACGCAAGCCAACCGGTTGCTGGGTTCCGCGTCCGCCATCACGACGACGGAACCGACTGCCGTGACCTTGATTTTCAAGGCGGATAACGGGGTCACGTTAGGCAGCGGGGAGCGCAGCGTGGAGTTGACGGTGTCGGCATCCCAACTCAAGTATAACGTGACGGCGGCAAAAAACGATTTCGTCATGATTGACTTGGATGGTTTCGGCGTGTTGAGTGCCGGGGAAGCCGTGGACCAAGTGTTGAGTGCGTCGTGGTGAGCGGTATCATGTGCATGATGAGTATCATGCGTATCGGTGGTGGTTTGGAATGGGAATGAAGTTTAAGGTGGAAGTGGAAGGCCGGGAAAGCGTTCTGGAATTGGGGTCGCCCAATTACAACGTGCGGCGCCAGATTTTGGCGTTGCAGAACAAGAAAGCGGACGCGATTTCGGGTTTGCAGGCGAAACTTCGGAATGAATCCGAAACCGTTACGTCCGAGGAACGCGAGCAAGCGCTTGCCGTGCTTCAAGAATACGAAAATTTTTTGAGCGAGCAAATCGTGGGTTTGGCGGTGGCCCCAAAGCTTGAGAGCGTGGCGGATTTGGAGCGAATCGCGTCCTGCGAAGACATCATTCAGATGCACGAATGGTTGTTGAAAAAAGTTGGAATCGCGCGGGGGCGGGAGGAAGAGGGTTTTACGAAGACCTGAGGTTTGCGGCCGAACTCCTCGTAAATGACAAGGACGGGGAAGGGGTTGAGAGCGTCAGGTGGTTGAAAAAAATCGGGAAACTGGATGCGCGCGTGATTCCGGTTTTGGAGTTGGCGAGCATCATTGAGGTCACGGGTTGGACGGAAACCGTGATTGGTGAGCAGGATGCGGAACAGTTGGAGGCATTGAAGGTCGTGTGGGGCGCGGGGTTCGGGGTTGGGCGCGCGCTTCGGTTGGGGTAGCGGGATGGCGAGGGAACCTTTGAAAGCGGTTGTGGACGTGCGAATTGGGCGTGTGGACGCGTCCGGTTTGAATGCCGCGGTTGACGCGATTGTCGCGCGAGCGACCGCCAGCACGGTTGGGAAAACGGTTTCCAGCGTGGGGGGGTCGCAGGTGGACCGGAAATTTGTGTCCGAGTCCACGAGCGCGTTGCTCACGTATTCCGCGATTGAGCGGCCCTTGAACGAGGCGTTCGTGAAGTTAAGCAAGGGTTTGGAGGGCGCCATGAAGAGCGCGGGTTTGGGGGCGGCGGCAGGTGGTTTGGGCGCCATTCTACAGCTTGTTTTGGGGGAGGCGTTGGACGAATTGGTGCGGGGAATTCAGAGCATCGTCAAACTTTTGTTATTCGTGGCGCCCCCGTTTTTGGGTGTTCTCCTCAAAATTTTTGACGTGTTGTCCGCGTTCTGGGATGGGTTTCGAAACGTGGGAAAAGTGTGGGGCGCGATTCTTTCCAGCATTTCGCGAATGGTGGAACCGTTCGCGAACCTTCTCATCCCGTTAATGCTGCCGTTTCTCTACATGTTTACCGCGATTGGTCGCGTCCTGAATTTGATGCTGCTCCCGGTTTTCACCGCCATGATGAAAGCGTTTTCGGAAGCCGGGCAACAAATCTCGACGCTTATCCTGAATTTTGCGGAGAATCCGGAGGCGTTGTTTGAGGCGTTAGGCGACGTCATTAACGCGTTTTTGGTTTCATTCGGTAAAGCGTTTGACGCGGTGCGCGAGCGGTTGACGCAAACCTTGATGCCGTTGTTTGACGCGTTGGCGGCTTGGATTGCCTCGTTTCTGACGCTGGATTTGGGTAAAGTGCATGAAGTCGTTAACAACTTGTTCGGAAACCAGTTGGGAAGCGTCGTGAATAAACTGATTGACGTCTTTTATTACGCGGCAAGCGCGATTATGGGGTTCGTGGCGCAAATCGTTGGAAAAGACTTGTTCAACCAAATTTTTGGCGTGGGACAATTCGAAAAAATTGCGGCCACCAACAAAGGTTTCGAGGCGGCAGCTAACGTAGCGAAACTATTGCAGGAAATCTGGGGGCAACTGAATGATTGGGTGGTTCGGTTGCGTGAGAACCCGATTGGAACCATTTGGAACACGCTTACCGAAGCGTTGTCGTCCATTGCGGGCGCGCTGAAGAAACTATTTTTTGGCGTGGGCACCCAGTTGCAGGGAACCGAAAGCATGTGGGAAAAATTCAAGGCGGGTTCCGCGGTTACGCCAACGCTTGAAACCGGTTTGACGAAACCCCCGGAGGAAACGTTACAAGAAATTTTCGTGAAGGAGGGTTTGATTGGCGCCATCAATAAACTGGTCGAGGATTTCTCGGGTTTCAACGTAACCCAGTTTTGGACGGACATTCTGCGACCCGCATTACAATCGTTGGTGGATGCAATAAAGAACGCCATGATTGACGCGTTCGGGGAGGACGGGAAAGGCGGAGCCTGGAATGATTTGATTGACGCGTTAGGCGACAAGAATTCCGGAGTGATTGGCGCGCTCACCGAGTTGACGCAAGCCATTAACGTCGCGAAAAACCGGATTCCAGCTCTTTTGCGGGCCGCAATTCTCGGTTTTTTGGTTTCCGGGATTCCGGGCGCAATGGCTGCAGCCGCAACTTCTGCGGGTGCGGGGATGACTGAAGAGCAAACGGATTTCATTTCGCGGCCTGGGCAACGCGCAACCCGGTTTTCGTCTTCCGACACCATCGTTGGAATCAAAAACCCGTCTATGCTGGGGGGCAACACTGTCACCGTTATCAACAACATTCAGGGAAACGGAGACCAGTTTTTGGAAAACAAGATTCGGGTGGTGGCAAAACAAGTTTTCGAGCAAGAAAACGCGAGAACCTCGCGAACCGGGTTTTATCAGTTGGGGCGGTAAGGCATGACTGACGTGTATTACAAGTTGGAAGACGCGTCCGCGAACTCCCTGATTTTCGTGCCGACCGGCTACAACGAAGTGCATTCGCGCGACATGTGGGAGCAAAGCATTCCGTTCGTGCAAACCAAGTGGTTGCTCGACCAGCTCACGACCAGCGTGGAAATCACGCAGCACGCGCTCGTAAAGCCCGGAACGGCGTCAAAACCTTACGCGAGCATGAAAGCTGCCTTGACCGCGATTCGGTTGCTGATGCCGGCCGCGAAACAGGAAGCTTGGACCCTGAAGGGCGGGGACTGGGATGGGTCCACGTGGACGTATAACTCGGATTACCCGGAATTGCCTTTCGGGGATTACGGAATCATTCAGGGCCAACTCTCCATACAGCATAACGCGGGAGAAAATTTTGTGGACGGCGACATTATGGTGGACATTTCAATGAAGCTCGGGGTGTTGTATTAATGGTGAACCGGAATCAAGCGCTTGCGGGCGTGGTCTCCGCGGGCCTTGCAGCCGTAGTGCTTTACGTGGCCCTCCAGCAGGGCGCGAGCCCGGTCATGGGGTTGGGCACCGACCACGACACTTATTACTGCTTCCTCGGGCATTGCCGCGTTGTTCTCGCCGTCAACAACCCCGCCTGCCGCAAGCTCGACTTCAACGCCAGCCTCATTTTTCCCGAATGGGCGCGCGCGAACATTACGAGCGTCAAGGTGTGGGGGGAGAAGACGCGGCGCGTTTGCGCGCCATCCTGCCTGAAAGAGGGAGTGGTGGCGGAAAACGAGTCCGGGAGTACGCAGGGTTGCGTGAAATGGGGCGAAAAATGCGTTATTGAACGGTATTGGGATTGGGAGCCAGTGGGCCAAGGAAAGGTTGCCAGCGCCCGAAATTGGAGGTTGCAAAGCAATGTAACCGCATCTTCTCGCGGACTGTATTTAATCGAGTTTGACGTGCCGCGCGACAGTTCCGGCGAATTCAACATTTCCGCGGACTCAGATTTGGGGCGCGCGTTCAAAGACCCATACTGGAATACGAGCTGGGCTTATTACGCTTCTATTCAACTCAATTCGACGGTCGCCAGCAACCTGACTGATTTTCCGGCACGAGTCTCGTTGAACACGAGCAACGCCACACTGTTCAATCCCGGAACGCGCGCGTACCAAAACGTTACTGACGCAACGAATTTCACGTGGTTTGCGACCGACGCTGTCGCGAATGCCAGAGGCATCAAGTTTGTTGTGATGCGTGATGTGCGTTTGGTTGAGGTGGAGAAGGTTGCCGCCTGCACTGGGCAAACTGCATTCTTACAGGACGCTTCGCACAATTCGCTCGCGAATGCCACGAACGCGACGGGAACGACTTTCTATTTCGATTACCCTCTCTCCGAGCAAACCACTTATTATGTTTTAATTGGGGGCACTGGCGTGAACCAGCGGCGCACTAACGTTGGCGCCGCGTACGTGTCTTACCCGATTTGGCGCGGGAACATTGTGATTACCGCATCTTATGATGGGGCGGATAAAACCACTTATGGAATTAACGTGGTGAGCGTGACCACTGAAAACACGTCGGTTTCCGGGGGCTGCACGAACATTCGTTTTTCAGACGCATCCAATTCGATCGCACTTGATTACGAGTTGGATGATGACAGCTCTACGTTCTGCGGGAACGCGACGAACAACGCGACTTACTGGGTTCGCACGAACCTTACGGGCGGAACCTTAGACACAATCCGGGTTTACGCAGGCAACGTGGATGCGAGTTCAGGAGCCAACGCGTCTGGAGTCTGGTCTGCGGATTACACGAACCGCTGGAGCCTGAACGATGATGGGCTCAAGGGGGTATACACGGATAGCACGGGAAACGCAGACTTGAATGTGACTCGGTGCACTGCGGCCGGCAAAGTCTATCCCTATCCGGTGCTAAGTCCTTTATGGTTTACGCGCGGCTTCCAAATCGACGCATATGCCTGCACGTCATACGCGTTGAACGCGTCTGCTGGCGCAACTTTGCCGCGAGGAGATGTTGACTACACAATGAGCGCGGCGTTGATGTATAATGATTCATTCACCGCGAATGGCCGGATAGGTGGGTGGAATCCGCAAGTGACGGGGGCTTCTCCGGCGATGACGCTGGTGATTTACGGCAACCCAGATCAATGCGGGGGAGGCGCGTGTTTGAGTCTGAAAAATACGAATACCATATCTACCGACGTTTCAATTTATAATACGAGTTACGACACTTGGTATTATGCGACCACATACCGATATGGGGGAAACACGACCACGGGCATAATTGCTTATGACGTGAGCGGAAGCAACTCCAATTCATCTATCGTGGCCAACAATTACATTTCGGCCACAACTGGGTACCCGAAAATCGGGCAACTCGCTTATCCGACCGAACTTCAGGCGGTTTTCGCCATCGCGGAAATGCGGGTGCGGAACGTGGTTTCGTCTGAAGATTGGATTGCGGCGGAATGGGCGCAGATAAGCTCCTTTGGAAGCTGGATTCCGTACGGATCGGGTAATGTCGTAATAAATTCGCCTTCTAACGGTACAACCTATTTGCGTGGAACTGCAACCGTTTCAATTAATTTTACTGCCACTTTGATTAACGCTATTTCCGCTGTTTGCTCGCTGTATGTCAACACCGAATTAAATGCAACGAATTCGAGTGCGTTAAATATGACGCCAACCCTGCTGGAAACAATGGGTTTGGCGAACGGCACAAATTACACGTTTTACGTTAGTTGTGACGACGGAGCTGTCGCAAATTCGTCAACACAATGGTTTTTCGTGAATTCCACCCTGCCGTTGGTTTCAATCAACGCGCCAGCTAACGACACCAATTATTCGCGTGGCACCACCACGGTTCCAGTCAACTTCACGGCCATCCTGAACGCGAGTTCCGCGAACTGCTCCCTTTACGTGAACGGCGTCTTGAACGCGTCCAACGCAAGCGTCGCAAACGGAACCGCCACCATTCTGAACGCGACCGGCCTCTTGAATTCCACGTATTACCTGGTTTACGTGTCTTGCACTGACGTTTATGGCACAATGGGCAACTCGTCCACCGCATATTTTTTTGTGAATGACCTTAACCTTTCCATCGCGTACCCGGGGAACAGGACTTCGGCAGACTTCATGTGTTTCCAGCCAAACATGAATAATACGCAGCCCGACGGTCAAAACATGTGGACGCCAATCATGAATTTAACGAATCCCACGAACGAAACGTATTACAACATAACCATCGCATTATCCCCGCAATTTCCGTTGCCTTCCGGGTTCTCGATTCGCGCGCAACGCGTCAACTACGTTCACCCAGGAAGCATTTTGTTAAACGATTCAGGCCAAAAAATTGTTTCGACGCTTGCATCCAATAGTTCGCAAAGCGCAAGCATTTGGTTGTTTGGCGAATGCGTTAACGTTTCCGACAGTTTGTCAACCCAAATAAAATTTATTTTTGCGAAGGATGAATGATTATGGCGGGAAAAGGAAGTTTTGCATCCCAATTCGCGTACATAATGGTGCGCAACAACGACGCATGGTTCACCACATTACCAATCCTCAAACTGGAGGTCACGCGCAGCGCCACCAACTTGGCTGGCAACTACGCCATCGAGTACCCGAACCCAGGCGGAATCGCGCTCAACTTGTTCAACCAGTTTGACACGCAAGAAATCTGGTTGGCGCACGCGCCCACCACCACCATGTACCGGGCGTTCGTGGGCCAAGTGAACGCTATCGGGTTTCCCGCCAACCATCGCGTGAAACTGGAGGGCCGCGGGCTCTCGGGACTTTTGACGGACCCGAAGGTATCCGCAAGCTGGAGCGGCATGCGCGGCGACTACATTTTATGCGACCCCACGTTCGGCGCCATCCCGTTAAACTTATCCAACGTGTCCACGTGGAACGCGTTCACGAACGATTACGACCGATTCGATTATTGGGATGCAGACCGATGGGGCGCGCAACCCGCTTGGGCTGAAATCTCGGATGGAACCGTCGTGTTGACGGGTGACGCGGGAAGCCAACGGTTCCTGGATGCCGCCACCGAAACCTTGTACGGGGTGACGGAGTTTTACGCGAGCGTCACGCCGATTCCGGTCGCGGGAGCCATTTACGGAGGATTCGGGGACGCTAATTTATCTACTTACGTTTTCTTTCGTTTTGAAGCCAACGGCATTTACGAGGCGCACAACGATGGCACCGGTTACCACGCGTCCTTGTTAAGCGAAACCATTGACATGACTGAACTGCATTATTATCGCGTGGAATGGGATTTGAATGAAGCCCGGTTTTTTGTTGACGGCGTTCTCTTGGGCACCGTTACCACCAACATCCCGATTTCCGCCATGAAAACCGGTTTTTATTTGGAGAACACGGACTCCGTCATGACCGCGGAATACGTGAAACTGATTCAGTTAACCGCGAAAACCGATTCTTACGTGTCCAACGACAAAATCTTGATTGACATCGTGGACGACATCGCGGGCACAGGCAACAACATCGAGGATTACGTGAGCTTCATTTCGGACGACTGGGATTTTTCCGTGCAACTCAAGGAGTCAACCGCGTCCGGGTACTCGTTCGGTTACCAGTCCAGCACGTACGTGGACGCGGACCAGCAAGCGATTTCCGTGGAACCCAGTTACGAAGCCAAAGACTTGTACAATTACATAAAAATTCGTGGCGGAAAAGTTTTGACGCTGGTTGAGGCGCCCGATTGGACGGACCAATTCACGGGCAACGCCGTGCAAACCACGTTCACGTTGGGCCAAAACGCGCAGAAACCGTTGACGTTGCTGGAAGTGGACGGGGTAGCGAAAACGGAGGGCACGGATTTCACGGTTACGTACGGCACCGAAATCACGGTCGTGCAGTTCGCGACCGCGCCCGGAAACGGTTTAAGCATCAACGTGCGATACAATTATTTCACGCCCATCATTGCCACTTACACGAATCAGGCGTCCATTGACGCGAACCATGGAATCAAGCGCACGTATTCGGAAAGCGATGACACTATCACGAGCCAAGAGCGCGCAAGCAACTTGGCGAACGCGTTGGGCGCGTATTATTCGGATGAGCGAACCGTCATCAAAGTGCAGATTCCGCTTGACCCGCGTTTGAGGATTGGCACCACCGTGAACATAGACGCGCCCACGCGCGGGATTTCCGTGCAAGCGTACGAAATCATTGAAGTCAAGCACGAAGTGGACGTGGGGAAATGGAATTCTTCGCTCACGCTGGTCACGACTGAAATCAACACGAGTGGCGAAATCATTCGCGACATCTTGAAACAAATCAAGAATTTGCGGAATAGGGGTGAAACGGATGCCGTCACGTTGGACGAGTACCCGTTGCCGGAAACCGCGGAATTGGAGGAAACCGCGGAAACGTGTTCGCGCGACATGAATGATTCATGGGTGTGGGGCATCGCGGTTTGGAGTCAAACCAAGTGGGGGGACAGGCGTTCGGCGCCCACGGAGTGGGTGCCCGCGTGAGGGGATTGGCATGACGGCAGAAACAGCGTTCACGAGCGGAACAATTGGGGACGCAACAGAAATTGATAATGTTACGCGAGCGTGCGCGCAAGCGGGCGTCCGCAACGGTTTGACGCCTTCACAGCGAGCGGCAGGCGCAAACATGAGCGTGGATGTGGAGGCCGGAAATTTTTATGTCGGCGGCGCGCGTTACGCGTACGCGGGCGGCAATCAAGCCGTGGACGCGGCGCACGCGACTTTGAACCGTTATGACATAATCTATTTTCAAAGCGATGGCTTGCATTACGCGGCTGGAACTCCGGCCGCGGCGCCCGCCATGCCGGTGTTGCCGGCGGCTTCATTGTTGGCGGCA
The DNA here is from genome assembly GCA_023227925.1 of Candidatus Omnitrophota bacterium. Lineage (GTDB taxonomy): Bacteria > Omnitrophota > Gorgyraeia > Gygaellales > Profunditerraquicolaceae > JALOCE01. Next base: position 35,430 of record JALOCE010000005.1, read on the forward strand.
GTCATTTACGTGGCGGCGGCTGCCACGTCCATCGTGGACGCGGATATTCGAGATGAACGCGTCGTGCTGGGTTCTTCGCCCGACCTCGGGCCCCCGCGCTACTTGGGGGGCACGGGCGCGGATGGCGCGTTGCACGTGACCGGCGCCACGAATGTGGACGCGAGCGCGGGCAAGCACTACACCAGCATCACGGTTGATTCCGGGCAAACGCTCACGTTTACGGGTGCACGCAATTACGTGTTCGTGTCGGGCGACGTCACGAACGCGGGCACAATAAAGGTTGGCACGACGGCGGGAGGCACGGCGCAAGATGGCGGGAACGGCGGGCAGCCAACGGCGGGCGCTGCTTACGCGACGCCTTACACGTTTTGGAAGCCGTTCCGCGGGTTGTTGTATCCGTTCACGCCGGGAACGAGTTCCGCGGGCACACGCGGTAGCGCGAACTTAGGGGGTACTCCTGGTTCGGCTGGTACGGCAGGCAATCTGGCTTCATCGTTGTATTTGGAGGTCGCGGGCAACCTCACGGTTGGCACATTCCAAGCGAATGGCACGGCTGGCGGAAACGGAGGGAACGGGGTGTCGGATGGTTCCAGCGGAGACGGAGGCGGTGGAGGCGGAGGCGGCGGTTCCGCCGGCACCTTTATGTTCGTGGTTGGAGGAAACGTTTCTTCCGGAACCATTGAAGCCATCGGCGCGGATGGCGGGAACGGCGGGAATGGAGACGCGGTCGCCCCCGAAACCTATAAGGGTTACGGGGGAGGAGGCGGCGCCGGAGGCGACGGGGGTTACGTGGTAATGTTTTACCGCGGCACTTACGGTTCCCCCACAATCACGTTGACCGAAGGCGCGGGAGGCACGAAAGGCGCTGACGTAGGCTCCGGAGCTGGCGTGGGCAACGGTGGCGTTGGCGGGGGTTCGGGCGGGAACCGCGTTGCGGGTGCGGCGGGCGGCGCGGGAGGCACGACGCCAGCGAACGGAGCGAACGGCAACGCGGGCGCAAGCTGGGTGTACGCGTATTGAGAAAAAGAAACGAGGTGGTGGAATGGTTGAGTTGAAGTGGTATGCGGGAGCCGAATTCCCGCAACTGAAACTGGTTTCGGACGAATTGTACGAGTCGTTGTTGGTGCGCACGTTGGCGCGCGCGTTCCGCATGGGCGCGATTGCGGCAGTCGCGTACGCGATTGCGGACCCGAGTTTCGTTCCGCGCGTGGCGAGCTTGGTGTTTGCGCACGATTTTGCGGCTGTGCAAGTGCTCGTGCTGCCGGTGCTCGCAGCGTTTTTTGCTGCGGTGGAGAAAGTCGTGCGGGACGCTGGCAACGACCCGGGTAAACCGAACGCTTGAAACCATACACGCCATTCGCGCGTTAGTCAGCCAAGGCAGCGTCATTTAGGCGTTAAAGCGTTCCGGGGTGGGTTCAGGAGGGGTTGCCGCGTCCAGCGAGCGTAAGGCGCGGCAATGCCCTCCAGCGCGCTGGTTAGACGTTTAACGAACCTTCTTTAAAAGTTTTTCGTTCGTCGAACCCCCGACGAGAACGAACCTTTTTTGGTTCGTTGCGTTTCGGCGAGAATCACGACGAAACCATAATGGACTAATGAACGTTCGTTATGCACCACGGTTTTTCGCGCCCACCGTTTTTTTCGGCGGCGGAACCCTTAACGCTTGAAAACTGAATGAACCAATGAACGTTCGTTAGTCCATTCCACGCAAGTATTTATGGGCCCGGGAGCAAAACCCGTTGGGGCTTCGGGCCCCAGCCGAGGCTATATCGCTGGCACGAAGCCCCGGCGGGCCCACCCCGCGCGCAACTTTTTTCCGGAAACTTCAAGAAAACCAGGTTTCTCGTCGAACGAATCAACCGTTTTTTTCGGCGTGTTTTCGACGAGAACGAACCAAAAATGGTTCATTCGTTTTCTCAACGAAACGGTTTTCGTCGGCGTCAAAACCGCGTTTTTCCCGGAATCGCTGATGCATAACGAACGTTCGTTGGTTCGTTCTCGTCAGCGGCACGAGGGAAACGATGGTTTTTTAAATGGTGCGCCTCAAAACGGAGGGTGTGCCAGCGAATCAAGTGGAGCCTGCCGCGCTGAAAAGCGCTTGCCCGACGCCAGAACTCCGGAAAAGAATCCTGCGGTTCCTTTTGTGGCCGGAAAAAAACGATTTGCTCACGAGCGCGTTGCTGGAAAAAAAGTTGGCGGATTACGCGCGCCTGCATGGCGAAGCCACTCACGACCGCTACTACATTCGACGCCAATTCTCGTGGATGCTGAAACACGAATGGATTATAAAGTATCGGAGCGCGCAAGTCATGGTGGAAGTGCGACCGGACAAGCGGGCGCGGTTGAGGCGCGTCGTGGAGTTGTTGGATGATTATCCCGAGCTTCGGTTGAATTGGGGGGATTGATTATGGGAAAAGTTTTGGAGTGGGTGAAGGTTGCGCCGTTTGCGGGCGGTAAGGGGTTGACGTTGGTTGAAGCGTTGGCTGAGTTGGCGAAGCGGAAGTTGAGGCTTCCTTCGAGTTTGGAGTTGGATGCGCGGCTTGTTGCGTCTGCGCAGTGGGAGGAGGAGCGTGAGATGTATCCTTGCTGGGCGGGCCCGTTCGCGGTTTACTTGAAGCCTGGCGAGGTTTTCGGGGAGACTGTGAAGTGGCGGGGTTTGACGGTGAAGGTGCCGAAAGAGTTTCAGGGCAAGTCGGGTTTCGCGCTTGTCGGGAAGCCGGAAGACGTGCAGTTGGACGAGAAAACGAAAACGTTTTCGTCAAGCAAATTGAACCGCTTCAACTTGCCGCTTGAGGACGGGTGGTACGACATTGAGCCAGTTTTCGGGTTGCCTATCGGCGAAGAGAAGGGTTACGCAGCTTCAAGGCGTCACTTGTGGCGCTGGCAGGACGAGGCATTCATTGGCCTGGCGGTCCGCGGGGACGGCGACTTCGTCGTCTACCGGCGCGGCGTCTTCCTCTACGACCTCCCAGACGGCCGTTTCGGGGTGTGGGGTGTGAGGGAAGTTGAGGAAAAGAAGAAGAGGGATTGACATGGGTTTTGAATTGAGGACGTTGACGAACGAGGCGGATGAGGCGGGCACGCTTGCGTTGGCTGCCGCTAAGGGCGCGAGGATTGCGTCGAATCCTGAGCTTGACGCGGTTCTGCAGACGAATGCGCGAAACGATTTTGGTGACGCGTGGCCGTGTCGGAGCGGGACGCTCGTAGCGCTTAAAGCGCCGGGCGTGCCGTTTGGGGAGACGCTTGAGCGGGATGGCCGCGTTTACGAAGTCCCAAAGAAATTTCAGATGAAAACCAACTCGATGCTCGTCTGCAATCATCCGGACTTCAAGTTCGACCCTCGCGAGAAGGTTTTCGTTCCCGGGAAGTCAGTGAAGTGCTTGCCTATTCCGGAAAAGGATGGTTGGTACGCTCCGGACTCGACGTTCGGGATTCCGAATGGAATCCGAACGGATTCTCAGAAAGACCGGTACTTGTGGCGAAGCAACCGGGACTGGTTTGGCCTCGCGGTCCGCAGGTACGGCTTCTTCGGCGACTACGGCCGGCGCTACGTCTTCCTCGACGTCGGCCCAGGCGGCCGTTTCGGGGTGTTGGAGTCGTTGGCGAAGGGGAAGTTGCCGAAGCACGTGCACGAGTGGGAGACGAAGTGTCGCGTGTGTGGCGAAGTGCGGGGTGAAGCGTGATGGGGTTGTCGAGTTCGCGGCGTGAACGAATTGAGGACGCTTTTAAAGTGGTGCCGGTTGGAAAAACTTTTCGGCCTCGCTTAATCGAGTTGTTGTCGGCGCGTTTCGGTATCACGAAAAAGTTGGCGGGTGATTACGTGGACGTGTTGGTGACGCAGGGTCGGTTGCGTTCGAATGGGTGGGAGATTATTCGGGAAGCGGAAGGTAGTGAATGATGACTGACGCGAAACTAATTTTGGGAGATTGCCGCGAGAAAATGCGGGAAATGGAGAGCGACAGCGTGGACATGATTTTTACCGACCCCCCTTATGGGCACAACAACAACGATGGGGATTTGGCGCATAACCGGGAGAAGGCACTTGGGCATGAACTTACTGGCGCGAAGGCGGAAGATGCGCGTCCAATCCTAAACGACTCCCCAAAAGAAGCTGAAATTGTATTCAAAGGCTTTCTCAAAGAGGCGAAGCGGGTTTTGGTTCCGGGCGGTTGTTGTTGTTGTTGTTGTTGTGGTGGTGGTGGTCCCGACCCTCAATTTGCGCGCTGGAGTTTATGGCTTGACGCGGAGATTCCATTCAAACACGCGATAGTATGGGACAAGGGCGGTTTAGGGATGGGTTGGCATTATCGTAGAAATTACGAGTTTGTCTTGGTGGCGCAGAAGCAAGGAGCGGCATGTAAATGGTATGACGAAACTAATTCCGTTCCTAACATCATTAAAGGCATCCGAAAGATTATCCCATCGCAAGCCCAACATCCGACTGAAAAACCGTTTGAATTGGCGGCATGGTTCATTCGGTTGCATTCACGCGAAGGAGAAATTGTCCTTGACCCATTCATGGGTTCGGGTAGCACTGGAGTTGCGGCGTTGAGGTTGGGACGGAACTTCATGGGGATTGAGTTAGACGAGAAATATTATCGGATGGCGGAGGCTCGAATCAGGAATTGGAAGGGTCAAACGAGGTTGAATGAAGCGACGGGAGGCGATCTTGATGGCTGACGAAAAGAAAACCGAAGAGATTATTTTCGCTTACTTAAAGGCGAATGGAAGCGCGCACTTGAATAGGATTACGCGGGATACTGGATTAGACCGGTTAGCGGTAATGAGTGTGCTAACCAATCTCGAAGAGAATGGAGTTCTTCGTTCTAACTTAAAACTGCTT
>JALOCE010000102.1 GCA_023227925.1 Candidatus Omnitrophota bacterium
CGCATCATCATGGTCGGCGGCCCGACGAGAATGCCCATAGTCCAGAAATTTGTTGAAGATTATGTAGGTAAAAAGATCGAGCGCGGAGTTGATCCGATGGAATGCGTGGCTTTGGGTGCAGCGATACAGGCAGCGATCATCACAGGAGAAGTAAAAGACGTGCTTCTTCTGGATGTTACCCCGCTTTCTTTGGGTATTGAAACCTTAGGTGGAGTAAATACGAAGCTGATCGAAAGAAACGCTTCTATCCCGACGCAAAAAAGCCAGATTTTCTCTACTGCGGCAGATAATCAGACCGCGGTTACTATACGTGTTTTACAGGGCGAACGCCAGATGGCTGATGATAATGTGGAGCTGGGCAGGTTTGACCTGGTAGGTATTCCGGCTGCGCCCCGCGGCGTCCCGCAAGTAGAAGTAAAATTCGATATTGACCGCGACGGTATTGTGCATGTTTCTGCTAAAGATCTAGGTACGGGTAAAGAGCAGTCTATCCGTATCACCGCGCCGAAGAAACTTTCACCCGAGGAGATCGACAAGATGGTCAAGGACGCGGAAAAATTTGCTGCTGATGACGCCAAGAAAAAAGGAGAAGTGGAAATAATCAATCAGGCGGATACGCTTCTCTATGCTACGGAAAAATCGCTTAAGGATTTTGGCGATAAGGTAAGCCAGGCTGAACGCGCCGATATCGAGGCAAAACTTAATGATCTAAAGACGGCGTTGAAAGATAAAAACGTGGACAGGATCAAGCGTTCGATGGAAGATCTCACCCGCGCCTCGCATAAACTCGCCGAGGAGATTTATAAGCAGGCAGGAGCTAAGCAACAGCAATCTCAAGGCCAAGGCCCTGGAGCAGCAGGCGCGCAAGAAGAGCCTCAAGAGCCTAAGCCTGAAGAAGAGAACAAACAGAAGGAAGAGGATATTATTGACGCTGATTTTAAAGAAGAGGACGACAAAAAATAATTGACCAATGCAATCAACTAAACGCGACTATTACGAAATACTCGGAGTGCAAAAGAGCGCTACGTTAGACCAGATAAAGAAGGCCTACCGGGAATTAGCGCTTAAATACCATCCGGACAGAGTGCCGCATGAGCAGAAAAAAGAAGCGGAGGAAAAGTTCAAGGAGATCTCCGAAGCATATGCTGTCCTTTCTGATTCCGAAAAGCGCGCGTTGTACGATCAATACGGCCATTCCGGGATAGACCAGAAATACGCTTATGAAGATATTTTTAAGGGCGCGGATTTTTCCGGAGTATTCAGGGATATGGGGGATTTTGGCGTTGGCGGCGGGTTATTCGATGAGATATTTTCAGATCTAGGTTATGATGTTTTCGGCAGAGGCTCCGGGCATCGCGGCGGCAGGTCCCGCCGGGGCCGGGATTTACAGGTTGCTACAGATATAACCTTGGAAGAGGCAGCCTCTGGCACAGAGAAAACAATTATCCTGCCGCGTTATGAGATATGCAAAACCTGTTCGGGAAGCGGGGCAAAACCCGGTAGTAAAAAAATTACCTGTCCCCAGTGTAGAGGCTCCGGGCATACAGTAGCTTCTAATGGTTTTTTTCAATTGACCCAGACTTGTCCGCGCTGCGGTGGCGAAGGTTCGATGACGCAGACCCCATGCCCGGATTGCCGCGGCGAAGGCAGGATCAAACAGACGCATAAAATCAAGGTGAAAATTCCGGCAGGCGTCGATACTGGCTCGCATTTAAGAGTAAGGGGCGAAGGAGAAGCAGGCACAGCTGGCCATGGGGATTTATATGTGATTATTGAAGTAAAGCCGCATACGGTTTTTCAAAGGCATCATAATGATATTTTGACAGAAGTAACCATCAGCCTTACCAAGGCAATATTGGGAGGCGAGATAGAAGTGCCTACCCTGGATGCAAAAGTGACGATGAAGATTCCTTCCGGAACACAGAGCGGCAGGGTTTTCCGCCTGAAAGAAAAAGGCATACCGGACGTGCACGGAAGAGGCAAGGGCGATGAGCTGGTAAAGATAGGCGTAGAAATACCAACACATTTGACTGCGGAACAGCGCAGGTTGATAGAGGCATTCGCTAAGGCTTCAGGCGAAGAGATTGATAAAGATAGTTTTACCGATAAGATAAAAAGAACATTCAGATAAAGAGGAAGCTATGCCAACATACGAATATGAATGCACGCATTGCGGGCATAAATTTGAGGCATTTCAGAAGATGTCGGATAAACATCTTGATGCCTGCCCCAAGTGTAATAAGAAAGTAAGGCGCTTGATCAGCAGCGGCTCAGGGATAATCTTTAAAGGTTCAGGTTTTTATGCTACCGATTACCGTAAAAAACCAAAAGCCCAAACTCATCATTCGAAAGATAATACCTGCCCAGAAGCCAAAAAGGGATGTGATGGCTGCAAGATTCATTAAATACTGGCTACCGGTAATAATTTGTGCTATATTTATTTTCTCTGTTTCCTCTGTACCCGGGACAGAATTGCCCGGATTATTCAAAGGGCAGGATATAGTATTCCATATTTTGGGATACGCTGTTTTTGCCTTTTTGATCAACCGCGCGCTTAGGGAATATTTTTCGTGGAGAAGCAGATTAACGCGTTTATCGTGGGTATTCGTTATTGCCATTATCTATGCGTTAAGCGATGAATTCCACCAGTCATTCATACCTTACAGGTTAGCTTCCTGGAAGGATATTGTTTCTGACGGCCTGGGGATTTTTATTGCCAGTATTTTTTCGCGATGACAAAGATAAAACCTTTTAAAGCCATTATTTATAATCAAGATAAGCTCAATAACCTCTCAAGCGTAGTTTGCCCGCCGTATGATATTATTCCGCCTCAGGCTCAAAAGAGCCTTCATGATGCCAGCCCCTATAATTTTATCCATATCCTTTTCGGGAAAGATATTTCCGGGGAAGATAAATATAAGCGCGCAGCAATTTATTTTAAAGACTGGTTAAAGAACGAGATCCTGGTCCAGGATGAACGCCCGGCTATATATTTTTATAGCCAGCAATATAAAGTCAAGGGAGAGAAAAAGACCCGCCTGGGGTTTATTTCTCTTTTGCATTTACAGGATAAAAATTCCATATATGCCCATGAAAATACGCGCCTGGCGCCGAAAGAAGACCGTTTTAAACTGATAAAACAAGTGAAGGCGAATTTAAGCCCTATCTTTGTCGTCTTTAAAGATAACAAGCGCATCATCCAACGCGTTTATAAACAGTATATCCAGGAGAAGAAGCCATTTATCGATATCGTGGATGACGAGGGCGTTACGCATAAATTGTGGAGAATAGATTCACCGGAGACTCTCGGCAGGATACAATCAAGCCTTGCCGGAGAAAATATTTTTATTGCCGACGGCCATCATCGCTATGAAGTTGCCTGCGCCTACAGGGATTTAAGGAAGAAGAAACTGTCTGCGTTCACGGGAGAAGAGAGCTTTAACTACGTCATGTCTTATTTTACCAATACCGATATCAGCGGCCTTACGATATTACCTATTCATCGCCTGGTCAAACTCGATACAACCCCGGATTTGGACCGCCTTAAACTAAGCCTTAAGGAATATTTCGATATCGATGAAGTAAAGGATAAAACACGGTTTTTCTTTTTGATGGAGAAGGGCGGGCGCACAGAACATGTATTAGGGATGTATAAGGATAAAAAATATTTTTTACTGCGCCTGAAAAATATCAAGATCCTGGATAAATTGATCGCCGATAAGCCTAAAGAATACAGGTCGTTGGATGTCTCTATCTTTAACCATATAATCTTAAAAGAAATTTTAGGATGCAATTTAGAAGATAAGGATAACCTTACTTTTAGTGCCCAGGCGCAGGAATTTATTGACGAAGCTGACAGGGATCCTTTAGCAATAGCCTTTTTCTTGAACCCGGTGAAGATCCAGGATATAATCGCCGTGGCTTTGAACGGGAATAAAATGCCTCCCAAATCAACATACTTTTATCCCAAGGTTTGGTCAGGATTAGTGGTCAATAAGTTTGATTAAGGTGGAATATTATGGCACTTTTCGGTAAACCGAAATATACGATCGTAAGGCTCAAAAAGAAAGAGATCCCCGACGGCCTATGGACAAAGTGCGAGGGCTGTTCCGAAACTTTGTATAATAAGAGCCTCGAAGAAAACTTCAGGGTCTGCCCGAAATGCAACCATCATTTTATCCTGAATGCTTACGAAAGGATAAATTTGCTTTTAGACAAAGATACATTTCAGGAATCCGATAAGGAGATGGAACCGGCTGATCCTTTGGAGTTCAAGGGGCCCAAGACTTATAAAGATAAGTTAGTGCAGGATCAAAAAATAACAGGATTAAAAGAAGCGGTTATCACAGGCAGGGGGCTTTTGGATGGCAAGGATATGATGATCGCCGTTACGGATTCGCGTTTTATCATGGGCTCTATGGGTTCGGTAGTAGGAGAAAAGATAACGCGCGCTATCGAAGCAGCCACTAAAAATAAACTCCCTATTATCATCGTCTCCGGTTCGGGCGGAGGTGCGCGTATGTATGAAGGGATGTTCAGCCTCATGCAGATGGCTAAAACCTGCGCGGCACTTGCCTATCACCATAAGGCAAAACTTCCCTATATTTCGGTATTGACGAATCCTACTATGGCGGGCGTTATGGCATCCTTTGCCGGGATAGGGGATATGATAATCGCCGAACCAAAGGCATTGATCGGTTTTACCGGCCCGCGCGTAATCGAGCAGACCATAAGGCAAAAGCTGCCGCATGGTTTTCAGCGTTCGGAATTTCTGCTGGAACACGGGTTGATAGATATGATAGTGGACCGTAAGAATTTAAAAACGACTTTAAGCCAATTACTTGACTATTTGAGCTAAAGTTTATATAATAAAAACATAAAAATAAGAGAGGGGCAAATGGCACAGGTAAGTCTAAAAAATGTTTCTAAGTCTTTCACGGGCGATGCCAATGCAGTCAACAAGGTCAATTTAGGTATCGAGAATAAAGAGTTCATGGTATTAGTTGGGCCTTCGGGATGCGGAAAATCTACGACATTAAGGATGATCGCCGGCCTCGAAGAAATAAGCGAAGGCCAGATATATATCGGAGATAAACTGGTCAATGATGTCCCGGCTAAAGACCGCGATATCGCCATGGTATTTCAAAACTATGCCCTTTATCCGCATATGACCGTTTTTGAGAATATGTCGTTTGGCCTCAGGCTGCGGCGTTATTCGAAGCCGGAGATCCTTCAGCGCGTCAATAGCGCTGCGGATATCTTGGGTATAAAACATCTGCTTGGCCGCAGGCCCAGAGAGCTTTCCGGTGGCGAGAGACAGCGCGTGGCTGTGGGCAGGGCAATCGTAAGAAAACCGTTGGTATTTTTATTCGATGAACCCTTAAGTAATCTTGATGCCAAGCTCAGGGTACAGATGAGGACAGAGATCCATAAACTGCATATAAGGCTGCAGGCAACGATAATATATGTTACGCATGATCAGGTAGAGGCTATGACTATGGGCGATAGGATCGCGGTAATGAAAGACGGCGTCCTGCAGCAGGTAGCCGATCCGATAACTATTTACGATAAACCGAAAAATAAATTTGTTGCCGGCTTTATTGGTTCCCCGCCGATGAATTTTATGAACGGCAGGATCATTAAAAAAGACTCCCGCTTATATTTTGATGAGGGCAAGCTTATGGTGAAACTTGTCGAGGATATGCTTGACAGAATTACGCCCTATGTGGGAAAAGAGATCATATTAGGCATCCGTTCGGAAGATATCTATGATAAACTATTTGTTTCCGAGGCTCCTCCGGAAAATATCGTCAGGGTTAACTGCGAGGTATATGAGCCTATGGGTTCAGAGGTCTATCTTTATCTAAATACAGGAAAGCATACTTTTGTCGCCCGGGTAGGCGCCCATGATAGGCCAAAGGTGAATCAGGATATGGATTTAGTCTTTGATATGAGCAAGGTGCATTTTTTTGATAAAGATACCGAAGAAACGATCATATAATTATTTTTTTCCTGCCTCTTTTGCTGTATGTGATTAAAAAGAGATTTTTATGCCGCACCCGATAAAAAAGGCCCTTCCTTTAAAGATTATCGCCTATTTACTCGTCTCCCTGTTTTTCTATATCCTATTACCTGTCTATATAATAAAAATCAGCGCCAGCCATAATAAAGCGTTTGAGTTGTTTTGTTTTTTCTCTATTAATCTCCTTATCGTTATATATCTTTTAAAAAGAAAATCCCGCAAGAAGCGCCAATTCGAATACCATATCCAGTCCCTGCAGGAAAAATCAAATATCCTAAACGACCAGAATTTACACGAGCTTAAAAATAAATCTTCTTTAGAGGAAAAGATAAAACGTTATGATAGCCTCAAGAAGATTATCGAAGAGATCAACCGGAACCTTGTTTTAGAGTCCATAGCGGATAATCTTATCGCAATAGCCTTTTCATTAGCGGCAGGCAATAAAGGCA
>JALOCE010000103.1 GCA_023227925.1 Candidatus Omnitrophota bacterium
ACCATGCCCGATATCTCCCCCTGGAAAAACAGGTTTAAAAGCACGGTCTCGATGATATCGTCCATATGGTGGCCTAAGGCGATCTTAGTGCAACCAAGTTTATTTGCCGAAATAAACAATTCCTTCCTCCTGTTCCAAGAGCACCAAAAACAATTGATCTTACTCTTCTCTGTTTTCTTAAGTACGTCTGATTTTATGATCCTATACTCAACCTTTAACTTCTTAAAATATTTCTCAAGTTTCTTAGAAATTGACTTAGGATACCCCATATCTATATGCAGGGCGACAAGATCATATTTTATGGGCACAAATGCCTTACGGTCACGCAGCAGGCGCAATAAAGTCAAGCTGTCCTTGCCGCCGGAAACAGCAACCGCGATCTTATCTCCGTCGGCAAGCATTTTATAATCCATGATCGCCTTGCCCATGCGCTTAGAAATATAATATTCTGTCCCCTGCAATATTCCCATTAAATTATTATCCTTATGATGCTATTGATATTTTGTCCTTCAGGGTATTTTAATTTCGCAGAGTTACAAGCCATTTAGCGGGTGCCGAGACTTGACTCGAGCAGCATCTCAAAAATTGAGCGGGCACGGTTGCCCGTAATAAATGTATAGGCAGAGCGAGAATTTTTGCCGAAGCGCAGCGAGCCGCGCCGGGGCGAGCAAGCGGTGCTGCGAGAACAAGGCTCGGCAGGACCCGCTAATTTATATCCTACCGGAATCCACGATCATCTTGCGTATTTGCTTATTTACCGGATGGCGAAATAGCTGCTCAAGGCTGATTGGCAGCCGCAGCGACCAATTCTTGGGGCTGACCGTTCCGGGCGTATTAGTCCTGTATTGATACGGATCATTCTCAAAGATACCGGCTTGATACAGCCAGTCAACAATGGTATTTACGCAAAATACCGCGCTTGCATCCAGGCTTATTTTTAACGCCACCCGCATGATCTCGACGTCGCACTTCTCCCTCATCGGGCCCTTGATCCTCAAATGCTTCCAGAGCTTATCTTTTTCCCGGTAACTATTTTCATACAGATCTACAAAATCCAGCAGATGCTCTTTAGGACGGACTCCTCCTGAAAGCACCCCTTCATTTAGAATAGATACTAACTTATCAACCGAATCCACGCCCTCCCGCCAGCGTAACCTGCCGTATTTAGAGAGCGCCGGGTCAAAAAGTTTATCTTTAATCATACTAAAATCAATCCCGCGCTGTCCGCCGCATTTTCTGACAAACAACCCTTCATCCACTGTCCCTGCTTCATCTTCCCACCAAGCAGGCCAATTAGTTGTATCATGCGTAGAGAGCATGGCTACGGAAAGCTTTCGATATTGCTCCGGAGCAAGAAAATCATGCCTGGTATTCCAATCCTTTACCCAGCGCTGCACGTCATTTCCGGGGATACCGAATTCACGCAGGGTGTCGGTGCAGCATTTAGGAATCACCCCAAGGTCCTCGGCGCAAAGCAGCATTTTTGTGTTTTTTACCAAAATACTTAAAATATTACGGCCATGTTCTCCCCAAAGATTTTCATCCTTCGGGTCAAAGAAACCATTTAATCCCTGGTTCTCTTCCGGGTCATTATAAGGAATGCTCCAAATACGAAAAAGCCCGACAACATGATCAACGCGCAAGATATTATAAAATTTTTCGGCGTACCTTAGTTTCTCTTTTATATAAAGATAGCCGTCTTTAGCGATATTGCCCCAGTTGTACGTCGGCATCCCCCAACGCTGGCCTTTTGCGCAATACATATCCGGAGGGGCTCCGGCTGCAAAATCCAGTTTAAAAAACCCCGGATGCGCCCAGACATCCGCGCTGTCCCGAGAGACCAAAACCGGAAGGTCGCCTTTCAAAAAAACATTATTTACCCGCGCATAATCCTGCGCAGACTTAAACTGTTTAAAAAGAACCCATTGCAACCACATATGAAAGGTTATTTGCTCAATATTATCCTGCCAGAACTCCTGCAAAGCCTGCCTGTGACGCTGTTTAAATTTATCCTCCCATTCATACCAGGGTTTGCCTTGGTTAAAATCCTTCAGCACCTTAAAAAGCGCAAAATCCAGCAGCCAATACGCGTTTTCCTTCTGAAAATCCTCAAAAGCAAACTCTTCGCTTAAATCTTGAAGCAGGTATACATCCCAAAGCAGGCGCAGCTTTTCTTTTTTTACCGTATAGTCAACATAAGAATTATCCTTAGAAACAGGATTAAACCGTTCTTTTTTAAGTGACGCAAAATCCTTTAAACAAATATAGGCCGGTTCAAGCGCAAAGGAACTTAGGGCGTCATACGGGCAGAATAACGGCCCGACTTCATTCATAGGCAAAAGCTGGATTATGGAGTTTGCGGTCAGCTTTGCCCAATCAACAACAAACTTTAAATCTCCCAGGTCGCCGATGCCGAAGCTATTGCCGGAATAAACAGTAAACAAGGGGATTAATGCGCCTGCGCGCTTTTTAAACCCGATATTCATCCAATTATCATTAGATATAGTGTTAGGAAACGGTAATGCGAGGTTGGATTCCAACATACGATGAATTATTTAAGAGGTAGAATTAACTGGATTATCTTATCTGACCAAAATAAACATATCAACGCCGCGAATGAAAGAAACGGGCCATATGGTATAGTATGGTCCTTTTTCTTAATCAGAATAATAATGCTGACGAATATGCCTAAAAAAGGAGCCAGGAAGAATGTAAGCAGGGCCTTTTGCCAGCCGACAAAGGCTCCAATCATCGCCAAAAGTTTTATATCTCCTCCGCCCATAGATTCAGTTTCTCCGTTGATCGCCGGCCTTTTAAGCCATTTAAAATAAACCAGATCAAAAATCACTCCGGTCAAATAAATAATCCCTCCACCAACAATTATTCCTAATATAGATCGTAACATGGGATGGAAAGTATACCCCAGAGGGTTAAACGAAAAACCTTTAATCGAAACCATAATAAAACCTATAATCATACCCCCTACCGATACCTCATCGGGAATAATACGATGCGAGATATCCACAAAGGTGGCGATAATCAACCCCCATAACATAACCATATATAAAAAGAAGTTGTAGCTTAAGCCAAAACGGTTAAAAAGCACAACCGTAAGCAAGGCGGTCAACAACTCAACCAAAGGGTAGCGTAAAGATATTCTTTCTTTGCAAGAACGGCACCTGCCTTTAAGCAGGATATAACTTATAAAGGGGATATTATCATAACCTGATATCCTCTTTTTGCATTTCGGGCAATGCGAGCGCGGCCAAACTATGGATTCACTCTTGGGCATGCGTTGGATACAAACATTCAAGAAACTGCCCACAATTGAACCAAAAATAAAAACGATTATCTTTGTTAGCATGGTTTCTCCTTTTTAGAATTATACTTTTTAACTGAAAGCCCAGAATTCAACGTCTCCTCCATTACCTGCCGGGGAGCTTCCTGGCCGGTCCAGATACGGAAGGAAAGCATACCTTGGTACAAAAGCATACCCAGACCATTGGAAACGCGGGCACCTGCCCGTTCAGCTAAAGCCAATAATTTTGTCTGCGCGGGATTATAGACAAGGTCATAAACAAAAAGGTTGCTATGCAACTGGCCACTTTTAAAAAGACAGGGATCTTCTTCCTTTAGGCCTACGGGAGTGGCGTTAACAAGCAAATCTTTATCTTTAACCTCCAAACCTTCAATCTTATCCACCGGATATATTGTAAAACCCGGGAATATCTCTTTTATCATATCGGTTATTTTACTGGATTTCTGATGGTCAACATCAAATACAGATATCGAATCTACTTTTAGGCTGGCCAAAACATAGGCGACTGCTTTAGCCGCTCCTCCGGCGCCCAATATTGCCGCTTTTTTACCAACAGGATCAAACTGCTCTTTTAAATGCCGGCTGAAACCTGCGATATCCGTATTAAAACCTGTCCACGCCCCATCTTTCTTGGCTATCGTATTTACCGCCTGCACCTGCCTTAAGAAAGATGATTCCTGATCCAATTTTACAAACTTTAATACCTTTTCTTTGTAGGGTATCGTTACATTTAACCCGTTTATATTATTTTTATCAAGCTGCGCCAGAAAATCATCAACGTCTTGTGGCCTGATCTCAAATAACCTATATTCAGCGTTTATTTTAAGGGCTTTGAACGCAGCATTATGCATTGCTGCAGAAAAGCTGTGTTTAAGCGGCAAACCGATAAGACCATAAATTCTTTTTTTTAAAAATGTCATTTCTTGAAAATTATCCCAAAGAACATCTGCCAATGGTTTTCCTGAAAATAATTGAACGGCTGAGGATACCTATTCTTTAATTCAGAAGCTATCTCACTTTTACTCAATTGCCTTCTCTTGCCCACTAAACCCGGCTCTTCCGGATCAATCTTCGAAAAGATGCCGTAAATTACATTCCAAAACTCTTTCCATTCGCTAATACTAAAACCTCTGAACGGCTCGCCTATATAAAGCTTTAACTCGGTTTCCTCCTTAATAAGAGAAAGCGGCCTGTGCCTTTCCACTTCAAGATTCAGGTCATAGGAGGCGTAATCAACGTATTTGCCGGCCTTATCGCAACCTAGCTTCAGGAAATCCTTTATTTGGTTTTGGTATATAATGATAAGAAAAAGGGAGAAAAAACCCCCAGCCAGCAGTAATTTTGGCAAGAACTTTTTAGATGGCATATTTATTTACGGCATTGAGATATGCCAATAATGAAGCCTCGATAATATCGGTGCTTGATCCGCGGCCGGAAATTATCCTGTCTTTTATCTTAATCTTCAGGTTAACCTCTCCGATAGCGTCTTTTCCCCGGGTTACTGCCTCAAGGCGGTAATCCTGAAGCTCGCTTTTTATGCCGATTAATCTATCCGCTGCTTTAAAACAGGCATCCACGGGGCCGTCACCGGTAGAACAAAATTCAGAGATATCCTTCCTGTATTTTATCCTGACCGTTGCCTCAGGAACAATATCCGTGCCTGTGGTAACCCGCACGGAAACCAATTCATAGATCTTGCGTTTCTCACGAGTCCCCTCCTCTACCAGCATAATCAGATCATCGTCAAAAACCTCTTTTTTCTTATCGGCAAGTTTCTTAAAATCCTGAAAAACTTTATTCACCTGGGAATCATTAAGTTTAAAACCGATATCCTTGAGCCTGCTTAAGAGGGCATGCCTTCCGGAATGCTTTCCCAGGACAATCTGCTGGCTCCCTATTACCCCTATGTCGACAGGATCCATAATCTCATATGTATCTTTTTTCTTTAATACGGCGTCCTGATGGATACCTGATTCATGGCGAAAGGCGTTCTTGCCGACTATCGCCTTATTCGGCGGGACAAGAAAACCGGTAAAACTGCTTACCATGCGTGAGGTATTATAAATGTTTTTCGTATTTATCTGTGTATAGAGGCCCCTAAAGACATCTTTGCGCACCTTAATCGCCATGATAATCTCTTCCAAAGAAGCATTCCCAGCGCGCTCACCAATACCATTGATCGTGCAATGCGCCTGCCGGGCCCCTGCCAAGATAGCCGAAAGCGAATTGGCGCTAGCCAGCCCCAAATCATTATGGCAATGGGTGGAGATAACCGCCCTATTAATATTAGGAACATTATTTTTTATATCACTGATAAGAGAATATACCTCCTGAGGATAGCTATAACCCACAGTATCAGGGATATTAATCGTTGAAGCCCCTTCATTGATCGCTGTTTCAATAACCTTAAAAAGAAAAGACCTCTCCGTGCGCGTGGCATCTTCGGGAGAAAATTCTATATCTTCACAGAGCTTTCTGGCTTCACGCGTTGATTTCTTTGCCAGGGAAAGTATTTCATCTTCGGCCTTACGGAATTTATATTGCATATGGATCTTGGATGTGGCCAGAAAAAGATGGATACGTCCGTGCCTTGCTTTTTTCAGAGAATTATGCGCTGCCTCTATATCGGAGCTGATACAACGCGCCAGGCCGCAAACGATACTCTTCTTGATATTCTTTGAGACATCGCTTACCGCCTTGAAATCATCAGGGCTGGCTATTGGGAATCCGGCCTCAATAACATCCACCCCAAGCTTCTCAAGTTGCAGAGCAATCTCCAGCTTTTGCTCGCTTGTCAATGAAGCTCCCGGGGCCTGTTCGCCGTCCCTCAATGTCGTATCGAATATAATTATTTTTTCCATTTTCATTTCACTTATTTTTTCATCCAAGGCATCATTTCGCGCAGTTCTTTACCTACCTTTTCAATTAAATGCTCGTCGCCGGATTTGATCAAGCTGTCAAAATTCTTACGGCCGGTCTCATTCTCTTTAATCCATTCCCGGGCGAATTTTCCGGTTTTAATCTCCTTAAGTATCTTCTTCATTTCCTTGCGGGTCTTTTGCGTGATTATCCTTGGGCCGCGGGTAAGGTCGCCGTAACAGGCGGTATTCGATACCCCTCTGCGCATGCCGCTGATACCTCTCTC
>JALOCE010000104.1 GCA_023227925.1 Candidatus Omnitrophota bacterium
TTCCATCTCCGATAAGACTTCCACCAGCGGCATTTCGATATCCCTAAAAAGCCCGCTGAGCGCTTTCGCTTCTAATTCTTTTTCCAGTCTCGGCTCAAGTTCTATTATCAGCTCTACTGCCTTTTGCTTCTCTATTACTTTAGGCAGCATTTTAGCTGAATAGTCCAAAGCTATATCCGCCAAATCATAGCCGGACTTCGAAGGGCTCAAAAGATACGCCGCGATCATAACATCAAAATATAATCCCTCCAGGCTGACACCTTCTCCGGCTAAAGACACCTTGAGTTTTTTAAGGTCGTGGCTGATCTTTTTGACTTTTGGTTCCGATAGAATAGCCTTTAAATCCCTCCCCGCCCTATCTACCTGGAAGACCTTATTGCCCGCAGAATAGACCAGGCCTTTTAAACTCTCTCCGTAGAAAACTAACCTATCCTGGCCGCGCATCAAACTAACCAGCTCTTTATCTTCCACAAGGGCGCTTTTATTATCCTGCGCTGTCTCCTCTTCCTCCAGAGGCAGATCCTTCAAAAACTTTTTGAATTCAAGCCGCTTGAATAAATCAAACAGCTTTTTATAATCCGGCTCTCCGATCTTTAATTTATCCAGCTCAAAATCTATATCTACCTTATTATCCAAAAGAGCCAACTCCTTGCTTAATTTAATACCGTCAAGATGTTCTGTTATGGTTTTTCTTATTTTCTCCTGCTGGATCTTATCGATATTATCCAATAGTTTATCTAAATTGCCGAATTGAACAATGAGGCTGGCGGCAGTCTTCTCGCCGATACCAGGGACGCCGGGGAGATTATCCGCGCTATCGCCCATAAGAGCGATAATATCCGTTATCCCTTTGGGGCTAACCCCAAAACGCTCCCGGACTTTTTCCTCGTTATAAAATATGCCTTCGTCTTTATAGGGGCTGTAAACTTCTATAGAATCATCTACTAATTGCAGCATATCCTTATCGGAGCTGACGACTACTACCGGTAACCCCAAGCCCTTGGCCTTTGCGGCAATAGTGGCGATAATATCATCCGCTTCAAACCCTGCCTTTTCAAAAAGAGGAAGGGCGTAAGCGCGGATTATCTCTTTGATCAGAGGGATCTGACTGGTCAGGCCGTCAGGCATAGGCGGGCGCTGTATTTTATATTCCGCGAATTTCTTTTGCCTGAAGGTATCCCGCGAGACATCAAAACATATTGCCAGGTACTGCGGCTTCTCGTGCTTTAAGATCTTATTCAGGATATTCATAAAGCCGTATATAGCGTTGGTAGGCTGCCCGAAAGAAGTAGCAAGTTGAGGCAGCGCATAAAATGCCCGGTAACAAAAAGCAGTAGCATCGATTAAAAATAACTTGGGTTTACCCATTAGGGATTAGTTACATAGACAGGGATTATTAAAAAATTTATTATTATTTTTGAGGAGAAGTGATAAGTGTCCCTATTTTAGAAAATTCTTCCGCTGCTGCTTGAGGATTGTCCTGCTGGTAATACTTTACCCCGATGTCAAAGCGCGCCTTCATATTCTCTATATCGCGTTTCTTCTTCTCTTCTTTGGCCTTCTTCTGCTGCTCTATAGCCTTAAGCCTGATCTTTTCTTTTATATCCAAGGCGGTTTTTTCCTTCGGGTTAATTTTTAAAACCGCTTTTAATTCCTGAAGTGCTTTTTTGTAATCGCCTTGGGCATATAATTTTTTCGCTAAACCCAGGTGCTCCTGGACCTTTTTTAACTCTTGCTCTTTTTTAAGCTGTTTCTGCCGGGCTACTTCCCTGCTTAATTCTTCGATTTCTTTTCCCCGCTCCCGGGCTTTATCCACGACCGGCTGTTTCATACCGGCATGGGCCTTCTTAAACGCGACTAATCTTGACCTTGCTTTCTGCGTCCAGGGATCCTCGGGCAAGCCTAGCTTAGCCCTCTCTTTCCAATATGTAAGCGCCTTCTGCGTATCGCCTTTGGACTCATATAACATGGCCAGGTTCGAATATGAACTCAAATAATCCGGATCTACAGTCAGGGCTTTCTGGTAATAATTTTCTGCGCTGCCGGCATCTCCGATTGCCTCGTAGATTATCCCTAAGTCATTATAAGCAACGGCATAACCGGGATCTAACTCGATAGCCTTCTGGTAAAAACTCATTGCCTCTTCTATGTTGCCGATATTCTGCTGTTCTAATCCCTGAGCACGGCGTTGACGGGCCTCTTTTTGAATAGCAGAAAGTTCTTTCTTTTGTAATAAACTTACAGGCCAGGGCGTATCTGAAGGATCAGCATAAATATTGGCACTGCAGAAAAGGAATGCCGCAATGCTTAGAATAAACAAAGCTGGGTATTTTGGTATATTAGAGATTTTTATCTTATTTAATATGAAGTGGTTGGGCATTTATATCTGTCTAAAATTATACACGCGAAAAACAGAGTGTCAAGCAAAATTATTATATTAACGCAGGCATCGTAAGCGCCGGATGTTTTACTTCTTCCAGGAACTTCATTAATTCTTCGGAGGTTGTGGCTATTGTTTCATCGGCGATTTTTTCCAATAAATCCGGCTCCCCTATCTCTTCGCAGCGCTTCTTTAATCTATCCCCTAAAAGCCCTTTTAATTCCTTGGGCATCCAGACTAAGCGCTTTAAGCCGCCTTCCGCGGAAATAAATTTCTTGCTTAAAATATAAAGCTTGCCTATTCCCGAAAATCCCGGTGTCTGCACCCCGCCGCCGACTGAACCGGCGAGTGTCGTAAAAGTCATTCCGCAAGGGGTCATCCCGGAATAATCGCGGTGCACAACCATTACGCCGTTAGCCTCCGGAATGATCGCCACGATACATTCAAAACACCCGCAAGAAGACTGGGGCGAGTCCATCAGCGAATACATATTTACTTTTTCGATCGTCTTATTGGATTTCTGTTTTACAAAATCATCGATATTCTTCCATTGTCCCAGCCGCTCGTCGGAAACCGTACCCTTTGCTACCGGCTGATTCGGGCCCGTAGGAGTGATCTCGTAAGAGGCCTTGCCGTCTAACCATGAATACGCGCCGCATAACCCCAGGCGTTCAGGCGTGATCATGCAAACATGATTAGGCGCAAACGACTGGCATAAAAGGCAGGAATAAAATGTATCTACGCTCTCGTCAGTCATCCCGCTTAAACGCTCATCGCGTTCGTCATAAGCCTTCTTTGCCTGCGGCAGTAATCTATCCACATCTTCTTGTTTTGTGTAAAGCTTGACCTGAACTTTATCCACAATAGCGCTATATTCCTGGTGCAACATAGCATGTAGAATTACACCAATATGCTTCAATCGAAAACCCTTAGCAAAGGCATCGTTACTTATCCTTATCCAATTCATCTCCCTTTGGCCGACGTGCATAATCCCCATCGCATAATTTGAGAAACGATGGAT
Source organism: Candidatus Omnitrophota bacterium (assembly GCA_023227925.1). Classification (GTDB taxonomy): domain Bacteria; phylum Omnitrophota; class Gorgyraeia; order Gygaellales; family Profunditerraquicolaceae; genus JALOCE01. The sequence continues at coordinate 3,402 of JALOCE010000104.1, forward strand.
CTGCCGCTCCAGTATCGGCTCAAAATCTTTTTGCATCTTGCGCCCATAAACTTCGACGATAATCGCCAACGGCATAGACTTAACGCCTTTTTCCAGTTGGTCGATATCCGCCCCGATTATTTCCACATTGCCATCCTGGACCTCATCTGAACCCTTAATAGTCAAATATTCAAAAGCGCTACTTGCCTTGCCGCCGAATTCCACATACAAATTCTCTCTTCTTACGCGCTCGCCTTCGAATGCCGCGGCATAAGCAACCGGCACAGCCACCTCAGCCATCCTGATCTTGATGCCGCGCGCCAGGATACATTTTGCGGCGAGTTTCTTATAATCCTTTTCTACTAATAACGCTTCATACAAGGTAGTATCAAGCTTTCCTAGTTGCGGAAGATCCAAATCGCTAATAATAGGTATACCGAAAGCCAACGCTCCCGCTCCCGTAGCTACGATTATTTCATCGACATAAGATAAAAGCACGATAAATGCCGGCACGCGGTTAAGGATATAATTGGCAATACCTTCCCATTGCCCGGCCTTGATCCCGCCGTACATAAGCGGCGCGCGCACCGCAAAATTCACGGCGTAAATCGCGGATAGATAATCTTCGCCTAAAGGCACAATATAATTTTCCAGGCCGATCTCAACACCTTTTGCCTCCAGCTGTTTCTGTATAGTCTTACCGTCTACACCTCCCACCAATAAACTTACGATACCCTTAGACTGGAAATTCCTGATAAGCTCGACTGCCGAATCTTCGTCTTTAGCCGGGCCCAGGACTACGGCTATACCGGCGATCCTTCCGTCAACCAACTGCAGGCCCAGGGAACGCAGTATATTATCCGGGATAAAACCTATTCCTGCTTTAGGATGCTCTCCGTTTAAGACTGAAAGGGCCGCCAATATTTCTTCAGAGAGGAGCGTGGCTACGCCTTTATTGAATAATCCGCCCAGGCCATTAATAATAAGGCCGCTGGAAGCAGGCTCCCCATTATTCAACCCTTCTATCTGTTTAAAAGCAACCAGGCAATCTCCAAGCGTCTTTACTTCTATATTCAATAAACCGTTTATAAGCGGAAGATAATAATTAGTCTCGGGGAATGATAAAGCCGCATTTGCTCCTTTTGCCGCTATTGTTTTATCCAAAACGCTCTTAGTAAGATTTAACACTGCCTGGCTGCCTTTAGTTACTAATTGCGGTATTATATCGGACATCTCTTCCCCCTTATCATCTTTAGATATTATCTCTCCGGTAAAAATTACCAGGCATACGCCTACGGCTTTACCGTCTTTAAACTTAACTGCCTCGGCCTTACCTTCACCGACGATCTCATGAATAGGGCTCTCGATTATTTCGATTTCGGCAGGTAATGCCCCTGCAAATTTATCTTTACTTACAACCTTGACCCCGACTTTATATTTTTCATGAATTATCCCGGCTAGATAAAGGGCGGAATCAAACGGCCCGTCAATACAGACGGTATCATTGATAAGGAATTCGTCTAATTTCTTAAGCTCGTCCGCCGTGCTTAATAATACGACTCCTCTTTTCCTTGCTCCGGGTATCTGCGGTAAATTAGCCATTTATAAAGCGCTGGCATCCAAAACCAGGGGGACTTTTTTATCCCATCCGATAGGCATAATATGTATTCCCTGGCACATCGGCTTCAATTCTTTGATCAATCGAGCAGCTATCTCTACTGATTTGGCTGCCTTATCTTTCGTTTCTTCCATTTCCTTGATGAAATCATCCGGCACAAATACACCGGCGACATTTTTATTCATATAGCGCGCCATTCCGGCGGACTTCAATAAAACTATCCCGCCTAGTATCGTGGTTTTCAGATGTTTTATTTTAGATAAGAAATTCTCGAAAGTCTTTATATCATAGATCGCCTGGGTCTGAAAAAACTCCGCGCCCGCCTCGATCTTCTTCTCCATCTTGATGATCTGCGGCTCTAATGGATCCGCTCCGGGATTGACTACCGCGCCCATACAAAATTTGGGCGCCGCGCCTTCCAATTTATTGCCATTCATATCGAAGCCTTCCTGGAGTTTGCCTGCCACCTGTAATAACTGCACTGAATCCAGGTCAAAGACAGGTTTTGCTTCCGGATGATCGCCTGATGTAGTATGGTCTCCGGTCAAGATAAGCAAATTTTCTATGCCTAAGGCGGCGGCGGATAAAATATCTGATTGAAGCGCTAAGCGATTCCTATCGCGGCAGGTCAGCTGGAATATCGGCTCGAATCCTTTTTGTTTTAAGAGGCTGGAGACCGCTAATGAACCAAGCCGCATCACCGAACTCTGTAAGTCCGTGACATTGATCGCATCCACTCTGTTGCGGATAAGTTCAGCGTCTTCCAGCAGCGTCTTCGTCTCAATGCCCTTCGGCGGGCCGATCTCCGAGGTCACCAAAAATTTTCCAGATTGTAATTTTTCTTTAAAGTTCATTCCATCACCATTTCTTGAATATAAAGAACACTGCGGCGAGGATGCATAAGAAACCTACCGCGTAATTCCACTTAAACTCTTCCTTAAGATACAATATAGAAAACACCACAAAAACAACTAATGTGATTACTTCCTGGATAGTCTTTAACTGGGCAGCAGAATAATGGTAATGCCCGATCCTATTTGCCGGGACCTGAAAACAATATTCCGCGAAGGCGATCCCCCAACTGATTAAGACTACGATCCAAAGCGGTGAATTCTTATATTTTAGGTGGCCATACCAGGCAAAAGTCATAAATACATTTGATATGGTCAGGAGAACTACGGTTTTCATTGCTGCAATTTCGCTGCTTCAACCAGGTTGCGCATTAACATGGTTACTGTCAACGGCCCGACGCCTCCGGGCACAGGCGTGATAGCGCTTGCGCGTTTCTCT
>JALOCE010000105.1 GCA_023227925.1 Candidatus Omnitrophota bacterium
CTTAAAAACTGCAAATTACTTTATCTTGTTTTTCTTTTCGCGATTAATTTTGTTTCCAGCTATTTTATTATGAAGCAAAAGTTGCCGGTATTTTACCTGCCATTTTGCCTTGTGCCTATGCTTGCCACAGTGCTTTTTAACGACCTGGAGGTGTCTTTAGTAATTACCTTTGCCTCCGCCGTATCTATCGTCTATATCGCGGGCACTAATTTTTATTTGGGTGTATTGTTTTTGATCAGCGGCATATTAGCGAGCCTTTTTGTTTTCGGGGCGCGCCGGCGCAGCACGATCATCCGCGCGGGCTTTATTGTCGGCGCCCTGCAGGTATTGACCTTATTTTTTATCGATCGTTTCTGGATCGGCCTGCCGGACCGGTATTTGATCCTTATCTTGAACAGTATTATTTCCAGCATCATTGTCATAGGGGCCCTGCCGATATTCGAGTTCCTTTTTAAGACCGTAACCAATGTCAGCCTCCTGGAACTGGCGGATTTTAACCATCCTCTCCTGCAGCGTATGATCCTGGAAGCGCCGGGGACTTATCATCATAGCCTGGTGGTAGGGAATTTGTCCGATGCTGCCAGCCGGGCAATAGGCGCAAACGCGTTATTGGCAAGGATAGGTGGATATTATCACGATATAGGAAAATTAGAGAAGGCGGAATATTTCAGCGAGAACCAGGATCTGGCAGGGAATAAGCATGATAATTTATCTGCGGATATGAGCAAGCTGGTGATCATAAACCATGTTAAAGAAGGCGTGGAGTTAGCCAAAAAATATAATCTTAATCCGCGCCTGACGGATTTTATCCTGCAGCATCACGGCAATAGCCTGGTTTATTATTTTTACCGCCGCGCCTTAGAGACCCTGGAAGAAGACCAGGAGGTGAAAGAAGAAGGTTTTCGTTATCCGGGGCCCAAACCTAATACAAAAGAGACGGCCATAGTGCTCCTGGCGGATTCTGTCGAGGCGGCCAGCCGCGCATTGAAAGACCCCGCCCCGACAAAGATCGCGGAAGTGACGCATAAGATCATCAATAATAAATTTATCGACGGCCAGCTCGATGAATGCGACCTTACATTGAAAGACCTTGAAAAGATCTCGGCTGTATTTATCCGTATATTAGGCGGCATATACCATAGCCGCATAACCTATCCTGAAAGCCAGAGAAGTGAAAATAATCATAAAAAATCTTCAAAAGAAGATTCCCATCATTCCGAAAAAGGTAAAATCAGTAGCCCTTAAAGTCTTATCTTTTGAGCATATAAAAAAGTCCGGAGAGATAACTATTTGTTTTGTCGATGACAAAACGATCAAAGGCCTGAACTCAAAATATTTAGGCCGCAATACCGCTACGGATGTTTTAGCATTCGATATCAGTGAGCAGGGCGATCCCGGGAATATTTTTGCCGATATAATTATTTCCACGGATACCGCTATCCGCAACGCCGGTATTTACAAGGCCACAAAACTTGGCGAACTATACCTATATGTAATACACGGAATGCTGCATATCCTGGGTTATAAAGATAACAACGCCAGGAACAGTTCGGCCATGCGCCAAAAAGAAGAATACCTATGCCAATACTTAAAAGCGAAGCGATAATCTTAAGCAGGCGCGATTTCCGCGAGACTTCGTTAATAGCGAATTTTTTTACGCGTGATTTCGGCAAGATCTCCGGGATCTTAAAAGGCATAAGGACGGAGCCCGCCAAATTTGCCAGCACTATGGAAAATTTTTCTTATAATGACGTTATATTTTACCAGAAGAGGAATTCATCTTTACATTTGATCAGCGCTTGCGATATAAGGGATAATTTTAATACTATCAGGCAGAATATTACCAGGGTCGGCATGGCAAGTATCATGGCAGAGCTCTTAGAGGCGATTATGCCCGCGGAAGACAAAAACGAAGAAGTCTTTAATCTGGCATTAGAGAGTTTTAAGGAATTAAATGCGGGAAGTAATCCTGATAAGGTCGCGACTATTTTTAAGATCAAATTATTGGTCTTATCGGGCTTCAGGCCGCATTTTGATTCTTGTGTTTCCTGCGGCGCAAGGATTTTAGGGCAGTCAAAATTCAGCTTGAGCCTCGGGGGGCTACTTTGCACTAAATGCGCCCATAAAGATGTTACCTCGCGTTCGATTTTCCGGGGGACAGTAGCATCGATCCTGCATATTGAGAAGAATGATTTCAGGATCAATCTTAACCTGGGGATGAACCCGCAGATCAAAAAAGAACTGGATCTGATACTCAATTCATTTTTAAATTTTCATCTGGAGAGGGAGCTTAAGTCGCAAAAGGTCTTGAATAAGATGAATAATTTTGTACCTGCGGGAATTTAACGAAAGGCATGCTATGAAAATAGTCATTGTCGGACCGGGAGCAATGGGATGTTTACTGGCCTCTTTTCTTTTTAAATCCAAAGAAGAGATCTGGTTATTAGATAAGGATACGGACAGGGCGACGAAGATCAGCGAGGGCGGCATATTTATCGAGGGTATTTCGGGAGAGTGGCAGGTAAAGGGCAATGTCACCAGCGATACTAAAAAAGTAGGGGAAGCAGACCTGGTGATTATTTGCGTTAAATCCTACGATACAAAAGAGGCGATAACGCACGCCAAGCCCTTAGTCGGTAAAAGCACAAAAGTCCTGACGCTGCAAAACGGTATCGGCAACATCGAGATCATCGGCGAGGTTGTGGGAAACGATAAAGTCATCGGCGGAGTAACTAATTTGGGTGCTACCTTGCTTTCGGTAGGCAGGGTAAGGCATGCGGGCCATGGCGAGACCGTGATCGGCCGCATAGACGGTAAAATTCCCGTGGAATTGCGTTCCATCCGGGAGATTTTTAATAAGGTTGGTTTTGAAACCAGGATCTCGCGCGATATCAAAGGGCTTTTATGGTCGAAGCTGATCATTAACGTGGGGATCAATGCGCTTACTGCTATAACGCGCCTGAACAACGGAAAGTTGGTGGAGTTTGCCGGGACGCGCAAGATCTTGCGGGAAGCAGTTACGGAGGCAGTGCGGGTCGCCAAAAGAAAAAGGATAAAACTTATCTATGATGATCCTCTGGCTAAAGTAGAAGCAGTCTGCGAGGCAACCGCCTGCAATGTTTGTTCGATGTTGCAGGATGTCTTAAGAAAGAAGCGCACGGAAATAGATTATATCAACGGTGTGATCGTGCGCCAGGGGCAGGAACTAGGCATACCAGTGCCGGTAAACGCGATACTGGTGGATTTAGTAAAGACTATCGAGGCAAGTTATAATTCAGCCGTAAATAAATGAAAAAATATTTATTGATAATATTAGTGATCATCGGCCTGGGCGCGGGGATTTATATTACCGGACGCAATAAATCCGGCTGCTGCCCGCTTGAGCAAAAAGTTGCTTTGCAAAAAGATCAAGACAGCAGCCAGCAGCTAAAAAAAGCATTCGCATTCTTAAAATCAAGGAAAGACAAAGATGCTTTGGTTATCTTCGAACTTATTCTTACTAAACAACCGGAAAATTTAGATGCGCTTTGGGGCAAGGCAGAGATCTTAAGGCGCAATCGTAGATTCAAAGAAGCAGAATGTTTATTAAACAAAATACTGCAGGATAAACCTAAGGATGCCCCTTCCTTGATCACCCTGGCGTATATAAGATATAACGACGATGACCTGGATACGGCTTTAAGTATGGTAAGGCAGGCGCTGGAGAATGCCAGGGGCGATAAAGAAAATCAGGCATTGGCTTATATGATGCTGGGTACTATCAACAGCAGGCGTTCTGCAAAGGGATGGTTTTTCAATAAGATCATGTATGGGACACAGATAAAAAATTATTTCTTAAAGGCAAAGGAGCTTTCGCCTGGCCTGCCTGAAGTGCATTTGGGCCTGGGGACATTTTATTTAAAGGCGCCGGCAATAGCAGGCGGAAATTTAAATAAGGCGCTGGAGGAGCTCGAGCTTGCCGTAAAGATCGCGCCGGATTTTTGCACTGCCAATGCCCGCCTGGCTCAAGCCTATAAAAATAAAGGCGATCTGGAAAAACATAATTTTTATTTTCAGCGCGCATGTATATTAGACCCCGAGAATGAATTTTTGGAAGAGGCCAAATGAAAAATTCAGAGATCAGCGCATTATTCCTTGATATTGCCAAGATATTAGAGATCAAGGGGGAGAACCGCTTCAGGATCCGCGCTTATGAAAGAGCGGCGCAGAATATCGAGGCCTTAAGCGAAAATATAGAAGATTTTATCAGCGAGAACAGGCTTAAAGAGATCCCCGGTGTCGGCAACGACCTCTCGGAGAGAATAAAAGAATTCGTCAAGACCGGAAAAGTCAGGCTTTATGAAGAACTAAAAAAGAGCATACCGCAGGGCTTGCTGGGGCTGCTTAAGATCCCTTCCGTGGGCCCGAAAACCGCGAAACTTTTGTATGATGAATTAAAGATCAAGAATATCTCGGACCTGGAAAAGGCAATAAAAAAGCACAGGCTTGACGGTATTTTCGGCATAAAAGAAAAAACCATAGAAAATATTTTAAAAGGGATAGATATCCTTAAAGAAGGCCGGGCGAGGATGACCTTGGCGCAGGCAACGCTGGCAGCCGATGAATTTGTCCGCGCCTTAAAAAAAATGCCTGAAGTGCAAAATATATCCATTGCCGGAAGCCTGCGCCGCCAAAAAGAAACGGTCCGCGATATCGATATTTTGATTATTTCGGCTAAGCCGGAAAAAATAATGCGCACTTTTACCAAGCTGCCTGCGGTAAAGGATATCCTTGCCGAAGGGCAGACTAAATCTTCGGTGCGCACGCGTAATGGCGTGCAGGTCGACTGCAGGGTAGTAGAAGAAAAATCCTTTGGCGCGGCGCTCTTTTATTTTACCGGTTCAAAGAATTTCAATATCAAGCTCCGGAAATTAGCCATAAAAAAGGGATTAAAAATAAACGAATACGGTATCTTTAAGGGGAATAAATTTTTAGCAGGCAGGACCGAAGAAGAGATATTCAAGGTTTTAGGCCTGCCTTATATCGAGCCGGAGTTAAGGGAGGATAACGGCGAAGTAGAATTAGCGCGGAGTTTTAAACTGCCGCAATTAATAGAAAGCAAAGATATAAAAGGCGATCTCCACGTGCATTCTACCTGGTCGGATGGCGGTAATACTATCGAAGAGATGGCCGAGGCAGCAAAGCGGTTAGGCTATTCTTATATAGCTATCACCGATCATTCCCAGAGCCTCAAAATTGCCGGCGGCCTGACTGTGCAGGACTTAAAGAAGAAAAAGCTTGAGATCGATAAGATCAATAAAAAGCTGAAAGGTTTCAGGGTTTTGTACGGGACAGAGGTGGATATAGACTCAAGCGGCAGGCTCGATTATAAAGACGATATACTTAAAGAATTCGATATAGTCGTGGCAGCGATCCATACAGGATTCAAGCAAACAAAAGAACAGCTTACCAGAAGGCTGATCAGGGCCTGCCAGAATAAGTATGTGCATATTATCGCCCATCCCACGGGCAGGCTTTGGGGCAGCCGCGATGCCTATGAACTGGATTTTGAAGAGATTTTTAAGGCGGCCCGGTCGACCAACACTTCTTTCGAGATAAATTCTTTTCCTGAAAGATTGGATTTAAATGACCTGAATTGCCGCCGGGCAAAAGAGACGGGCGTTAGATTGGCTATAGGGACAGATTCCCATAGTGCCGAGCAATTACAATCAATGAAGTTTGGTATTGCCGTTGCCAGGCGGGGCTGGTTGTCCCAAAGCGATGTAATAAATACATTAACGGTGGATGAACTGTTAAAGGCGATTAGGAAATAGATGATTAAATCCATAAATTTTGTGCTTTGTATTTTAAGTTTTGCGCTCTTATGCGGCTGCCAGAAGCAGGAGCTATATAAAGATAACCGGGTAATGATGGGGACAATGATCGAAGTCTCTTCTTCGGACAAAAGGGCGGCAGGGATTGTTTTCAAAGAAGTAGGAAGGATAGAAAATCTATTAAGTAAATATAAAGAGGATAGCGATGTATCCAGGTTAAATAAATCCGGAAGGGAAATAGTAAGCCCCGAGGCCATGTATGTCATAAAAAAAGCAAAAGAATTCTGGTCGCTAAGCAATGGCGCTTTTGATATTACCGTGGCGCCCCTGGCAGAGCTCTGGGGTTTTAAAGACAAGAAATATGTTTTACCTGAACAGGGGAAGATCGACGCGGCATTACAGCTTATCGGCACGGATAAAATTGTTTTTGATGATTCTAATAATATGATAGAATTTAT
>JALOCE010000106.1 GCA_023227925.1 Candidatus Omnitrophota bacterium
GAATTGGAAGGCAATGCCGTTGCTTTAGAGATCCCCCTTGGCAGCGAAGACAATTTTCGCGGAGTCATCGACTTAATAGAAATGAAGGCCTATATATACGAAGAGGATTCACAAGGCAAGGAATTCCATACAGAGGATATCCCGCAGGATTATCAGGAAATAGCGGCAAAATATCGCCACATGATGGTAGAAAAATCCGTGGCCCTTGACGATACATTGACAAAGAAATTTTTAGAATCAGAAAGCTCCGTGACTAACGAAGAATTGACAGGCGTGATCCGCCGGGGGACCATTGCCAATAAAATAGTCCCTTTGTTTTGCGGCGCAAGCCTAAGAAATAAAGGCATACAAAAACTGCTTGATGCAATAGTGCTATATCTGCCTTCGCCTGCGGACCTGTCCGTAGTGAATGGCCATGACCCGGAAGATAAAGAAAAAGTCATACAGAGGCGCCATGATTCGAATGAATCATTTAGCGCGCTGGCTTTTAAGGTCCAATCTGATCCCCATATGGGAAAACTCGTCTATGTAAGGATTTACTCCGGTATCCTCCAGACAGGCAGCTATATACTCAATGTCACCAAAGACAAGAAAGAACGGGTAGGAAGAGTTGTGCGTATGCATGCCAATCAGAGAGAAAATATAGAATTTGCTTTTGCCGGGGATATCGTAGCGGTAATAGGCCTGGATAAAACAACAACCGGCGATACGCTAAGCGATCCCGATAACCCTCTTTTATTGGAGTCGATAGAGTTCCCCATACCCGTGGTATCGCTGAGTATCTCACCTAAGACCCGCTCTGATCAGGATAAGCTAGGGCGGGCCTTGGGCCGCCTGGCTGAAGAAGATCCTACTTTCATGATTAATTCCGACGAGGAGACCAAGGAGACCATTCTTACCGGAATGGGGGAGTTGCACCTTGAGATCATCGTGGACAGGCTGAAAGAGGAATTCGGGGTAGAGGCTCAAGTCGGGCAGCCGAAAGTTGCTTACCGGGAAACTATTTCTAAAACAGCTCAAGGCGAAGGAAAATATATCAAGCAATCGGGAGGCAGGGGGCAATATGGGCATGTAGTAATGAATATTTTTCCCGTAGAAGCCGGCAAGGGTTTTAATTTTGTCGATAGCATCAAAGGAGGCGCGATCCCGAGGTCATTTATACCCGCTGTTGAGAAAGGTGTCATCGAAGCGATGCAGAAAGGGGTGTATGCGGGTTTTCCCGTCGTTGATATCAAGGTGGAGCTTATCGATGGCTCCTATCATGAAGTAGATTCATCGGAACTGGCATTTAAATTCGCCGGGATATTAGGTTTTAAACAGGCTTTTATGCAGGCAGGCCCCATATTGCTTGAGCCTTGTATGTCGCTTGAAGTCACTACGCCCGAGGAATACGTAAATAGCATAGTCGGCTATATCTGTTCCCGCCGGGGCAAGATCCTGAATATGGATACGAAAGGCAAACAAAAGATCATTTCTGCGGAAGCGCCGCTTGCCGAGATGTTCGGCTATGCTACGAATTTCCGTTCTCTAAGCACCGGCCGCGCCAATGCTTCGATGTCTTTCAATAAGTATGCGCAGGTGCCTACTGAGATTGCAGAAGAAATCCTGCTTGAGAAAAGTAAAAATAAGAATAAAGAGGCAGCTTAAAAAGAAAGGCGTTTAAGGATGAAGATAAGGATTTATTACCATCATACCGATTGCGGCGGCGTAGTTTATTATGCCAACTACCTGAAATTTTTAGAAGAGGCGCGCACAGAATTTATGGAGGAGAGGGGCGCAAGTATCAAAGAGTTGTCAGATCGAGGAGTGCTTTTTGTCGTCGCCCGCCAGGAGATAGATTATAAATTACCCGCTTTTTACGCAGATGTGCTCCAGATAGATACTAAAATTGTGAATATGTCTGCCGTAAAAGCCGAATTTGAATACCAGATACAAAATCAAAAAGGGCAGATCGTCACTAAGGCCAAAACAATCCTGGTTTGCGTAGGCAAGGATCTTAAGCCGAAAGCTATCCCGCAAGAAATTCGTAATAAGCTTAATTCTAAGGGGCGCTAAACAATTTAATCTACAAGAGGTATTTTTATGAAATCTTTTGTCTTCTTGAGCCGCACCGGCTGTCTTTTGCCTTTTTTAATAGTTTTTAATTTTTTCTTCGGATTGTTTTTCTTAAAGCCGGCTTACTGGCTTATCGTTGGGCTGGTATTGGTATTATTTTTCGCCATCAATAGCTATATTCTGACGAAAAAAATATTCTCGTCTTCTTCAAAACGAAATGACGTGATAGATACAGAGGGGGAGATCATTGACGATAAGCATAAGTTGAAATAAGTTTATCATGCCTAAAACTAACCTGCTTTATGTGATCACAAAATTGGAATTAGGAGGGGCGCAAAAGCAACTTTTAAGCTTAATAACGCATTTAGACAAAGATAGGTATAGCCTTTTCCTATTTACCGCCTGCGATGGTTTTCTGGCTGATGCCTTCTTGTCAGTACCGGGCCTTAAAATAAAAAGGTCCCGTTTCCTGGAGCGCCCGCTTAACCCCTGCAAGGATTTTTTAGCCTTCTGCCAGATTTATAATTACATTAAAAGAAACAAAATAGATATCGTGCATACGCATAGTTCTAAAGCCGGGATTTTGGGGCGCTGGGCAGCCCGTTTAGCTGGTGTAAAAGTTATCGTTCATACTGTCCATGGCTGGAGTTTTAACGATTATCAGGTATTTTTCTATCGGGCATTATTCCTCTGGCTGGAAAGGCTCGCGGCACATTTTACGCATAAATTGATAGTTGTTTCCGAGCATGATAAACAAAAAGGGTTGGCTAACCGCATAGGCAATGAAAAAAAATATGCCATTATCAATTACGGCATTGACTACGAAGAGTTTACTACGCAAGGCGCCAGTATAAGAAGCCAACTAGGGATAAATACCGGTGATCTGGTAGTGGGAATGATCTCTTGTTTCAAGGCCCAGAAAGCCCCGCAGGATTTTATAAAATTAGCTTCTTTGATCCATAAAAGGCTGCCCCAGGTGAAATTCCTTCTAGTCGGCGATGGTATTCTTCGCCAAGATTTAGAAAGGTCGATCCTTGAGCTTGGCTTGGGATCGCAGGTTATTTTAACCGGTTGGCGAAAGGATATCCCCCGCGTATTGCAAGCCATGGATGTATTTGTGCTGACTTCTCTCTGGGAAGGCATGCCCATATCAGTGCTGGAAGCGATGGTCTCTTCCTGCCCGGTAGTAGCAACCAATACAGGTAGCATTTCCGAAGTCATCAGTGAAGGTAAAACAGGGTTCCTTGTTGCGCCCGGTGATATGCTTTCTATGTCAGAGAAGGCCATTATCCTCTTAAATAGCCGGGATTTAAGAAAAGAAATAGGCCGCCAGGCAAAAGATTCTTTAGGCTTGAATTTTACTCTTACCCGGATGATAAAAGACAGCCAGGAATTGTATAAATCTATTGAAAACAATTAGTTTCGAGTGTATAATAACTAACTTGCCAAACCAGAAACAATAAACCCAATCTCTTGGAAAAACCTGGATAAATCTGATAACATAATATAAATTTATGTTTATGCATTATCTGCCAGTGGTTTTGTGTAGTTTCCTGCTTGGAGTGGTTTTCTTGATTTTTTTCAAAAGACTCGCCTCTCGCTGCAATATACTAACCCCTAACAAAATACCCCTTATTGGCGGCATAGGCATGGGATCATCCTTTATCCTTACTTGCCTGGCGGCTTTTATATTCTATAAGACCTCATTTTCGTATTTAATAGGGATAATTATTTCCGCATCAATAATGCTGGCCTTTGGAATATTCGATGATAAGAAGGAGCTATCCGTGCGCGCCAAATTTATCGCGCAAATCGTTTCTGTTTCTCTTCTGATCCTCTTTGGCGTAAGGACCAACATTGTTTATCTGGGCGGATTCTTGAATATAATTATAACTTTCATCTGGGTGATAGGGATTACGAATGCGTTTAATCTCTTGGATATAATGGATGGCCTGGCAGGGGGGATAGCCGTAATAGTAAGCCTTTCTTTCGCCGTAATATCTTTCTTAAACGGCGATATGAATGTTTTTATTTTAAGCCTGGCTTTAGCCGGGGCAACCCTTAGTTTCTTGATCTATAACCTGCCTCCGGCCAAGATCTATATGGGTAATTCAGGGAGCCATTTCCTGGGTTTTACTTTAGCGGCAATTGCCTTAATAATAAGTTATGCTTCTCTAGAGTCAAAAGCCGCTCTGCTCAGCCCTCTGGTGATACTGGGATTCCCGATATTCGATACTGCCTTTCTTATCCTGATGCGCTTACGTAAGAAAAAGCTGCCTTTCCATAAAAGCAATGACCATTTAGCATTGAGGTTTCTGGCTTTAGGCTATTCCAAGGCGAGGGTTTTATTGATCATGCTCTCCCTGGGGTTATTTTTTTCAGCATCAGGAGTAATAATAAGCCGGGCCCACGGCCTATTGATAAGCATGATTATTATCTTTGTTTTATTCGTAAGTATCATCGTGACCGGAAAAATGAGCAGGGTTTCAATTCATGGCTAAGAAACGGATCGTGATTTTAGGCGCGGGGCTTGCGGGATTAAGCGCAGGATGGCATCTGCAAAAAATGGGTATCGACTGCCGGATCCTTGAGAAGGAAGCAGGGGTTGGCGGATTATGCCGCTCCAAGAAGCTTGATGGTTTCGTATTTGATTATGACGGGCATCTCCTGCATTTCAGGCAGGCTTATACATTTAACCTGGTAAAGCGCTTGTTGGGGGATAATCTAGCCGAGCATAAAAGGAATGCCTGGATCTATTCCGACGGCGCATATACCCGTTATCCCTTTCAGGCCAATCTTTACGGATTGCCTGGCCCGGTTGTTAAAGAGTGCGTTTTAGGATTTATCGAGGCCAGCAGAAATAATCACTCCAAAAAGAAAAATAACCTGAATTTCCTGCACTGGATAAAACAGACTTTTGGTAATGGCATAGCCCGGCATTTTATGATTCCCTATAACAGAAAATTCTGGACCTTGCCTCCCGAGAAATTAAGTTGTTCCTGGCTTGACGGGTTTATCCCCATACCTTCTTTGAGGGAAGTTATCGAGGGGACGATAGAAGAGAACCAGAGGCAGTTTGGTTATAATGCTCATTTCTGGTATCCCAAAAATGGAGGCATAGAAGAGTTGTCTTTGGCTTTGGCGGATGAGATAAAAAATATCCATCTCAATTGTCCCGTTTCAGAGATCGACCTCAAGAAAAAAGAAATAAAGACAAGCACCGGCGATAAGGAGAAATTCGATCATCTGATCTCGACCCTGCCTTTGCCGGAGATGGCGCATCTTACCAAGGGTCTGTCAAAGAAGATCAGTCATTTATTTACGAAATTGAAATGGAATTCTATCTTTAATTTAAATCTGGGTATAGAAAGAAAAGAAAGCCTTGGCCGCCACTGGGTATATTTCCCCCATCAAGAGGTCTGTTTTTTTCGCGTAGGTTTTTTCGATAATTTTTCATCGCGCCTGGCCCCGTCGGATAAAAGCTCTTTGTATACCGAGGTATCTTATTCTAAAGACAAGCCGATAAATAAGAAGGGCATCGTTTCGCGTATCAACAATGATTTGATAAAAACAGGGATCCTTTCTCCTGGCGATAAGATTTATGTGCAGGATATAAACGATATAAAATACGGCTACCCTATTTATGACAGGAACTACTGTACAGCCAGAGAAAAAATTTTAGATTTTTTATCAGGTAATAACATTACTGCCTGCGGCCGTTTCGGGTCCTGGCGTTACATGTCCATGGAAGGCGCTTTATTAGACGGTAAAGAGGCGGCTTCCGGTTTTTCTGCTGAATAAACCAGCAAGGCCAAGAATAAAAGATGAGGCAAATTTTTAAATATAGGGAATTGATCTGGGAATTGGCTTTACGGGATTTAAAGTTGCAATACCAGAAACCGATCCTCGGATTCTTATGGATGTTGATAATTCCGTTTTTCATGGCGATTATCTACAAAATAGTATTTTCGGATTTCTTCCATGCCTCAAGCGGAGATTACCCATTTTTTATCCATTTGATAACCGCTTTATTACCGTGGAATTACTTCGCTTCTTCGATCCAGAGAGCCAGCAGGTGCATATTGGAGAGCAAGAATATAATCCATCAGATATCTTTCCCGAAGTACCTGTTGCCTGTTGCTGTTGTCCTGGTAAACCTTATCAATTTTATCCCGGCCTTGCTGATCCTGATC
>JALOCE010000107.1 GCA_023227925.1 Candidatus Omnitrophota bacterium
TTATAAATCCGGAATGGCCGTAGAAATCACTCTTTCCCTCATAATCGTAATTAAGAGAAAAAGAAGTATTATTCTTAGCAAGGATCGTCCACTTGGTGCCTAAATTATAGCTTGAGCGGGGCGGATTAAAACCGGCCGCGGCAAAGGACGCCCCACCGCCGGTAAAAGTCGATGTGGCCTGCTGTTTATCATTGACCAGGTTATAAAGCCATTTGAAATGAAAATCAGGGATAATGGAGAAATTCTTTTTTTGTATCGTGTAAGCGATCTTTCCGCCCAGCCCTGACTGGAGCAAATCATAACCCTGGTCATCTACCGTAAGATTTGCGGCATCGGCATTCCTTTCAGTATAGCCGTCGATGTTAAGGCGCGCATATTGCATTGAAAGAAGCGGGGTAATTTCAAACTTTTTATGCTCAAAGGAACGCCCGCCCTCAAAATACAAAGAATATTGTTGCCCGCCATATTTACTTATAGGCGTGCGATCCAATCCTGAAAAACTTATCTTTCGCGAAGAATCATAACGGTTATAAGCAAATGAATAAACACCGTCTATATAATAGGATTTCCTTTTGAAACTTCCGTAAAGGCCGAGCTGATAACTATCAATTCCGCTCTGGGCGGAAAAATCCTTTGTGCGTACCTCATCGCGGGCATAACCTACGCTTACGCCAAAGGCAAGGTCATTGCGCACTTGCGTATCATATCCTCCTATTAGCCCCCAGACATTGGCATTATAACCATTGCTTGTCCCACGGGGATCCTGATGCAGATAACTATCAAATACCCGCGCCCATATTGCCGGATCTAAAACGCCCGTGGAAGCAAAAGAGCCTTCAAAAACACCATTGATATGATCGACGGCAGTATTAATAAATTTGCCTTGCGTTTCATAATTTACCTGCGGGGCGCTATTGCTTACATCGGGAGCAAGATCATTAAGCGCATGGTCGATCTGATCTCCTGAAGTCAATGAATCAAGCGCGCCTAAAACAGCGGTTATATCGCCGCTGGCTGTGCCGTTAGTAGCCACGGCATTTAAAACAGTACCTGCGGCAGTTGCATTGGCGCTAGTAGCAAAACTGTTATAGGATTTAGCGCGGGTCGCGGTCAAATTAAGATACCCTGTTCCCTTTGCGCCGGCAAAAGTAAAAATAGGGCTGGTGGCGGTGATTGTTGTAGGAACATTAATGCTGCCGCTTCCAGTGCCGCTTACCACATTACTAAAGGTGGTATTATTTGGGATGTATCCGGCTATCTTAACATTAGCTTTACTATCTGCAGCTACTGAGGTAGTGCCGCTAGTCGTCGTAACTTTACCGAAAGTAGTCGCGGAGGTGGCGGTTAATTTTAAGGTAGTACCTGAACCTTGAGTATAAACGCCATCAGTAATTACTAATTCATTAGCCCCTACATCAAGAGCTGCTGTAGAGTTGTCTTTTAAGGTCAGGCCTCCGGTAATCGACCCGGAGCCCTGATTGGTAATAGTAGTAGTCCCTCCGTCGAGCTGTATGGCCATAGTACCGGCACCGGCTTTAGTAATGCTCCCGGAATTAGTAATGCTATTTGTGCCGCTCTTTAAATAAACAGCATAAGTAGTGCCGGATATTGTCCCTGCGGAATTATTGGTAATCACAGTATCGCCGGCATCAGCTTGCACGGCAATACCGGGGCTGGAGACGGTCCCGGAATTAATAAGTTGATTCTTGCCTCCCGGGATGCTGCCAAAACTGGTATCACCTTTAAAAAGAATCGCGATATCCGCGGTGTCAGTCAACCCTGCGTGAGTGTCATCGTAGTACAATTTGCCTAATGTTGTCCCAGTGATAGTGCCATAATTGGTGATCTTATAATTCGGCGACCAGACCAGGATACCCTGCCCGCCTGAAATAGTCTTGGTGCTGGCTAGAATGATCTGATTTGGATTAGAAGCATCAGTGCTGGCCTGGCTCTGGAAAGCATTACCCGCCCAGATAGTATCGCAGTCGCCGGTGACATTGAAACTGCCGAAACCATTGCCGTATTGCGCGTCCGTAGCAGTACTGAACGCGCCGTTCTTATTTTTAGTATAAAGGTAAGATTGAATAGAATACATGCCATAGATCTTTACTGCCGTCCCCGCCGGAATAATAAACTCGGTCATACCTTGTATGTGTTTAAGATCAGTGCCGCCGCTATCCCAGAAATAAGTATAACCAAGTTCGGTCCAGGGGAACGGGCCCGTAGGCGCGACTACAGGCGGATGCCATTCACCCAAAGCCGATGTCTGCCAGCTGGTAAGATAAGTATTCAGGTTGTCATAGGTAGTCTGACTCATATCGCTAGGCTTAGTTGTATTAGTCGCATCAAAAGTAGCAGCATACGTATAATCGGCTGAAGTTGTGGAGTAGCTTTTTATATCAGACTTCCTGCCCGGCCGCATCAGGTTATCATTATTGGCAAGGACCGCGTATTCTATTATCGCCTGGTGTTTCTTTGCCACATTAGTATTCATACCCAGGCCGCGCTCAAGAAGAGTCTTCACATTAGCGGAAGTCGCGCCGTTAGTATCGAGAAAATTAGTAGTATCATTACCAACAGCCATCCAGGAAGCGTCGACACCAGCGGTTCCATAAGTCGTATAATCGCCGACACCAATCAATGTCTGGGTACTAGAAGTAAAATAATTACTGATATTGGTATCAGTCCTGCTAATAAGGTAGTTTTTTCCGTCGCCATAGGAACTATTATACTGCAGGCCAAAAGCGGAATTTTCCGAGCCCGGGCTTCCCTGTATGGTAATAATCGCCTTATTTCCGGCGACTAACCCGGGAATAAAGTTAGTATTACTATCAATATTATTCTGGGCGGCAGTTACCGCGTCATCATATGACTCAGCTAAGGCCATAGACGGATCAATAAAAAAGAATAGAGCAAAAATTGCAAGAATAGAAAATTTTAAAAATTTCATTTTTAGGCCCCTTTGAATAAGGCGGGATCACTACTTTCGTAAGATATGGAAACAACTAGTGTTATTATGGGTTATTATAAAGAAAAATGCCGAAAGTAGCAAGCATTATCCTGCAAACTACGGGGCTATTTTTCTTCTTGCAGGACTTTTAAGAATGAATTTACTATATCGGGATCAAATTGAGTGCCGGAAGATTTTTGGATTATTTCTATAGCTTCTTCTTTCGGGTATGCATTCCGGTAAGGGCGGTCGGAAACTAATGCCTGATATACAGCAGCAACAGAAACGATCCTGGCCATTAAGGGGATCTGCTGCCTGCTTAAGCCATAAGGATAACCTTTACCATCCCATCTTTCATGATGATAAAGAAGCGCGGGTATCACAGGATGCAAAGAATGAATCGGCCTGATAATATCAACCCCGATCTGGGGGTGTTTTTTAACCTCTTCAAATTCTTTTTTGCTAAGCCTGGAATTCTTTTGCAAGATCTTCTCGCTGATCCCTACTTTACCTACATCATGCAACGTTGCGGCTTGCCTGATTAATTCTGACCTTTCGCTAGAAAACTTTAGCTCCTGTGAGAGTTTAATTGCATAATGGACGGTCCTCTCGACATGCTCACCAGTATAATGGTCTTTCAATTCCAATGCCTTGGCAAAAGCCAGGGTCTCCTCTATCAAACTTTGGTCAGCCCTCTTGGTAAGCCTGCTGATTTTCTCCTTGAGTAAATGGATATCGGGGGATTGCGAACTCGACTTAGACGTTATTTTTATATCCGTAGAGGAAAAAACTCGGTTACCGCCGCTTTCTTTGACCTTATTCAAAATCTGGTCGGCAAGATCCACCAACTCCATACCCTTATGCACATCATCTTCCGGGTAAGTTGCAACGGCTAAGCTTAGTTTCAATCTAATAGAATGCTTCTTATTTCCAAAATTATGTAGCTGTATATTCTCCAATATCCTATTAGCTAAAATTAAAGCCCCGGCCCTGTCTGTGTCCGGAGATATTATGATAAATTCTTCACCTCCGTAACGGATAACCACATCATAAGGGCGTACGGTTTTAGTCAATAGCATAGCAAACTGCTTTAATACCAAATCGCCAAATACATGGCCATAAACATCGTTTATGGACTTAAAGTAATCCAGGTCCATCATTATTACCGAAAGCAGGCTGGAACGCCTTTCTGTCTGGGAAAAATTTACCCCAATCGCCTCTTTAAGATAGCGATGATTATAAAGGCCGGTGTGCGAATCTTTCAGGGCTAACTGTTCCAATTTCTTATTCATTCTTTCCCGTTCCGCTTTGAACTCAGTGATATTGCGGATATTACATTGGATTACTCTCGTGTGATCAACTTCATACACATTGCTGACAAATTCCACATCAATAAGCCGGCCAGCCTTTGTTTGAAGCGGCATATCTTCATAGCGGACATATCCTTTAGTTTGCAATTCTCTGAAAGCAACCTTGCTTTTATCGACATCTATAAAAGCACCTATCTCCCAGAGTTTCCTGCCTAAGAATTCTTCGCGGCTATAGCCCAGCAGGTCTACCAGGAATTTATTAACCTCCGTAATCTCGCCTGTGTCTGCCTTAAGAATCAATATCCCGTCTTGGGCAGCCTCAAAGAGCCTGCGAAAGCGGGTTTCAGAATCCTGCAGAGCTTCCTGCAGGCGTTTATACTCGGTGATATCGTGCCAGATACTTAGGAACATTTCGCTACCCTTATATTTTATCAAAGATGTTGACACCGAGACTGTCCTCTCTGAACTATCTTTTACTTTAATTATTGTCTCAACATTGGAAATCCCCTTTTCCGGAGTGATCTCGCTTAGCCTGCTAATTGCCTTCTGGCGCTCTTTAAGATCAGGATAGAGAACCACATCGAGGCCTTGTTTATTTATCTCTTCCATCGTATAGCCGGTGA
This sequence comes from Candidatus Omnitrophota bacterium, assembly GCA_023227925.1. Taxonomy (GTDB): domain Bacteria; phylum Omnitrophota; class Gorgyraeia; order Gygaellales; family Profunditerraquicolaceae; genus JALOCE01. The sequence goes on from JALOCE010000107.1 coordinate 4,884, forward strand.
TTTTCTGCATACCGCTATTGAATATCACAAAGCGGCCTTTTTTATCGCTCAGGGATAAACCGATACCGATATTATCGATTACGGCATGCGAAGCAAGGATCTCTTCTTCAAATTCTCTCTGCGCTTTTTTACGCTCAGTGATATCCCTGACAATCCCCCATATCCCCAGAGGATTACCCTGCTTATCCTGGATCAACCAGACTTTGATACCTATAGGGAATACTGTCCCGTCTTTTTTTATGCATTCTTTCTCGTATTCGACAGAGCCGACTTTCTTAGCTATCAGATCATTAACAAACACCTCTTCGATTTTATGCCATCTTTCCGGGGTTAATTGCTGATAGGTAAGTTTTTTGATTTCTTCTGCGGTATAATTGAGCATATTTGAATAAGCCAGGTTAACTTCAAGGATATGGCCTTTCAAATCAGTCATAACTAACCCATCTTGGAATGAATAATATAAATTACGGTATTTTTCTTCCGACTCTTCCCATTGCACGACATCGCTGAATTTTTCCAGAAACCCTTTTATTGCCTGTGTATGGTCGATGATCTTTTGTACGGCTCCCAATGGAACCGGCACGGGGCTTATAAGGCTAACTGCATCTTGCAGTATTAGTTCAATAGCGTGCATATCATTTCCGAACTGATGCGTGATTAGTTCTTTGACTACAGAATTGATCGGGATCACATCTTGGAATTGAGGAAAAGCTGAACTTTCTTTTAAGGGGACAGTCAGCGCGCTGATAGCATTCTTTATATCTTGGATCCTGGCTAAGATCCTCTCTGCTTCTTGAGTCGGCATAGCTTCCCGATTTCCAAGCCAACGCTGACAAATAAGGATTATCGCAGTTATATTTTCGTTAACGCGATGATACATAAAATTCCACACATTTTTATCTATAGTAATACCTTCGCTGCGTATACGCGCATAGAGTTCTTTCTTTTCGGACGAGTGATTTGCCATGCTACGCCCCCCTTCTACTAAATAAAATAATAAGTTTATTATACTAAAATTCCTTATATATTGTCGATGGGCTGGTTCTACTTTATGTTACCCTGGTTCTACTATAACCTACCCCCCTACCAGGGCCTTATCGTAAATAATTGGCAAAGCGGATTTTAGAAACTACAATAAAAAAGAAGATTTTAAGCGGGGATATTTTGGCATGCTATTCCTCTACCAGCACTTTTTCGCCGATTTTATCCAGCGTCGCTGCATTCATATTAATTATGTTTTTTATTTACCAGTTGACCTTCACAAAAACAGAGGGGCCGTAAAGCGTACTGTTGGCATTTCTGATATTATCGGAATCTGTATAGTTG
>JALOCE010000108.1 GCA_023227925.1 Candidatus Omnitrophota bacterium
TGAGAGGATGAGGGAGGTAGAGCGGAGGGTAATGCCGAATAATCATACGCGCTCAACAGATGTGGCACAACTATTGGATATGCCTTTTATGTGCGCGCATACCCCGGCTGATAATCATGTCTATCGGTTCCTGGAGAAGTTAATGAATGAAAAAAAGCCTAAAAGCGTGCAAGATATCTTAGATGTTTTAGGGGAAGTGCCTGAATATAAAACTGCTCGATCAGAATTGACCGGGCCGCGTATTATCCTGGGTAATCCCAAGAGGCCGGCAGGTAAGATTTTCGTGGAGATGACCGGCGGGACAGAAGGCTCTAAGGATGTTTATGATAAATTCTATAAGGCCGGTATCAGGACCCTGATCTGTATGCATTTAAGCGAAGAGCATTTTAAGAAAGTCAAAGACGCTAATCTAAATGTGGTTATCGCAGGGCATATCTCTTCGGATACCTTGGGTATCAATTTACTTCTCGACAGGGTCGAGAAAGAAACGAAAGAGAGATTCCAGGTGATCAATTGCTCCGGTTTCAGGAGGGTTAAAAGATAAATATGGCAGTCGGCCGCATCCCGGAGAATACTATAGAAGAGATCTTAAGCCGTATCGATATCGTAGAGGTGATTTCCGGATATATACCTCTTAAGCGGGCGGGAAGGAATTTTAGAACGCTCTGTCCTTTTCATCATGAGAAGACGCCGTCTTTCATGGTCTCTGCTGACCGTCAGATTTATCATTGTTTCGGCTGCGGCAAAGGCGGCAACGCGATCAGTTTTCTCATAGAATACGAACGCCTGGAATTCCCCGAAGCAGTTGAGGCCCTGGCTAAAAAAGCAGGGATAGCCCTGCCTGAGTCCCAAAAACAGGATGTAGGTACTACAAGCCTTACCACTCAACTTTATAAAATAAATGAATTGACCGCTCTTTTTTATGGAAGTAATCTGGATTCTCCGCCTGCTCTTTCCGCCAAGAATTATCTTCTGAAACGGGGCATCAAAGAGGAGTCAATAAAGTTATTTAAATTAGGTTACGCGTTGGATAAATGGGATGCCTTGATCGGCCATTTAAGGGCCAAGAATATAAGCCTTTCTTTTTTAGAGAAAGCAGGGCTTATCTTGCCTAAAGAAAGCGGCGGTTATTACGACAGGTTCCGTAACCGCATAATATTCCCCATATCTGACATCAAATCACGCGTTATCGCTTTTGGCGCGAGAGTCCTGGATAATACTCTGCCCAAATATGTGAATTCTCCGGAGACCCCGATTTACACCAAAGGAAAGAGCCTTTATGGCTTACCTGCGGCAACTGACGCTATAAGAGAAAATGATTATGCCGTAATAGTAGAAGGCTATTTGGATTTTATTATACCTTACCAGTCCGGCTTAAAGAATATAGTCGCATCCTGCGGGACCGCATTAACTACGGAACAGGCCAGGCTCTTAAAGAGATATACGCATAATGTGGTAATAGTTTATGACGGCGATATGGCCGGAGAACTGGCTACTTTAAGGACGCTGGATATTTTTATCGAAGAAGGGATGAATGTGAGGGTGGTCTGTCTGCCACAGGGATTTGACCCTGATTCATTCGTGCGTAAAAACGGGATTGAGAATTTTAAACAGAAAGTTCAGCAGGCCCAGAATCTCTTTGACTATAAATTAAATATCCTTAAAAGCCGGCACAGCATCAAGGAAGCAGAGGGCAAGGCCAGGATCGCTTCGGAGATGTTGCCTACTATAAATAAGTTTAAGAACGCGATTTTAAAAAGCGAATATATTAAAAAGCTTTCCGAGGAATTGAATGTTGCCGAGCATCATATAATAGAGGAATCGAATAAAGTTAAAGACGATAAGCCTTTTTCCGCTCCAGCCCAGGCAAGCGCTAAGAAAGCATTGGATATAAATCCCACGGAGAAATTATTGATAAAGATGATGCTGGAAGAGACCGAGACTATCAACCGCATAAAAGAACATCTTGAGCCGGCGGATTTTCAGGATGAAAGGGTTTCCAGGATCGTCTCGATAATGTTTGATTTCGTAGCGCAAGGCAAGAGCGTGGGTACCAGTATTTTAATAAATCATTTTGCCGAAGAAGATATTTCGCAGATCATCAGCGAGTCGGTATTCCTGGAAGTCTCCAGCGGCGATAAAGACAGGGTGATCGATGACTGTATCCAGCGCCTAAAAGGTAAAAAAATAAAGCTTCAGAGGCAACATTTGCATAATCAGATCAAGACAGCGCAGGCATCAGGAGACCAGATAAGGTTAGACAGCCTGATGGAAGAATTCCACCAATTAATTAAAAAGAGGGATTAAATATGAAGAAAAAAGAATATACGATGAAGAGAAAGGAATATACCAAGAAAGACGTAGAGAAGATCATTGCTTTGGGCAGGCAAAAAGGCTACCTTACTTATGATGAAGTAAATGAGCTTTTGCCTGAAGACGTCTCTTCATCGGAAGAGATCGACCGTATCTTCGAATTATTGGGAAACGAGGATATAAAGTTGATCGATAATGAGGAAGAGAAAGAGACGGAGAAGCAGATCGAGGCTGCCAAGGAAGATATGCTGAACGAACAGGCAAAAATAGAAGAGCGCTTCCTGCCTTTGGATGATCCGGTGAAAATGTATCTTAAGCAGATGGGTTCTATATCCCTGCTTTCGAGAGAAAATGAACTATTCCTGGCTAAGAAGATAGAAGATGCAGAGGAAAAATTTAAGCGCGCAGCGATGGCCACGAAATTTGTGCGTAAGCAGGTTATTTCTATGGCGCAGGATGTCTTGGATGAACAGGTTAACCTGGAAGAGGTAGTCAAGGAAGACATTAAGTTCAATAAAAACAGCGTCCTCAAAAGGATAAAAAGGATCATTTTAAAATTAAAAGGCACGCGCAGCGAAAATAAGAATGTCAGTCTCCTGATGCAGTTTAATTTTACTACTTCGGTCACCGAGATAGCGGTGCGCAGGCTTAATTACCTCACCAGGGAATTAGACCATATCGAAAGGAATAAAAAGCTTCTTGGCGCAAGGCCTAAGGATAAGCGCAATAAGCTGAATTATAAGAAACGCGTTATTTTAAGGGAGCTCGGCGAGCCTTATTTTGAATTAAGAGACCAGTTGAAACTTATTAAATCAACGCATGTAAAATTCAACCGCGCGAAAAAACAGCTTGTAGAGGCGAACTTGAGGCTGGTAGTAAGTATCGCCAAGAAATACAGTAATCGTGGGTTGTCTTTCCTGGATTTGATCCAGGAGGGCAATATCGGCCTGATGCGCGCAGTAGAAAAATTTGAATATAAAAGAGGGTATAAATTTTCGACGTATGCCACCTGGTGGATAAGGCAGGCGATCACGCGTTCTATCGCAGACCAGGCACGGACGATAAGGATCCCCGTGCATATGACCGAAACGATAAATAAGATAATCCGCTTTTCGCGTATCTTTGTGCAGGAGAACGGGCGGGAGCCTACTCCTGAAGAGATCGCCGGGAAGATGCGGCTGACCCAGGATAAGGTAAAGACCATCCTTAAGATAGCCCAGGAGCCGATATCTTTGCAGATGCCCATAGGAGATGAAGGCGATACTCATTTCGGAGATTTCATACAGGATAGGAAAGCAGTCTCTCCGGCTAATGCTACGGTGCGTTCTATGTTGAAAGAAGAGATCGGCTCTGCCCTTGGTACCCTTACAGAGAGAGAAAAAAAGATACTGATCATGCGTTTTGGTATTCACGATGGTTCTCAACGCACATTAGAAGAAGTCGGTAATGTATTCAAGGTAACACGCGAAAGAGTGCGCCAGATCGAGGCAAAGGCGTTAAAGAAACTCAGGCATCCTACGCGTTCAAGAAGGCTGCGCACTTTTTTGGATATGACAATTGCGCACCAGAGAGAATACTAACATAAAGCTATTCTTCAAGCCCGCCGCTATTTTTATTCCAATAGCCATATTTCTTATAGCTATCCCGGCATTTGGTGAAACAGGCCTTCTTCGAAAGGTCTGTTTCACGAATTTTTGCGTTGATGCCGAAGTCGCCGACTCTCCGGATAAAAGGGCCAAAGGCCTTATGTTCAGAAAGGGCTTAGGCGAAGGCAATGCCATGCTCTTTGTATTCGAAGAGGAGCAACGGCTGAAATTCTGGATGAAAAACGTTGAGTTTCCTCTGGATATGATCTGGATCAGCGAAGATAAGAGAATAACGGATATCAAAACAAATGTACCGCCATGCCGTGATTATTGCGAGAGTATTGTTTCTGAAGTAAAGGCAAGCTACGTCCTGGAGGTAAATGCAGGGTTTGTCAGCCGGAATGGGATTAAGATAGGGGAGAGTGTCAGTTTTTAGCTATAAAAAAATATTGTATTTTAGGGTTTTTGTCATATAATAAAGTTAATTATGAAGATTAAAGGAGATAAGATGAAAAATTACGAAGTCCCTTTATATGTTATCTTCATCTTGATTGGTATAGTCATATTGGGCATAGGGATAGGCGTTGTTAAGTATGTTGCGTTTATGGAGATGCGTTATGATTTGCTACTGGATAATACAATGATGATTACCGACAATGTCACCAGGACATTTACTTCGCTTGAGTCGGATAAAGTGATGCAACAGTTATCTTCCAGGGTCGGCGTTTTGAAGAAAGAAAACGCGCTCCTGAAAGCCGAACTTAAAAAGTCAGAGCGCAAGCTCAATAATCTTTCCAAAATCGAAAAGAACTGTCAGGCGCGCCTGAATGAACTGACTAAGTGCGATCGCGGGAATCGCGGTTTTTTGATTAAAGGCGGCAGGGTTACCTCTCCATAGATCCGGAAACTTTCCAATAAATTAATTACAAGATCATTTATGGTAATGAAGGCCTTCCGATATATATTGATCGTAGGAATAATAGTCGGTTTATCCGGCGCCTTGAGGGCGGAAGAAGATTACGGCGATAGTTTTAGTGTCGGCCTGGAGAAGATCGTAGTGACGAACAGGAGGGCAGCCGGTACTCTAGGCGAAGCAACTGAAGATATAAGCATAGTCAGCGCAGGAGAGATAGAAGAATTACCGGTCAAGAATTTAGGCGAAGTTTTAAATTATGTCCCGGGCGTTGCTATCGAGCCGCGCCAGGAATTCGGCAGGGCAAGCCCGCATATAAGCATTCAAGGTTCTGATTCCCGCCAGGTAAGGTTGATGATCGACGGTATTCCCTTAAATCTGCAGTCATCAGGGCAGGCAGATCCGTCAGAATTTCCCATCGAAAATATAGCCAGGATTGAAGTGGTCAAAGGTTCGGCTTCCAGCATCTGGGGTTCGGCCTTAGGCGGAGTGGTTAATATAATCACCAAGGACACAGGTGATACCTTTATTCCTAAAGGCAGCATTACTAGTTTATTCGCCGGGTATAATACCCAGAAAGAGAGCTTTGAGCTATCCGGTAAGGCCGCAGGGATCGGCTATTTTATTTCAGGCAGCTATATGGACTCAGGCGGGAGAGGCCCTAAGGATGATGTGTTGGAAGAAAAAGGTTTTACTAAATTCTCTTATGATTTAAAGGATGCCGGCAAGCTGGTTGCCTCTTATGGATACAGCACTGCGAATGTCAATAGCGGTAAATTTCCCGATGGCAGTTGGGAGGCGCAACCTTACAAGCAAAGTTATGGAAAGTTCGGCTGGGAGAAGGATTTTGGTAAAGCAGATATAAGGGTTGAGCTTAAACATTCCCGTAACACGGTAATCACAAAATCTTATGCTTCCGTAGACAGCGATGAGCTCCTGTTTAGGACCGAAGCAAGGAATATGCTTTACCAGTTAAGCCTCGGTTCGAGTTTTCATCTTCGTGATAAGGATTTATTCGTCCTGGGCGCGGATTTCGATAATGATATCTTGAAATTCCCGACGTATCTTTCCAGGGCTAAAAACTTAAAATTATACGCTCCCTACGCCAATTATACTTTAAAGATAGATCCCCTGGATATAAATTTCGGTTTGCGTTATGACTCAAACAGTGAATTCGGCAGCGATTTGAGCCCTTCCTGGGGCGCAGTATACCATTTTAAAAATATGCCGGATACCTTGATCCGGGCGCAGGCCGCGCACGCCTTTAATGCCCCGCCTCTACTCTGGAAATACAATACTAATCCTCTATTTGACACTGCCCCTAATCCTGACCTTAAGCCTGAACGCG
>JALOCE010000006.1 GCA_023227925.1 Candidatus Omnitrophota bacterium
CGGTAAATTGATGGTGCCGCGCATTGTAAGTTCTTCGATTTATCAGTTGAATAATTTTGTCGATTCCATCTTTGGTTCTTTAGCCACGATTGTGGGCGAAGGGGGTGTTGCAGTATTATATTTTTCTTATAGATTGGTTCTTTTTCCCATAGGTATCTTCAGTAATGCGCTCACCCAGGCAATTTTACCTACTTTATCCACCCAGGCATTGGAGGAGGACCATGCTAAATTAAAACAGACTCTTTCCTGGGGATTACGCGCCAGTTTCTTTTTGCTGTTGCCTGCCTCTGTCGGCTTTATGGTCTTGGCTTTACCTATTATCTCTGCGCTTTTTGGGGGAGGAAAGTTCGATCTTGTTTCCGTAGGGCTTACTGCCAACGCGCTGTTCTTCTATAGTATCGGATTATTCGCTTACGGCTCGACCAAAATTGTGCAGTCCTGCTTCTTCGCCCTTAAAGATACCCTTACTCCCACAAAAATAGCTGCCCTGACCCTGGCAATGAATATCGTCCTCAATTCCCTGCTTATGTTCCCTTTGAAGATCGGCGGGATCGCCCTTGCCAATTCCATATCCGGGATAATTACCTTTTTCATTCTCTTTAGTATTCTAAAGAAAAGGCTGGGAGGCTTTAAAGGGGAAGAAATTTTTATCTCTTTTCTGCGCATCCTGGCAGCCAGCCTCTGGATGGGGGTAGCCTGCATTACTTTGAATAAGGCCTTTAATTTTATTTTTGCGCTTATCGGCGGTATTTTATCTTATATCATTTTTTGTTTTATTTTCCGCGTTCCGGAGATGCGGCAGTTGTGGCGGTGGTTAGCCAAAAGATATGCATAGCCCTAAAGAACTAAAAAATAAAATTGCACAGCTACCGGAGGCGCCGGGGGTTTATATTTTTAAGGATGCACAAGGCCGGATCATTTATATCGGTAAGGCCAAGTCCCTGAAGAAACGGGTGCAGTCTTATTTTAGCCGGCAACTGGACGCAAAAACTCAAATCCTGGTTTCTAAAATTTCCGGCCTGGAATATAGGCTCACAGCCTCGGAGAATCAGGCGCAGCTGCTAGAAGCAGCATTGATTAAAGAACACCTGCCGCAATACAATATCGATTTAAAGGATGATAAGTCCTTTCCCTGGATCAGGATTACCGATGAAACATTTCCTGTAGTTTCGATATATAGAAAAAAAGGCAAACAGAAGAACGACCGCTCTCTATATTACGGCCCTTACACTGACGTCAAGCTTCTGCGCCAAGCCATAAAGCTTATCCGTAGGATTTTCGGCTTCCGCTCATGTAAAAAGATGCCGAACAAAGTTTGTCTTTATTACCGGCTTAATTTTTGCCCCGCGCCCTGTATAGGGAAAACCAATAGCCGTGATTATCAAGAGCTGATTAGCCGGATAAAGTTATTTTTAGAGTCGAAATATGAAGAATTATTGCGTAGCCTTGCGCAGAAAATGCAGCAATCATCCAAAGAGCAAAAATTTGAAGAAGCAGCCAAAATCAGGGACCAGATTAATGCCTTAAGCGCAATAAGCCAAAGCGAGACAGGATTTAATTTGCAATCCGAATTAGAGGAGCTCCAGGTTTTGTTAAAGCTAAAGAAAACACCGCAGAGGATCGAGGCTTTTGATATCTCCAATATTTCCGGGCAGCAAGCTAGCGGTTCAATGGTAAGTTTTTTTAAAGGCCTGCCCGATAAAAATAATTACCGCAGGTTCCGTATTAAAACAGTAGCTGGTATCGACGATTATAAAATGCTGGCCGAGGTAGTCCATAGGCGATATTCCCGCCTGGTAAGCGAAAATTTAGCTTTGCCCGATTTGATTCTTATTGACGGAGGCAGGTCACATCTAATGACTGCCCGGAAAGAATTAGAAAAACTGGGATTAAGTATCCCATTGGTGAGTATTGCTAAGGAAAAAGAAAATATATATGTTTTAGGCAGGATTCATCCGATAAGGTTTAAATTCGATACTCCGGCATTAAATCTTATCCGGCGTATCCGCGATGAAGCGCACAGGTTTGCGATTTCCTATCACCACATACTAAGAAGGAAGAAGTTCATTGGCAAATAAAAAATTAACGCCTTTTACCAGAAGAGTCTATCAAGCGGTATTAAGTATACCTTTAGGCCAGGTGCGTACTTATAAATGGGTGGCTAAAAAGATAGGCAGTCCCAAGGCATGCCGGGCTGTCGGCCAGGTCCTTAAGCGCAACCCTTATCCTTTGATTATTCCCTGCCACCGCGTAATCGCCTCCAGCGGGAAAATAGGCGGTTATTCCCGGGGAAAGAAGATAAAGGAAATACTCTTAAATCTGGAGAGACAAATCCAGGATTCGATGGTATAATTATAAAAATCTGGAGGTAATAACTATGAAGATAAAAGACCTGATGCAAGAGATGGTAAAAAGAGACGCTTCCGATTTATTTTGCCGCGTCGGAGGCCCACCGCGTTTAAGGATTGACGGAAAAGTCATTTCTTTAGACGGGGATATATTAAGCGTAGATGACCTGGTCAAGGCCGTGGAAGAAATAACTACCCCTAAGCAGAGAGATGCCCTTAGGGATCTTATGGACGTGGATTTTGCTTTTAACCTGGGTGAATCCGGGCAGAGGTTCCGCGTGAGCGTATTTATGCAGAGGAACTGGCCTTCCATTGTCATGAGAAATATCCGCAGCAGCGTGCAAACATTCGGGGATTTAAGTTTACCTGATGAAGTCCTGACGAAATTATGCAGCGAGACAAGGGGTTTGGTCCTTTTGACCGGCAGCATGGGTAGCGGTAAATCCACTACCATTGCCAGCATGATCGAATGTATAAATAACAACAGCTGTAAACATATTTTGACTGTAGAGGAACCCGTAGAATTCACTTTTGCAGATAAAAAGTGCATCATTAATCAAAGGGACTTAGGGTTGGATGTTCCTTCTTATGCTGCTGCTCTTCGCGCTTTTACCTTACAGAGCCCGGATGTAATTTTTATCGGGAATATCCGGGATTACGAAACTATGTCCGCCGCAATCACCGCCGCGGAAACCGGAGTCCTGGTTTTAAGCACCTTGCATACCATAAATACGAGCCAGAGCGTAGAGAGGATCCTCAATTTTTTCCCGCCTTACCAGCATAATGAGATCAGGATACGTTTATCTTATCTGCTAAAAGGCGTAATTTCTCTGAGGCTGGTGCCGCTAAAAGAAGGCCCCGGGCGCGTACCCGCTTATGAAGCGATGTTATTGACTCCTACTATTGCCCGCCTTATCCGTGAAGGAAAAGACTGGGAGATCCAGCAGTTCCTTGAGGACGGCGAGATATTCGGCATGCAGTCATTCAATCAATCTTTAATAAAGCTGGTCAAGTCGGGTAAGGTAACCGAAGAAGAGGCGTTGAATTTCGCGGACAATAAAGAAGAATTCATCATGTCCTTAAGGGGTATGAGGAAGATTTAGCTCTTGTATCGATAGGGAGAGGAATTCTAGTGATGCTTGAAGATATTAAATCTAAGCTTGCGGTAATAGCCAGCCATCTTGAAAATTTAAAAGGCTATCTTTGAATAGATGACAAAAAGAAAAAAATAGATGCTCTGTCATCTATGATGTCTAATGCGGGATTCTGGGAAGATAATGCGAATTCCGCAAAAGTAGTAAAAGAATTGAAATCTCTGAAGGCGGTTGTTGAGCCCTGGGAGAGCGCTTTAAAGAAAGAGCTGGAATTAAAAGAGCTGGCCGGTATCTTAAAAGAAGAAGACACCGAGCTGATTGTCGAATTAAATAAAAATGTAGAAGCTCTTTCGGGTGAAGTCGAGAAACTTTCCTTTAAGACTCTTCTTAGCGGCGAGTTCGATAGGAATAATGCGATATTCAGTATTAACGCCGGAGCAGGCGGTACAGAATCCTGCGATTGGGCGGATATGCTCTTTCGTATGTACAGCCGTTTCGCAGAGAAACACGGGTATAATTTAAAGACAATAGACGTGCTCTTCGGCGAAGAAGCGGGCATAAAGAATATCACGGTTTTGATTGAAGGAGAATACGCTTACGGCTATTTGAAAGCCGAGCGGGGAGTGCACAGGCTTGTGCGCATCTCTCCTTTTGATGCCAATAAACGCAGGCATACCTCTTTTGCTTCCGTAGATGTTATCCCCGAGATAGAAGGCGAACTGGATATAGAATTAGAAGAAAAAGACCTACGTATCGACGTGTACCGTTCTAAGGGCGCCGGCGGCCAGAGCGTAAACACTACAGATTCGGCGGTCAGGATTACACATATACCGACGGGACTGGTGACGCAATGCCAGAATGAACGCTCCCAATATCAGAATAAGCAGACAGCCCTGAAGATATTGAAGGCGAGGCTCTATGAGCGCCAGAGGGAAGAGAAAGAGCAGGAATTATTGAAACAGTATGGCGCGGATAAGAAAAAGATCGAATGGGGCAGCCAGATCCGCTCTTATGTCATGCATCCCTATACTTTGGTGAAAGACCACCGCACCGATTTTGAAACCGGGGATGTCAATAAAATAATGGACGGCGGTATCGACGAATTTATCGAAGCGTATTTAAAACAACAAGCCGGGAACCAGCATTAAAATGATAGGTTTTATTAAAAAACAGATCTTAAAGCGGAAACAGAATATTATCAAGAAGAGGCATGCTTCGGTCAGCATGGTTTTGCATCCGGATATGCCTAATCCTTCCATGAATAAAATGATTGAGTTGGCCAGGACTGTTGAGCTGGTTAATTCTTTTGAGGCAAAGATAAGCAGCCTTTCGGATGCGGAATTAAAGGGCAAAACAGAAGAGTTCAAAAAATATATCCTAAAAAAATCCGAAGTGTACGCACAGGAAATCAAAGAATTAGACGAGATGTTGTTTTCCGCTGCTATCCCCGAAGAAAAAGAAAGAATAAAGGAGAGGCTGAAGGCCACGCGCAATAAAATCTTTGAGGAGATACTTCCCGAAGCTTTTGCCGTAGTGAGGGAAGCAGCCAAGCGCACCATAGGCCTGAGGCATTTTGATGTGCAGATCGCCGGCGGGATCGTGTTGCACGAAGGCAGGATCGCGGAGATGGCTACCGGTGAAGGAAAGACCCTGGTGGCAACCCTGCCTGCTTATCTTAATGCATTATTGGGCTGCGGCGTGCATATTGTTACGGTGAATGATTACTTGGCCCGGCGCGACCGGGAATGGATGGGGCCTATCCATGAGTTTTTAGGGCTTACGGTCGGAGCAATACAGCATGAGATGTCTGATGAAGAACGTAAGATCGCCTATTCTTGCGATATTACCTACGGGACAAACAATGAATTCGGCTTTGATTATCTGCGCGATAATATGAAATATAGCGTAGAGGATTTGGTGCAGAGGCCTTTTTATTATGCCATTGTAGACGAAGTGGATTCTATTTTGATCGATGAAGCCCGCACACCCTTGATTATCTCCGGCCCCGCGGAAGAATCTACCGAGAAGTACTATTTAGCCGATAAGATCATCCCCCGCTTGACAGTAAGGAAGGTTTTGGAAAAAGATGAAATCGAAGCAAAGTATAAAGGCGAAGACCTCTCAAAAGGTTTTGACGCGATGGTAGATGAAAAAGCGCATACCGCGCATCTTACCGAAACAGGGGAATCTAAGGTATGCGCGGCACTTGGCATCGATAATTTGCATGATCTTGAAACGATGGAGTGGCGCCACCACATTATACAGGCGCTGCGTGCGCATGAGCTTTATCAGCGGGACGTGGATTATGTAATAAAAGAGGGCGAGGTAATAATTGTAGATGAATTTACCGGGCGCATGATGCCGGGCAGGCGCTGGTCAGACGGCCTGCACCAGGCAGTAGAGGCAAAAGAGGGTATGAAGATTGAGCGCGAAAATCAGACCCTGGCGACGATTACCTTCCAGAATTATTTTCGTATGTATGAAAAGCTTGCCGGCATGACCGGGACTGCCTTTACCGAAGCCAATGAATTTAAGAGCATTTATCAGTTGGATGTTGTGGTTATCCCCACTAATAGGCCGTTAATCCGCGCGAATAACTCGGACTGCATTTATAAGACGGAGAAAGAAAAGTTTAGCGCAGTGGTTGAGGAGATAGCCGAGCTTTATAATAAAGGCCGGCCGGTCCTGGTAGGGACTATTACAATAGATAAATCCGAGCGGCTTTCAGAGATGCTTAAACGCCGCGGGATAACCCACCAGGTGCTCAATGCCAAATATCACGAAATGGAGGCGCATATTGTTGCGCAGGCAGGCAGGTATAAAGCAGTAACCATCGCTACTAATATGGCCGGCCGGGGGACCGATATTTTATTGGGCGGCAACCCGGAATTTATGGCCCGTAACGTGATTAAGCAAAAATTAAAACCCGATGACCCAAATTACCAGGAGGAATACAAGAAATTATTAGAGCGGTATAAGAATGAGGCCGCCGAAGAACATAAGAAAGTAGTGGAGGTAGGGGGTTTGCATGTCCTAGGGACAGAGCGCCATGAAGCACGGCGTATCGATAACCAGTTACGCGGCCGTTGTGGCCGTCAGGGAGATCCCGGTTCATCGAGATTCTATGTATCCCTCGGAGACGACCTGATGCGTTTATTCGGTTCGGATAAATTAGTGGGGATTATGGACAAGCTTGGCCTGGAAGAAGGGCAGGTAATCCAGCACCCCTGGGTGACTAAGTCCATCGAGATTGCGCAGAGGCGCGTGGAACACCATAACTTTGAGATCAGAAAGCAGCTCTTAGAGTACGATAATGTAATGAACAAACAAAGAGAAGTTATTTACGGGCAACGCCATGAGATCCTGGGGGGAGTATCTTTAAAAGAGAATATTTCAGGGATAATCGAGAGAAATATTGATATTATCTTAGGTATTTATTTTGGCGATAGTTTAAGCAAAGACCCGGATATAGACGGCTTGATAAGTGCCGTAAGGTTGAAATTCGGCTTGGAGTTTGATGCATCCAAGATACAGAAATTAGGCAAGGATGAATTAAGGGAAGAACTATTACGCGGCGTAAATAGCCTCTATGAAGAGAAAGAAAAGAATATCGGGGAGGGTTTGATACGCCACCTGGAGCGTATGGTCTTTTTGCAGGTAATCGACGCAAGATGGAAAGATCATTTGTATGCCATGGATTATTTAAGGGAAGGCATAGGTTTGCGCGCCTATGGCCAGCGCGACCCGCTGGTAGAATATAAACGCGAGGCGTTTGGAATGTTTGCTCAGATGATCTCCGGCATCGAGGAGGAAGCCCTTGAGATGCTCTTTAAATTACAGGCAGCAAGGCCGGAAAGGATTAAAGGCGTATTTAGTTCGGTATCGCAGGAATTTTTACATCCTGAAGCCGCCAAATTCCAAAATCCTCAAGAAGAGGTATCTCCCGATGGAGGCATGAGCCCCGCACATTTTAAATCCGAGATAAAACCTACCCAATCAGCCCATCCTAAAGTAGGCCGTAATGACCCTTGTCCTTGCGGCTCAGGTAAAAAATACAAAAAATGCTGCGGAAACTAAGGGTACCCGTTTTAAAAGATTTATTTTTATGTTTCGTTTCTGCAATCCTGCTCATTCTGTCATTTCCTAAATTCGATTTTGAATTTCTGGCGTGGTTTAGCTTTGTGCCGGTATTTTTCGCGCTCAATAATAAATCTTTGAAACAGGCATTTTTTTTATTTTTTATTACCGGGGTAATCTTCTGGTCGGGGATTATTTATTGGCTGGTACACGTTACTCTTGCCGGGGCAATCGTGTTGATTTTATATTTGGCTTTATATTTTGCAATATTTGGCCTGGTTATCCGGCCCTGCACTAAACATTCTACGCCTTATGCTTTGATATTTATCCCTTCGGTCTGGGTTTTGTTGGAATACCTGCGCAGCCATCTCTTCACTGGATTCCCCTGGGCGCTTTTAGGATACTCGCAATACATTAATTTACCTGTTATCCAGATAGCAGATATTACAGGCGCCTGGGGTGTATCGTTCTTGGTGATAATGGTAAACGCGGCGATTGTTGAAATAATTTATTCGGGGATAAACGGATTGGGTTCTAAGTTAAGGACAGCAGTCATTTCACTGGTTTTATTTTTATCTTTAACTTTATCTTACGGTTACTTTAAAATTTATTCGCTATCCAGTTCCCGGCAGGCGGTATCTATCAAAATTTCCGTAGTGCAGGGTAATATTTCGCAAGAATTGAAATGGAGCCGGGAGACAAACGATTATATCATCAATAAATACCTGGATATTTCCCGGCAGGTAGTCAGGGATAAGCCCGATTTAATTATCTGGCCGGAGGCAGCCCTGCCCGTTGTCTTGGAAGAAGAGCCTTTATTTTTTGCTCAAGTAAAGGAATTTACCCGGGAGGCCAAGACAGCATTGCTATTGGGTGCAGTTACCAGCCGGAACGACTATTATTATAATAGCGCCGTGTTGGTCTCGGGAGAAGGGCGGTTGCTGGCCTCGTATGATAAATTGCACCTGGTGCCTTTTGGCGAATATATCCCCTTAAGAAATTTTTTAATTTTTCTGGAGACAATCGCTCCTATTGGGGATATTGAAAAAGGTAAGGACTATACGGTTTTCCAGCAGGATGGCGTTCGTTTTTCCGTGCTTATTTGTTTTGAGGATTTATTCCCCGAGCTCTCGCGCCGCTTCGTCAATAAGGGAGCCGATTTTTTGGTGAATATCACCAATGATGCCTGGTATAAAAAGAGCACGGCAGCGTATCAACATCTGCAGGCTTCGGTATTCAGGGCAGTGGAAAATCGTGTATATCTGGCGCGCGCTGCAAATACGGGAATATCGGGTTTTATCGCAGCCGACGGGAAAATTATTTCTTTAGTCCGGGACAGACAGGGGGAAAATATATTTGTCGCGGGATACGATTCCGAGCGGATATCCGTTACAGGTAAAAGTATTTTAAGTTTTTATACAAAACACGGAGATGTATTTGTTTTGGCTTGTTTTTTATTTATTTTATATGGTATAATTTTGCAATTTAAAAAAAGGACAGTATGAAGAAGTTGATATCGCTATTCTTACTCTTGGTTTTATCCGGTCTAATTTTATTTGGCCTCTATTTTTTGGATAAAGATTATTTCTTATGCCCCATAGAATATAGAAGGGATATCGTTATCCGCAACGATAGCCGGGGGGATGGATTTTTTGCCGCTAACCGTAACGGAAGAAGGGTACACGAGGGCTTAGACCTTTTCGCCGAATTAGGTACGCCGGTATTAGCCAGCCGTTCAGGCCTAGTGGTTGCTGCTACTCAAAATAACGGTATGGGAAAATATGTAATTATCCAGCATTCAAATAATACCCGCACCATATATGGACATCTTTCCAAAATCAATGCGCGTAGGGACCAATTCATCCGGCAGGGGCAGGTCATTGGATATGTGGGAAAAACAGGGAATGCTAATAACCGCGACATCCTGCCGCATCTGCATTTTGAAGTAAAGAAAGACGGGGTCCCGCAGGATCCTCTGGGTTATCTTCGTTAGGCAGGAATATATTAGGGTGTATGGTTTTTCTCTAGAGGCTCTATGTGGACTACGACATCCGTGACTTCAGGGATACCGTTTTTAATCGCTTCTTCGATAGCGTCGCTTATTTTATGCGCATTATCAACATGCATATCCGGGTTTACCTGCACATGTAAGTCAACGTAGATATCATCAGGCCTGCCGCGCGACCTGATCTTATGGCAGGTCTTTACGCCTTTAATCCCCAAAACAATATCTGCTATTTTTTTATCCTCTAATATTGCCGCCGTATCGCAGAGCACTGCCGAACTCTCCTTTACTATTTCATAACCGGCATAGGCAATAAAAACCGAGATCAGGATTGTTACAATAGGATCCAAAATAGGATAGCCTGATTTTACGGCAACCAGGGCGACGATTACCGATAATGAAGTGAAGATATCTGCTCTTGTATGCATTGCGTCTGAAATAAGGATGTCGCTGCGCAGGGCCTTGCCTTTATTGGCTTCATAATTCATTACCCAGAAGTTAACCGCCATAGTCACCAGCATTACTATGAAACTTATAAGATCGATGCGGGGCAGGCAAGGCTTGCCTATGCGCGTCAGCCCTTCTTTGGCAAGGTTAAAAGCCACGATAAACAGGAGTGCCGCTATAGCTAACGAGAATAATGTTTCATATTTTTTATGGCCGTAAGGGTGATCGCGGTCAGTAGGCTGGCAGGCGAGGCGTATGCCGATTAATCCGATGATGTTAGAGGTGCCATCAGACAGGGAATGGAAACCGTCGGCAGTCATGCTTGAAAAGTGCGTAAACAAACCATAGAAGATCTTGGCCAGAGCAACCGACCAGTTTAAAATTAATACAAAGATCAATACGCGCTTGATCTTACTGTAATGCTCCTGAGGCATGGTATCCATAAACACAATTATATATTGAGTTGGTTAACTTTTCAAACCTTTTATCAGTGGATAACCTGGATTAGATATTGAAACGCCGATAGCCGTATGCTAAAATACAAGCCTATGATTAGAAGAATAGTTTTAATTTTATTATTTTTCGCTCTTGGTACTGCTTCCGCATTTTCAGAAGCCCCCCCGGAGCAAAAAAAGATAAATATCAATAATCTTGAGCCCTTTAAAAAGGATGACCGTATCCTTATATTTGCTCCTCATCCCGACGATGAAACCATAGGCTGTGCAGGGATAATCCAAAATGCGCTTGATGTCCAAGCGAAAGTACGGGTCGCGTATCTTACGAACGGAGACCATAATGAACTCGCTTTTATTGTTTATGAAAAAAGGCTCGTTTTTAGAAAAGGCGCATTTATTCATATGGGGGAAACCCGCAAAAAAGAAGCGATAAAGGCGATGGGATCATTGGGGTTGAAGAAAGATGATTTGATATTTTTAGGCTATCCTGATTTCGGGACATTTGCGATCTTTAGCCAATACTGGCAGAGCAAAATGCCGTTTAAGGATTTACTTACCCGAATATCAAGTGTGCCATATAAAGATGATCTTTCTTTCGGCGCGCCATATAATGGAGAAAATATCCTTGCGGATTTAAAGAAGGTATTGTTAGCTTATAAGCCGAATAAGATTTTTGTTTCACATCCGGCGGATGTTAACGTAGACCATAAAGCGCTCTATCTATTTTTGCAGGTCGCCTTAGCTGATTTAAAAAAAGAATTCAGAGAGCCCAAAGTTTATCCTTACCTGATCCATTGCGTAGGTTGGCCCCTGCCCCGCCATTACCATCCAGAATTAAATTTAGAGCCTCCTGCACAATTCGCTGATACAGATATTGATTGGCTAAATTTTGAATTGGCCCCCCAGCAATTAGAGAAAAAATACAAGGCTACTCTCTGTTATAAAAGCCAGACGCAAACCAGCGCCTTTTACTTACTATCCTTCGCGCGCAGAAATGAATTATTTTCAGATTATCCCAGGATAAAACTTTCTAATCAGACATCTTTAAAGGAGCGCGTAATATCCTACTTCGGTTTTTCCGATATGTTTGCCGGCTATGAGTTTGAGAGCCTGCCGAATAGATATGATGTCGACAGGGATAAAGCCCGGGTTAGTTATGCGATCGCGGATGATTCTTTTGTCTTACGCCTGGAGAGGACAAAGGGCCTAAGGCGCAACTTTAATTTTATACTCTATCTTTTCGGTTACAGCGATAAGACCGCCTTTGCCCGGATGCCCAAGATCCGCATCATCGCCAAAAATAAAAAATATAAGGTATTAGATAATAAGAAAAGGATCAAGCCGGAAGGTATTTCTGTGGAAATAGGCTCTAACACGCTAGTCTTAAAAGTGCCGCTTAAGGTATTAGGCGGCCCGGATTTTATTCTGACTTCTCTTAGGACATACGGAGGGATCCTACCTATTGATACATCGGGTTTTCGCAGGGTAGATATCAAGTAAAAGGAGGCGTAGCATGGTCGAGCTAAAATTATTCAAGATAAAAAAACCGGACGATGCAAATATTATTTTAGGCCAGAGCCATTTTATTAAAACAGTTGAAGACTTATACGAGGTGTTGGTTAATAATGTCCCGGGCATAAAATTCGGTTTGGCCTTCGTGGAGTCTTCGGGAGCCTGTAAGGTAAGGTCTGAAGGTAATGACGCCCAGTTAAAAAAAATGGCTGAAGATAATGCGCTTGAGATAGGCGCAGGCCACAGTTTTATTATTTTGATGAAAGACGCCTATCCTATAAATGTTTTGAATGCGATCAAGGACATACCGGAGGTATGCACTGTATACTGTGCTACGGCTAATCCTGTGGAAGTGATTGTTGCGCAGTCGCAAGAGGGCGGCCGGGGCATCTTAGGGGTCATTGACGGCCTCAAACCCGCGGGCATCGAATCGGAGACGGATATAGCCTGGCGCCATGATTTTTTAAGGAAGATCGGCTATAAACTCTGAATTTTGCTTGCTTTTCCCCATTTTTTTGTTATAATTTTTTTATTGTGAAAGCATGGACTTCAAAAAAATACGTAAAAACGCAGCTCTAATCCTCAGTTGGCTAGGGCTAAAATTGTGTTCTTTGATAATTAAGGTCATCCCTGGCAGTTGCCTCTATGGTTTTGCCAGGGGAGTCGCTGCTCTAGGTTATTCTCTCGCCCGTAAACAGAGAAACATCGCCCTGGATAGCCTGGAGATTGCTTTTGGGCAGGAGAAGTCTTCTGCCGAGATAGAAGAGATCGCCAAGGATTGCTTCGCGACAATGGCTAAGTCAGCGGTAGAGTTGATGTTTCTTATGGAGAGGCCGCAAGTTTTGCAGAAGCGTGTCCAACTGGTAGGTAAAGAGAACCTTGAAGCTGCTTTATCCGGAGGCAAAGGCGTAATCCTGGTGAGTGCCCATTTTGGGAATTTTCCTCTGATGATGGCCAGGCTTAGCATAGGCGGATGGAAAATAGCAGGGATCATGCGTCCGATGCGGGATAGCCGGGTAGAAAAGTTTTTTCTGGCAAAACGTAATCTCGTGGGGGTGAAAACTATTTACAGCCAGCCACGCAAGGCCTGCGTCGAAAATTCTATCCGCGCCTTAAGGAATAATGAGCTCCTTTTTATCCCCATAGACCAGAATTTCGGCGAGGGCGGCGTATTCGTGAATTTTTTCGGCAGAAAAGCGGCTACTGCTACCGGGCCGATAGTTTTGGCCAAGCGCACCAAAGCAACGATATTGCCTTGTTTTATAGTCCGGCAGAAAGACGATACGCATAAAATTATCTTTGAGAAACCTCTAAAATTAGAAGAAGCTCAAAACGAAGAATCGTCAGTCCTTATAAATATACAGAAGTTGACCGATATAATCGAATTTTACATACGTAAATATCCTGCCGAGTGGAGTTGGGTCCATCGCAGGTGGAAGAGTAGGCCAAATTTAGAAGGAGGGGTGTAAAGATGGCAGAAGAAACGAAAAAAGAATGTTGCGCAGAACCAAAGAAGGTATTTTCTACTATCCTGAAGGTCATCTTAGGTCTGGTTTTTTTGGTATTAGGTTGCCTGGCGATCTTAAAATGGTGGGAAGCACTTCTGCTCATAGTCAAAGGAAGCATCGGACTATTCTTGCTTTTAGCAGGAGTAATTACTTTGGCCATAGCCAAGGAATAATCAGCTAGTTTGTAAAAGACATAGGGGGGCGTTTCTTTAAGAGTGGAAACGCCCCCTGGTTTTTAAAGGAGGAGCTTTACAATGGTTTTATTTTTTAGTATAATAATCAGCGTATATTCTATTGTTTAGTATATTAAAAGGAGATATTTATGGAAGCGGTTCTTAAGAAAGAAATAATTGTAAATAAAATATTGTGCAGGTTGGCGGGCGTATTACTATTCGTTGTTCTGACGGCGCTTGGTGCTTTTGTGCGCATACCTTTGCCTTTTACGCCGGTGCCGCTGACCCTGCAGACATTTTTTGTTTTGCTCTCCGGAGCTTTCTTGGGGGCAAGATTAGGGGTGGTTGCTCAATTAAGTTATGTAATGCTTGGCGTATGGGGCTTGCCTATCTTTACGGGAGCAGGCAGCGGCCTGCTTTATCTTTTTGGACCAACCGGCGGGTACCTGTTGGGTTTTGTTTTAGCTGCCATGTTCCTGGGAAGGACTATAAGGCAGGCCAGGGATAATCTATTCCTTATTTTTGTTTTTTTCTGCATAGCGGATGCAATACTTTTATTCTGCGGCAGCCTCTGGCTGGGGATGCTCTTTAAGGTTTCTTTTGTAAAATCGCTATTAGTGGGATTCCTGCCCTTTATTCCGGGAGATCTATTAAAAGCCCTCTTTGCCGCGTTTCTTTATCTTGGGCTTCGTCCCCGCCTGGAAGAAATTTTTTAGGCGCTTTAAAATATATCCGGGTTTCTTGACAAAAATGCCCGGATGTGCTAGATTAGCTAGCATTATTTTCAAGGAGGTATCAGATGAGACATTCAAAAAGTTTCTTAATTGCGCTTTGCTTGGTATTTATAAATCTGGGTTTAGCCTTTGGCCAAGAGGACGCTGCTGTAAAAGAAAAGCTTGTCAAGGCGACGGAAGCCGAGCCCGAAATACAATGGGTATGGGCAGAGGTAGTTTCTGTAAACATAGAGAAAAATGAAGTCAAGATCAAATATTTTAACTACGAGACAGACGAAGAAAAAGAGATAGATATCGCTGTGGATAATAAAACGACCTACGAAAACATCAAATCTATAAATGAACTGAAGGTAGGCGATACGCTGAGCATTGATTATGTCGTCAGCCCCGAAGGTAAAGATATCGCCAGGAATATAAGCGTAGAGAAGCCGGAAGCCAGCCTGTCTGAGCCGGAAAAAACAGCTCCTGGAAAGATGGAGCCAGCCCCGGAAGCAGCCGTCCCTAACCCGTAAGTAGCCATAAAATTATTTTATAGGTTTTAAGCCAAGGCAGGTGTTAATCCTGCCTTCTTGTTTTTAAATAAGATGAAAAATATAAAGCTTGTTATTTTCGATTTAGACGGCACCTTAGTGGATGCTTCTCCTGCAATAACCAGTAGTTTTAATTATACGATGCGTAAATTAGGCTATCCTGCCAGAGGCCGCTATAGCATCCTTCGTGCAGTAGGCTGGGGGGATAAAAATCTTTTAAGGCCTTTTGTAAAAAAAGAAGATTTGAAGAAAGCGGTTTTGCTCTATCGTCGGCATCATAAGAAGGCCCTGCTTAAAGGCTCACGCTTATTCCCCAAGGCAGGAGCATTATTAGCTTATCTTAAAAATAAAGGTTATAAGCTCGCTGTAGCCAGTAACCGGCCGACAAGATTCTCTTGGATTTTGATCCGCCATCTTAAATTGACAAAATATTTTGACTATGTCCTTTGCGCGGATAAGCTGAAAAAAGGGAAGCCGCATCCGGAAATAATCAATAGGGCCATGAAGAAGTTATCCGCGCGGCCGCAAGAGACCGTATATGTAGGCGATATGGCTATTGATGTCCAGGCGGGCCGGCGCGCCAAGGTAAAGGCCATCATTGTCACGACAGGCGTAAGCACCAAGGAAGAGATCATAAAAGAAAGGCCTTATCGGCTTATCGGCAAGATCAGGGAATTACTGCAGTTATTGTAGGATTTATAGAGAAACCTTTGCTTGACACTAGGGATATTTAGTAATATATTAAAAAAAGAATGATGAAAAAATTTTTTGCGATTGTCGGTTGTATGGTATTCGTCTTTAATATTGTGGGTTGTGTTTCTCTGAAATCTCTGGCAGAATTACCCAAAAAAATCCATAGCAAAATAGTATCATCGCCTTATTCCGGGCCTAAGGCTAAGATTACGGTCGCTGATTTTTCAGTCGCCTCGCCTAAGGCGACGAGCCAGACAGGCGTCAGTTTGCGCGAATTATTGATTGTTGCGCTTAATAAGAGTAATCGTTTTTCGATTATTGAACGCCAGGAGCCATCCGCTGTAAAGACAAAGAAAGAACCTGGCACTGATGCCAGTATGGCAGTTAGCGATGCCAATAAACTCAAAGCGGACCTGGTTATTGCAATCACGGTCAAAGAATTTGAGCCTCAGGCATCGGGTGGAAGTGCCGGTATAGGTGGCGGCGGAGGAGCAGAGAGTGGCGCTTTTGGAGGGCTATTGGGTTCTTCTTTTAGCAAGGCGCATATAGCTTTGGATATCCGTATCGTCGATGCCGCTACTTCAAAGACCCTGGTTAATAAGTCTGTTCAAGGCCAGGCATCGGATACCGGAGGAGATTTAATGTCAGGTTCCGCAGAAACAAGAGCCCTGGGAACAGGATTATCTGTTTATGCTAATACGCCTATGGAGAAAGCCATGCGTATTTGCATTATGGAGGCAGTGCGTTATATATCCGCAACTGTCCCGGAAAGTTATTATAAATATGGGAAAACGTAAACGTAGAGGAAAGCTTAACTGGCGTTCAAAGAAGGCAAATAAAGGCCGCCGTCCCAACTTAGGGTAGAAACTCTATTTTTCACTGTAGATTTTATAATTACTTTTGTCATCTACGGTGATGGTAATAGAGCCATTTTTATCGGTGCGGTAAAGCGTTATATTCTCCGCCTTCAATAAATCCAAGATCCTTTGTGCAGGATACCCCCGCCGATTATCTTTATCCACGCTGATAATCGCAAATTTCGGTTTTAGCTTCTTTATAAATTCCTTAGAATACGCATCTTCTGCGCCATGATGCGCCACCTTTAAAACATCCGCAGCCAGGCCGGCGTTTCTTTTGAGCAATTCATTTTCTATCGCATAATCTATATCTGCCGCCAGAAGGCACCTGAAACCTTTATAATTTAACATAATCACCAAGGAATTATTGTTGGGGTTCTTGTCCTGGAATTGCTCTGGCGGCCAAAGGACTTCCAGGGTAATATCCCCTAATTTTAAGTTTTCTTTTTCTTTGAGTGTCTTATAATTTTTATTTTGACGCAGGATTTTGCTATACCAGGTAAAGATATCGTCATCGGTAGTGTTCAAATTGTAGCCATTGTCATAAAAATTCCCTATTTTGAATTTTGGGATAATAAAGAATGCCCCTGAAAGATGGTCCAGGTGGGGATGAGTGATGAGAAGGTGTTTTATTGCCGTGACGTTATTAGTTTGAAGATAGTCTACTAGTTTATATCCGCTTAAAAGATTCCCCGTATCAATGAGCGCGCATTCGTTTTTAACCTGTATTAATATGGCATCGCCTTCTCCTATATCTATAAAGTGTATTTTTACATCTTCTTCCCGGGCAAAGCATAGCGCCGTGCTTATAAAAAAGAATATTAAGATTATTTTTTTCATTTCACTATAAAAAGCAAAGTTCCCAGCAGGCCGCTTAAGACGTTAGTTATAATATCCCTCGCCTCATATACCCGCCAGGGTAATAATCCCTGAAATCCCTCATCCAGTAATGCGATTATGGCGACAAAAATAAGTGTATATAATACGCTTTTGGATATGGCTGTTTTATGCGCCGCTAAGTCCCGCATAGCCAACCACCCTAAAAGGCCGTATTCTAATACATGCGCTTTTTCCGACAGGTAGGGTTGCTTCCAGGCGAATATAAAGCCCGCAGCACAAATCCCGCAAATCAAGGCTATTTTTATAAGATTAAATTTAATTTTAATGCTTCGGTAAAGGGTTGCAATCATCGCCCAGGCAGAGAGCAGGATAAAAGATAAGATTATACTATTTTTCCCGAAGGTTATTCTCCAGGTATTCAGGACTTGATTCATAAAATAAGCTGAGATAATAATATATGCGCCTAAGAAAAGGGAGAATTTTGATAATTTCATAGAAATAATCATAACATACCCCTATCGAAGAGTCAATCCGAAGAGAAAATGTAGTTGATTTTTCGGATAGGGCATAATATAATCATTGTAGAAAAGAGGAGGTGGATATGCAGGAAAAAGAAATCGGTAAAATTACCCATTATTTCGGGCATATCGGCGTAGGCATTATCGAGCTCTCGGATGTTTTGAAAGCAGGCGATAGCATACATATCAAAGGCCACTCTTCGGATTTTACACAAGCCGTAGATTCAATACAGATCGAACATACAAGCGTTCCTGAAGCAAAAGCAGGCGATTCAGTAGGTATAAAAGTTACGCAGAAAATCCATCCCCACGACATCGTCTATAAAGTCACTGCTTAAAGACAATTTCCGTTATGACACTTGCCTGGATCCTTACTAGCACCTTTATCGTCAGCCTCATTTCGCTTGTCGGCATATTCACCCTGGCCATAAAAGATAAATTATTACATAAGATTTTATTCGGGCTGATTGGTTTTTCAGCCGGCGCTCTTATTGGCGGGGCATTCCTGCATATTTTGCCGGAGGCCCTGGAAAGGACAAAGAGCGTGCTTGTCTTCTATTATCTTATACTCGGGATTGTATTATTTTTCCTGATGGAAAGGTATTTTTACTGGCGCCATTGCCATGAAGAAGGCGCCTGCGATGTGCATGCCTTTACGTATTTGAACCTCATTGGAGACGGTTTTCATAATTTCATTGACGGCATGGTTATCGCAGCCAGTTTCGTTATCTCTATCAAGCTTGGTATAGTAACAACATTGGCTGTTATCCTGCATGAAATCCCGCAGGAATTGGGCGATTTCGGGGTCCTGGTATACGGTGGATTTACAAAACGTAAAGCCCTGCTCTTTAATTTTTTCTCGGCATTAATGTCGATGGCAGGGGCGGTCGTGGCTTATTTTATATCTGATTATGCCCGTGGTTTTATTAATTTTATCCTGCCTTTAACCGCCGGAGGCTTTATCTATATTGCTACCTCCGACCTTATCCCCGAGATACACAAAGAAAGTAATCGCAGGCGTTCCACTTTAGCGTTTGTTGCTTTCTTGTTCGGAATTGCATTTATGGCTATAGCCAAACAAATATTGCACGATTAGCAGCATCTTTTTTCCTCCCGCATAAGTTTCTCCCCTTGATTTAAATAAGTTCTTAAGATAGAATAATGCTACCTATGAGAAAACTGTCATTGATTCAGATGAAAGAAAAAAGAAAAGGCAAGATTGTAGAGGTATCCGGAGGTGCGCGCCTGCAGAATAAATTCATGAGCATGGGCATTTATCCGGGAAGGGAAATTATTAAATTGAGCCATTTTGCCCTAAGGGGGCCCGTGGCGATAAAAGTAGGCAGGAGTGTCCTTGCCTTAGGCCACGGCATGGCAAGTAAAATTACGTTAGAAGTAGAATGATTAAAAAGATTTTTTTAATAGGCAATCCCAATGTCGGCAAAAGCGTGGTTTTTTCCCGCCTTACCGGAGTCCAGGTAATATCTTCTAATTATCCCGGCACGACCGTCGAAATAACCAAGGGTTATTTAGAAATTGCTCAGGAAAGAATTGAAGTAGTGGACCTGCCGGGAACCTACTCTTTGGAGCCCTCCTCTAAAGTAGAGGAAATAGTATCTTTGATGCTGAAAGAATATCCCAAAGACGAGTTTGTGGTAATAGATGTCATTGATTCTACCAATCTAGAAAGGAATCTTTTCTTAGCTTTACAATTGATAGAAGAGGGCTTTGCGGTGATCGCTTGTTTAAATATGTGCGATGATACTAAACACCGCGGCATAGATATCGATACAGAAAAACTGGAAGGGCTTCTGGGAATCCCGGTAGTCTCTACCTGCGCTATAACCGGCGTGGGGATAAAATTATTGATCGAAAGGATAAAAGAGGCAAAGTTAACCACAAAAGATAGTTTTACACACGAAAAGCGTTGGCTGGAGATCGGCAAGATTATTGAGCAAGTCCAACATTTGACTCATAGGCACCATACCTTCAGAGAAATGCTGGAAGATGCCTCGGTTAGGCCGATAAGCGGTATGTTTATGGCTCTGGGGGTAATCTTTATATCTTTTAAGATAGTGCGTTTTTTAGGGGAGCTATTGATTAACAAGGTAGCAGACCCCGTTTTTTTCGATCTTTATCAACCTCTTTTAGAAAAATTAAGTTCTACTTTGGGTTCTGGGGGTTTCCTCCATCATCTGCTTGTGGGCGAGCTGATTAACGGCAAGATTGACTTCAAACAATCCATGGGTTTACTTACTACTGCTCCTTACATTGAGTTCGCCATGGTCTTGCCTTACATAATCTCTTTTTATTTGGTCTTAAGCATACTGGAAGACATAGGTTTCCTGCCGCGGTTAGCAATGTTATTGGATAATCTCTTTCATAGATTAGGGCTGCATGGTTTTGCCATCATTCCGATGCTTCTGGGTTTTGGCTGCAATGTACCCGGGATCCTATCCACGCGTGTTTTAGAATCTAAAAGAGAGAGATTTATCGCCTCGACCCTGATATCCATAGGAGTGCCTTGTGTGCCTTTACAGGCGATGATATTCGGCCTCCTTGGCCATTATGGGGGATTCTATGTCGCCGGAGTCTACCTGGTTTTATTTGCTTTATGGTTGATATTGGGGATCATTTTAAACCGTGTTTCAAAGGGGTATAGCCCGGAATTTTTGTTAGAGATACCGCCTTATCGGATCCCTTCTTTTTTAAATTTGTTCCAAAAGTTGATGCTGCGCATCAAAGGATTTCTTATTGAGGCGGTTCCCGTAGTATTATTGGGTGTTTTATTGGTAAACATCCTTTTATTTTTTAAATTGTTCGACTCCTTGAATTCACTCTTGGCGCCTATAGTCCAGGGGCTTTTCGGGTTGCCTAAAGAAGCAGTAGTCGCTTTGACTGTAGGGTTTTTTAGAAAAGACGTGGCAGTAGGGATGCTTATGCCGTTACTCTTAAGCGCAAAACAATTATTTATTGCATCCGTGCTTCTGGCTATATCCTTTCCTTGTGTAGCTACCTTCGTGGTCCTTTTCAAAGAATTGGGTTTTAAGGATTTGATTAAAGCAACCCTGATCATGGTGATTACCGGCTTGATCGTAGGGACAATACTTAATCTTACAATCATTCATTAAGATGAGAGCTATCGCGTTAATATCCGGGGGCCTGGATAGCCGCTTGGCAGCGAAATTTGTTAAAGAAGAGGGGGTCGATATAATCCCTTTAAATTTCAGGATCCCTTTTTGCCACAGGGAGAGAAATAATTATAACTTGGCGGATGAGATAAGAAAGGATCTAGGAACGGAATTAAAGAAAATAAATCTCGCGGAAGACTTTTTGGAGATTGTCAAAAATCCTAAGCACGGTTATGGCTCTAATATCAATCCGTGTATAGATTGTAAAATATTGATGTTGCGCAAAGCCGGTGAGTTGATGCAGGGGCTAAACGCAAAGTTTATTATCACCGGCGAGGTGCTCGGCCAGCGCCCGATGTCGCAGCACAGAGACGCCCTAAAAATTATAGAGAAGGAATCAGGCCTGGAGGGTTTAGTCTTAAGGCCCTTATCGGCAAAGCTGTTAGAGGAGACTATCCCCGAGAGAGAAAATTGGATTAACCGCAATAAATTATTAAGTTTTAGCGGCAGGACGCGCAGGCCCCAGATAGAATTGGCTAAAAATTTAGATATCCAAAACTACCCTAATGCCGGCGGGGGGTGTTTATTGACTGATCCGGAATTTACCAAGCGGCTTAAGGAGCTTATCGCGCATCGGGAATTGAGTATCGATAATGTGGCGTTGTTAAAGATAGGCAGGCATTTCAGGATTTCCGATAGTGCAAAATTAATAGTTGGCAGAGACGAGCAAGAAAATAAGGAGCTCGAGGATTTGGCTAGGGCCGATGATTATCTATTTTTTCCTGGCGAGGATTTAGCCGGTCCCACTACCCTGGGAAGAGGCGAATATAGCGATGAGTTGATCGAGCTTTCCTGCCGCCTTACCTCTAGTTATTGCGACTTAAACGGCCAGGCCAAGGCCAGGATATTTTATAGAAAAATTCCCGAGAATAGAATAGAAGTATCAGAAGTCTTACCTTTAGACGATGCTGTGCTAGTAAATAACAGGATATGAAAGAAGCCTTTCTTTACGAAAAATTAGAAAATAAATCAGTCCATTGTCATTTATGCAGCCACCATTGTAAAATAGCCGAGCAGAAATTCGGATTCTGCGGCGTAAGGCAAAATATAGGCGGTATATTGTATAGCCTTGTTTTTAATCATCCTTGCGCTTTGCACGTTGACCCGATCGAGAAGAAGCCGCTCTATCATTTTTTACCCGGGACTAACAGTTTTTCTATTGCTACGGTAGGCTGCAATTTTCGCTGCGGCTTTTGTCAGAATTGGGAGATCTCCCAGGATTCGATGGAGGACAGCATTGATCCGGGCAGTGAAGAAGCCTCGCCACAGGAGATAGTAAACTTGGCTTTAAAAAATAACTGTAAGAGTATCTCTTATACTTATACAGAACCTACCATATTTTTTGAGTATGCGTATGAGACGGCAAAAATCGCAAAAACAAAAGGCCTGTACAATATTTTTGTCAGCAATGGTTATATGACCAAAGAAGCATTAGGGATGATCAGGCCGTATCTGGATGCGGCAAATGTGGATTTGAAATTTTTTAACGATAATTCTTACAAAAAAATCTGCGCTGCCAGTTTAGGTCCGGTATTAGATTCGATTAAACTTATGAAGGAGCTGGGGATTTGGGTTGAAGTGACTACTCTGGTTGTGCCGCAGGAGAATGATTCCGATGAGGAACTGCGGGGCATTGCAGGGTTTATCGCCAGCGTAGATAAGGATATGCCTTGGCATATTTCGCGTTTTCACCCCGATTATAAATTTAATGAACGCGCTGCTACGTCCGAGGATACATTAAAGAGGGCGGAAGGCATAGGCAGGAAGCAGGGGTTAAGGTATGTTTATCCGGGTAATGTCATTGGCCTTGGTAATAATACTTATTGCCCTCATTGCGAGAAACTGTTGATTGAAAGAGAAATATTCAGAGTTTTAGAGTATAATATAAAAGACGGCAAGTGTTCGTTTTGCAAAGAGCCGGTAGCGGGGATATTCGCGTGAAATCAAAGAAGGCTTTATTAGTTGTAGATGTGCAGAATGATTTTTGCCCGGGCGGGGCTTTGGGCGTGCCGGCCGGGCATAAAATAGCGCCGGTAATAAATAAATATATAAGGATCTTCTTAAAGAAGAAATCGGTTATTTTCGCCACGCGAGATTGGCATCCGGTAAGGACAAAACATTTTAAGGATTTCGGCGGCCTCTGGCCGGTGCATTGCATTCAGAATACCCTGGGCGCAGCTTTTCATCCTGAATTAAAACTTCCAAAAGAGGCGATTTTATTGTATAAAGGAATGAATCCGGATAAGGATTCTTATTCTGCTTTTCACGCGGAAGATGAAAGCGGCGTTGGTTTACTTGTTTGGTTAAAGAGGCTGGGTATAAAAGAGATCTACATCGCCGGCCTTGCCACGGATTATTGCGTTAAATATTCGGCTATCGATGCGATAAAATACGGCTTAAAAGTAAAGATTTTAATAGATGCGGTCCAGGGCGTTAATCTTAAACCGGATGATTCAAAAGACGCAATTGAAAAAATTACCAAGATGGGCGCTAAAAAAATAAAATTAACGGATCTGACAACTAAGGGGAGGAAGTAAAATGAGATTGGATGATATAAAAATATCAAAAGCAATAATCGAGTCATACAAGGATAAGCTTGTTAAGGCCTTGGACGTAGACGTGGCGATTGTCGGCGCAGGGCCTGCAGGGATGACCTGTGCTTATTATTTAGCCCGGTCCGGTAAAAAAGTAGTTATCTTCGAGAGGAAGTTGTCTGTCGGCGGAGGCATGTGGGGCGGCGGGATCATGTTTAACGAGATAGTGATCCAGGAAAGAGCTAAGGGTATCATGGACGAATTCGGTATCAGGATGAGGGTTTATGAAAAAGGTTATTATATGGCTGATTCCATCGAAGCCGTATCGACTATCTGCTCAAAGGCGACTAAGGCAGGAGTCAAGATCTTCAACCTGTTAAGCGCTGAAGACGTAATGATCAGAAAAAACCGGATCTGCGGCCTTGTTTTGAACTGGACAGCGGTAGAGATAGCGAATTTACACGTAGATCCTATTACTATGAGAGCGCGCTTTGTGGTTGACGCCACGGGGCATGCCGCTGAAGTAGTGCGTATTGCAGAAAAGAAATCCGGCCTTAAACTTAAAACAAAAACCGGCAAAATTATGGGTGAACAATCGATGTGGGCCGAGGTGGGCGAGGAGACAATAGTGAAGAATTCCAAGGAGGTAGCGCCCGGCCTTTATACATGCGGGATGTGCGCAAACGCGGTGTTCGGTGCTCCGCGTATGGGCCCGATATTCGGCGGGATGCTCTTATCCGGTGAAAAGATAGCAAAAGAATTAATGCGGCAGCTTTAAATTAAGCAGTGAAAGGAGGAACAGAGTGAGGAGAACATTTTTTTTAATCAGCCTGGCAGTTCTGGTTTTAGGTTGCGCGACAATGTCGTTTTATCGGTCAGTAGATAAGAATAAGGAAAACGTGGGCAAGCTTACCACCGGCATGTCGAAGGATGAAGTCTTAAAAATAATGGGTACCGAGCCTACTAATTTAAAGGAAACGCCTATCAATAATCCCTACCGCATACAAGAGCTGCAAGGGGTAGATAAAACATACGAAATAATCTATTATGTTACCGATGTTATTATTGATGATAATGTGATTGACGAAAATGAGTTAACACCTATCGTCCTTAGCGATGGTAAAGTAATAGGCTGGGGCTGGGGCTATATGGAAAACATTAGATAATAAGTCCCGGGCGAAAAATAGGCAGATCAGCCGGTCTGCTTATTTTTTTCTTGACAAAATGATACTAATATGGTATCATTCCTTTGGTAAGAAAGGAGAGGCGAGATGGACATAACTATCAAGTATATGCTTCGGCCGGTAGCGCATTGTAAAGAAGGCTGCCGTATCTTGTCCTGGGCACGACGTTAAACTGCCTCTACACCTAAGGAGTAAAAAGATGAAATTGATTACCAGGGATACCGATTATGCCGTAAGGGCGGTATGTTTTATTGTTAGACATAAGGAAAGGGTAATTTCGGTCACGGAACTAGTAAAAAAATTAAAAATACCCCGGCCATTCTTAAGGAAATTACTCCAGGCCTTGTCTAAAAAAGGGGTCTTAGGATCGCATAGAGGCCTTGGCGGAGGTTTTTCATTAGCAAAACCCGCAAACAAGATATTTCTGGTGGACTTGATAGAAATATTCCAAGGCCCCTTGAAACTGAACGAATGTTTTTTTAAAAAAATAACTTGTCCTAATGTAAAAAGATGCCTGTTGAGGAAGAAGATCGACAATATTGAAAGGTATGTACAAGATAGCCTGAAATCTATCACCATAGCGTCTTTGTTAAAGTGAGGCCTTATGGATAAATGCCCGGGACAGGATAAGAGGAATATTAAAGTAGAAACAATTTCTTGCCCTGCTTGCGGATACGGTGTAGAAATTTTTTCTGATGAAGTAAAGGTAACTTGCCCTAAATGTAAAAATTTAGTCTGCCGGCAGAGGCTTCCTTCCTGCGTTGATTGGTGCAAGCACGCCCGTGGATGTGTCGGCGAAGAAAAATGGGAAGAACTACAAGGAGGTAAATGATGTTTTGTTATCAATGCGAACAGACTGCAGGCGGGAGCGGTTGCACGAGATCCGGGGTATGCGGTAAAAATGAAGACATACAAAGCCTTCAGGATATTTTACTTTTTGGCCTAAAAGGCATTGCTGCCTATGCTTTTCATGCCAGAGAATTGGGCGCAAGAGATGAAGCGGTGGATGCCTTTATGCACGAGGCATTATTCAAAACCGTAACTAATGTGAGTTTTAACCTGGATCAATATCTGCGGATAGTTTTAGAATGCGGCCAGATTAACCTTAAGACGATGGAACTTTTGGATAAGGCGCATACCCAAAGATTCGGTAATCCCGTTCCGGTCAGTGTAGATACAGGCACAAAAGCCGGGCCCGGGATTTTAGTTACCGGTCACGATCTGCTGGACCTCTACGAGCTCTTAAAGCAGACTGAAGGCGAAGGTATAAATATTTATACTCATTCAGAAATGCTGCCGGCGCACGGCTACCCGCAATTAAAGAAATTTAAACATTTAGCAGGAAATTATGGAGGCGCTTGGCAGGAGCAGAAAAAAGAATTTAAGGAGTTTAACGGGGCGATACTGGCAACCACTAATTGCGTGCTCATCCCGCCTGAAGGCACCTATCTGGACAGGCTATTTACCACGGGTATTACCGGTATTCCCGGAGCAACACATATCCAAAACAGGGACTTTAGGCCGTTGATAGAGAAAGCAAAGTCTTTACCTTCTCTATCGGATGCCCCGGGGCAGGAGATCATGACGGGATTTCATCATACTGCAATTCTGGGGCTAGCGGATAAAATCGTAAATTTGGTAAAGGCCGGCAAGATAAAACGTTTTTTTCTTATCGGCGGTTGCGATGGCGCGAAACCCGGGCGTAATTATTACACTGAGTTTGCGGAGTTAGTTCCTAAAGATTGTATTATTCTCACGCTTGCCTGTGGTAAATACCGCTTTAATAAGTTAGACTTTGGTAACATTGACGGGGTACCCCGCTTAATTGATATCGGCCAATGTAATAATGCTTATTCCGCTATACAGGTTGCCCTTGCCTTGGGTAAGGTTTTTAATTGCGGGGTAAATGAATTACCGTTATCCATAGTCTTATCCTGGTTTGAACAGAAGGCAGTGGCGATCCTCTTGACCCTGCTCTCGCTTGACATAAAAGGCATACGCATAGGGCCGACGCCGCCAGCATTTATTACGCCGAATATTTTTAAGGTGCTGCAAGAGAAGTATGATTTAAAGTTAATCACCAGCCCGGATCAAGACCTGGCGGAAATGTTAAAATAAGGCTATTAAAAAGAAATATATTTAATACACCCGCTGTTGTATAATATAGAGCCTGAGAGGTAAAAAGAGATGTTATTAGAAGTAAAAAATATTTCAGTAAATGTGGCGGGCAAAGCCATACTCAAGGATATCAGCCTTCAGATAAAAAAGGCAGAGATAGCGGTTTTATTCGGCCCTAATGGCAGCGGCAAGACCACATTGATCAAAGCGCTTATGGGTTTTAGCGGTTACAGCATAAGTAGCGGCTCGGTAATCTTTAAGGACAAAGAAATAAGCGGCCTTTCAATAGAAGAAAGAGTAAAAATGGGCCTGGGGATTATGTATCAGCATCCTGCCAAGATAAGGGGAGTCAAACTTTATCAGATAGCGCAATTCTTATGCCGGGATAAGAAAAAGATAGAAGAACTTTCCGAAAGGCTCTCTTTAAGAGAACATCTGCATAGGGATATAAATCTAGATTTCTCCGGAGGAGAGATGAAGCGCGCGGAATTATTTCAGATACTCTTACAGGAACCGGATTTATTACTTTTGGATGAGCCGGAGTCAGGCGTAGATTTAGAGAACATATCGGTAATGGGCAAAGTTTTAAATGAATATCTGCAAAAACCTGGTAAATCCGCCCTGATAATCACCCATACCGGCTATATCCTGGATTACATACACGCAAAAAACGGCTGCGTGATGATGGACGGTAAATTATGGTGCGTTGGTAAGCCCAAAGAGATATTCGAGAGTATCAGGAAAGAGGGCTACGAGAAGTGCAGGGAGTGCCATGATAAACAAAGAATTGAATAATTTCGGTCAAGATGACAGGGATATTGTTTCTTCTTCCGGCATGGATCTTACGGAAAAGATGCGTTCCGCCAGTTTCTTGCAGGAAGACAGCCGTGTCCAACTCTACCGTAGTTTTATAGACGGTGTCCAGATCATGTCTATCGAAGAGGCGTTACGCAA
Source organism: Candidatus Omnitrophota bacterium (assembly GCA_023227925.1). Taxonomy (GTDB): domain Bacteria; phylum Omnitrophota; class Gorgyraeia; order Gygaellales; family Profunditerraquicolaceae; genus JALOCE01. Next base: position 27,773 of record JALOCE010000006.1, read on the forward strand.
TATACCTGAAGCAAAGAGTTACTTTGGCAGTTCTTTTAAGCTCTTAGGCCGCGAATATCCTACTGATACGCAAGGCGGGTATTTTATCAGGGTCAAGAAAGGCGCGACCGTAAAATTACCCATACAGGCTTGCCTCTTTTTGAAAGCTGCAGGGTTCAAACAGAAGGTCCACAATGTCATTATTATAGAAGAAGGGGCAAAGGTTTATCTGATTACCGGCTGTTCTGCTTCCAAGTCGGCTGACGAAGGATTCCATTTAGGTATCTCTGAGTTTTTTTTGAAAGAAGGCGCCTATTTAAATTTTACCATGGTCCATTCCTGGAAAGAAGATGTTTCCGTCAAACCGATAAGTATCGCCCTCCTGGATAAGGGCGCTACTTTTATTTCTAATTATGTAAGCCTCCGGCCGGTAAAGGAGATTACTATGTATCCTACTGCGGTTTTGCAGGGCGACGGCGCAAAGGCGAGTTTTAATTCTTTGATCCTTTCCCATCCGGGGTCTTTGCAGGATATAGGTTCCAGGGTTATTTTAAGGGCAAAGGATACCCACGCGGAAATTGTCTCACGCGCAGTGAGTTTAGGCGGCAAGGTTATTGCCAGGGGCCATTTAAAAGCCGAGAATAAAGATATTAAGGCGCATTTGGAATGCAGGGGGTTGATTCTTTCCGAACAGGGGACTATACACGCTATCCCGGAGATGGAATCTGATTTCCGCGATGTAGATATGTCTCACGAAGCAGCTATCGGCAGGATCAATAAGGAAGAGATAGAATATTTATGCTCCCGCGGTTTTACCCGGGAACAGGCGCAGTCCGTAATTGTCAGGGGTTTTATGGACGTAGATATCCTGGGGCTGCCTGATTTACTCAAGAAGGAAATCGATGTTTTGGAAGAAAGGACCCTAAAGGCAAGTTTTTAAAGATGAGGCGATTATGCAAGAGGTAGCGACAAGGCTTATCGAGAGGATAAAAAGGACCGACACGATAGAGAGTTTCCGGTTTAAACCGCAGGAGAAAATCGATTTCGTTCCCGGGCAATTTTTACAGGTTATATTTGATGCAGATAAAAAAGATAACAAGGAATTAAATAAGTATCTGTCTTTTTCTTCTTCGCCGGGAAAAGAATATATCGAGGTAACAAAGAGGTTAAGCGAAAGCGTTTTTTCGCAAAAGTTAAAGAACCTGAAAGCCGGTGATGAGGTTTTATTAAAAGCTCCTTTAGGGACCTGTGTTTTCAGGCAGGACTATAAAAAAATAGCATTTTTAATCGGGGGGATAGGTATAACGCCGGTCATCTCCATTATCGAATATATCGTAGATAATAAATTAGGCACGGATGTTGTGCTGCTTTACTCTAACAGGACCGAAGAAGAAGTGGCTTTTAAAAAAGAACTGGATAATTGGCAGGAGGATAACCGTAATATAAAGGTTATATATGCGATAACTGATTGCCCTCCGCGAGACGGACGTTGCATCTTCGGCCGGATTACCAAAGAGTTATTAACAGAAAAAATAAAAGATTTGAATGAGAGGATATTTTTTATTTTTGGCCCTCCGGCGATGACAGCGGCAATGAGTGGTTTATGTTATGAGATCGGCTGCCGCAAAGAAGATGTGAAAACAGAAAATTTTATCGGTTATTAAAAAAATGTCAAATCTACCCTCTCAACTGCAAAATAAAGTTTTAGAGATCCAGAAGAACGAGCTTACCGAACACATCATTTACAAGAAGTTGGCTTCGATTGTTCGGGATAACAGCCATCGTGAGATCTTAGAGCAGATATCGCAGGAGGAGCTTGCGCATTACGATTTTTTTAAGAGCCTGACAGATGCGGATATAGAACCCGATAAACTAAAAATATTTTTTTATGTATCGATTACCCGGTTATTTGGTTTAAATTTCGGGTTAAAGCTGATGGAGACAGGCGAAGAAAACGCCCAAGAAACTTACGAAAGTTTAAGAAGCGTATCTAACCAGGTCGAGAAGATAATCCAGGAAGAAAACACGCATGAAGGCCAACTCGTTGACCTGATCAAGGAGGAGCGCTTAAAATATGCAAGCTCTGTAGTCCTTGGGCTCAATGATGCTTTAGTGGAATTAAGCGGAGCCCTGGTAGGTTTTACTTTAGCCTTACAAAATACCAGGCTGGTGGGTATAGTGGGTTTGATTACCGGGATCGCTGCTGCGTTGTCTATGGCTGCTTCGGAATACCTGTCTACGAAACACGAAGACACTGAAAAGAACCCGCTTAAGGCAAGTATCTATACCGGTATTACCTATATAGTAACGGTGGCATTCTTGATTTTTCCGTATCTTGTATTTAAAAATATTTATTTGTGTTTAAGCTGGGTGTTATTGGGAGCGTTAGCGGCAATTTTTATCTTTACTTATTATATATCCGTTGCCAAGGGCCTGCCTTTTAAAAAGAGGTTTTTGGAGATGGCAGGGATCAGTTTAGGCGTAGCCTTGATTAATTTTATTATCGGCTTGGCCATCAGGAAAATATTCGGGATTACAGTATAAACAAGGAGCAGGATATGGGAAGAATAGAGATCAAGAAGAATATTTTTTGGGTAGGGGCGGTGGATTGGAACGTGCGCACTTTTCACGGCCACACCTATTCTACCAGCCGCGGCACTACTTATAATGCCTATTTGATTTTAGATGAAAAGATCGCCTTGGTAGATACGGTCTATGGGCCTTTTGCGCAAGAGATGATCGAAAGAATAAAAGAGATCATCCCTCTTGAGAAAATAGATTATATAATCGCCAATCACGTTGAAACAGACCACTCTGGCGCGCTCCCTGAGATTATGAAACATTGTCCGAAGGCAAAAGTTTTAGGCACGGAAAAATGCAAGGATGGCTTATACAAGCATTATTACGGCAACTGGGATTTTCAGGTAGTAAAAACCGGCGACAAATTGAAATTGGGCAAGAGGACCCTGACTTTTCTTGAGGCGCCGATGATCCATTGGCCGGATAGTATGTTTACCTATTGCCCTGAAGAAGAATTGCTCCTTCCCAATGACGCATTTGGCCAGCATTATGCTACAAGCGAAAGATTCGACGATGAAGTAGATGAATATGCGCTGATGGATGAAGCAGCTAAGTATTACGGCAATATTCTCTGGCCTTTAAGCACTTTAATCCTTAAGAAGATCGAGGAAGTGCAGAAATTGGATATCCCTATTAAAATGATCGCCCCCAGCCACGGGATTATCTGGCGCAGGGACCCGATGAAAATAGTGAATGCATATTTATCCTGGGCAAAAAATGAAATGAAACCGAAAGCCGTGGTGATTTATGAGACGATGTGGGGCTCAACCGAAAAAATGGCCAGGAAAATAGTTGAGGGCATAACCGATGCCGGTGTCAGCGTAAAACTTTTTGATATCAATTCTTCTGACCGCACAGAGATAATCAAGGAGATGTTGGATGCCAGGGGTTACCTTATCGGTTCTTCGACTCACGACAATGATATGCTTCCCAATATCGCGGGTTTCCTGGAGTTTTTAAAGGGCCTTAAACCCAAGAACAGGATTGCTTCTGCGTTCGGCTCTTACGGTTGGGCTGGCGGAGCAGTGAAGGAGATAGAAGATGTTATGAAAGAAACCGGCCTGGAGGTCGCCTGGCCTGGTGTTTCCGCAAGGTTTGTCCCGGATAAAGATGAACTTCAAAAGTGTTATGCATACGGGCAAGGTTTTGCCAATCTTTTAAAAGGAGGTAAATAATGGATCCAGTAGAGGCTTTAAAGCTGGCATTATCCGAAGAGCAAAAGGCCATAGCTTTATACAGCAAGCTTTCTGTGGCACACACTGCAGTAAAAGAGACATTTTTATTTCTAATAGAGGAAGAGCAAAAACATAAAAAGCTGCTCGAGAAAGCAATTTTTGAATTAACTAAATAAAAAAGGAGGCCTCATGGCAAAATATCGCTGTACGGTTTGTGGTTATATCTATGATCCGGAGAAAGGCGATCCGGATAACGGGGTCAACCCGGGGACAGCGTTTGAAAATTTACCTGCGGCGTGGGTCTGCCCTGAGTGCGGTGTCGCCAAAGATATGTTCGAGAAAATTTAATATGAGAAGACTATCCGATGAAATAGTCCAATTTTTTCAAAGCCAGGGTTTCACGGTCATTACTACAATTGATAAAGACGGCAGCCCGCATAATTCCTGTAAGGGGATAGTCGAGATAAATAAGAACGGCAAGATCCACCTTTTGGACCTTTATATGCAAAAGACTTATGAGAATTTAAGGCGGAATCCGCGTATAAGTATCACCGCGGTGGACGAACATAAGTTCAGGGGCTATTGTTTAAAAGGCAAGGCTAAATTAGTCCCCCGGGAAGCTCTTACCCCCGGGATTATAGCGGCCTGGGAAAGCAAGCTTACCAGCAGGATAACTCAGCGTTTAATCAGGAATATGCATGGAGAAAAGGGGCACTCCCTTCATCCGGAGGCGCTTTTCCCTAAGCCCGCGTATATGATAGTAATGGAGGTCAAAGGGGTAATCGACCTGACGCCGCATCATCTAAAACAGGAGGCATGATTATGGGTAACATTTTTGCCGGCAGTGAAATTGTCGAGATAGGGATCCAGATCGAAAAAAACGGCAGGGATTTTTACGCGGCATTAGCAGCACAGTCAAAGAATCCCAAAGCCAAAGATATATTTAAATATCTGGCAGGACAGGAAGAGGCTCATATTGTGGTTTTTCAGAAAATATTGGCTTCAGTGTCAAAATATGAACCTACAGAAGCGTATCCCGGAGAATACTTTGCCTATATGAATGCTTTAGCAGGTGAAAGCGTATTTACCCAGGCAAATAAAGGTAAGGAAATAGCCAATAAGGTAAAAGACGATAAAGAAGCCATAGATATAGGTATCGGGGTTGAGAAGGATTCTATTGTTTTTTACGAGGGCATGAAAAAAGTAGCGCCTGAATATGACCGGAAAGTTATCGATGAAGTAATCGCGCAGGAACAGGTCCACTTGACGCAGCTGCTCGATTTAAAAACAAAATTTTAAAGAGGGAGGAGAAGATGTATAAAAAAGTATTGGTTTATAGTACTCCTACATGCCCTTACTGTATCCGGGCGAAACAGTTTTTAAGCGAAAATAATATCCCTTTTGAGAACTTCGATGTAGGCGCAAACCAGCAGAAAGCCGAAGAGATGGTCCAGAAATCCGGGCAGATGGGCGTGCCGGTTTTGGATATAGACGGCCAGATCATCATCGGGTTCGATAAAGAAAAAATAAAGCAGGCCCTGGGGGTATAATAGTATAAAAAATGAGAGAGATTAAAAAATATACTGTTTTCTTCGATTTTGACAATACGATTACTACCTACGATGTCATCGATGATATGCTGCTCTGGTTTTCAATGGATAATCGCTGGATAAATCTGGAGAAACAATGGAAAAAAGGCAAGATCAGCTCCAGGGAGTGCCTCAAGGGCCAGGTAGAAGGTATCCGTATCACCCAAAAGTCATTAGAGGAATATTTATCAAAGATAAAGATAGACTCTTATTTTAAGAAGCTGATAGGGCTCTTGGATTCCCAAAAGATCAAGATCGCGGTCTTAAGCGATAACTTTTACGAAGTATTAAGTTATGTCTTTAGGCACCACAGGATCAAAGGATTAAAGATATATTCGAATAGGGTAGAGCTTACCAAGGATAAATTGACGTTGAGTTTTCCCTACGCGAATAAGCATTGCCTGCTCTGCGCCCATTGCAAAAAAGAGAGTTTAATGGCGAATATCAAAGGCAACTCGACCTCTGTTTATATAGGCGACGGGTTATCCGATGTCTGCCCTTCGCAACACGTGGATATAGTATTTGCCAAGGCGGATCTACTCAGGTATTTTAGGGCCAACAGGTTAAAGTGCGTCCCTTTTAAAACCTTAAAAGACGTATATAGGTATTTTAAAAGGATTTTGTGAAGAGGTTTTCTCTGGCCGCTTTTAGTAGTTGCTGCAGGTAAGCATGATGATGCCCGCGATGATAAAGATCGTTCCTACCCAGCGCTTAAAACCGACTTTTTCTTTTAAGAATACTCTCGAGCCAAGGGCGATAAAGATATAGTGCGCGCTGCCTACGGGGAAGGCGTAGTTTAAATCCGCCTTAGAGAGCACAAAGAGCCAGACCAAGAGCGATAAGGTGCAAAAAGTAAATCCTACCCAGACCTTGGGGATAAGAATCAATTTTAATATGAAAGAAATTACATTTCTTATGCTATTGATATTTAAATTCAGGGAATTTACGGAAGTCTTTAAAAAAAGCTGATTGATAGTATCAAAAACATTGCTAAGAATAATCAGAAAAAGGATGGCAAATATGCTCACGTGTTGGTTCATGGGATAATGGCCTTTTCTTTCTTGATGCTTGACGAGACGATGACTACCCCGATTACGATAAAAAGTATCCCTGCCCAGTCCAGGAGCGACATTACTTCGCCTAAGAAGAAGATCGAGACCAGGGGTATGAGTATATAGCTGGAACTTGCTATTGGCACAGCGACGCTTAGGTCTATTTTAGAGAGGATAGACGACCAGATCACGAATGTCACAAAAACCGATAAGAACCCCAGCCACAAGAATCCGGAGAAAACGATCGGCTTCAGGAAAATGATCACATCGAGAAAGTTTTTTATAAAGACGTCGCCTTGCGGAATAGCGCTTCTCTTGAAGCAATATTGCGTAAAGGTCTCGAGGATGTCGGTAGAGACGATGAAAAAGAATATTTTTAAGGTGAGTTTATTTTTATACACGGTAAGGGCCCCTTAATCAAAAAGTTAATCTATGATAGGATGAATTTCAGGCTAAGTAAAGAATTATTTTTAAGCCCGTTCTTCTTTAAAATGTACTTGACAAGCCTTGGTTTTAATGTATACTTTACTAATATGATAGAGATTATAGAGAAATGAGAATAACCTATAAAGGCGATTACGCCTTAAAGACAATACTGGCGCTTGCATTACATTACGGCAACGGGCCATTTACTATCCACGATATAGCCAAGAACGCGGATATGCCCATAAAATTTTTAGAACAGATACTCCTGGATTTAAAAAGAGGCAATTTCGTCGAAAGTAAGCGCGGCAAGGTCGGCGGATATCTTCTGGCAAAGCCTCCTTCCCAGATAAACCTAGGAGAAGTGATCAGATTTATTGACGGCCCGCTTGAGCCTGTTGCTTGTGTCAGCAGCGACTATAAAGGCTGCAAAGATATTAATAAATGTGTTTTTCGCAGCATTTGGCGTAAGGTGGCGGATTTGACTTCAGGATTATTAGATAATATTACTTTCGAAGACCTGGTCAAGAAGAATAAAAATTTTAATTCCAGCTTTGTTTATCATATTTAAGATTTAAGGATGATTATGAAAATCGCAAAAGACATCACAAAACTGATCGGCAATACTCCTTTGGTGCGGCTGAACAGAGTGGCTGGAGGGTCTGCTGCGGAGGTCGTAGCAAAATTGGAATTTTTCAATCCCTGTTCTTCAGTAAAAGACAGGATTGGCTTGAGCATGATTGAGCAAGCGGAGAAAGAAGGCAGGATAAAGAAAGATACGATCCTTTTAGAGCCGACTTCGGGAAATACGGGGATAGCTTTGGCTTTTGTCTCTGCAGTCAAGGGGTATAGATTGGTTCTGACTATGCCTGAGACAATGAGTGTCGAGCGCAGGCAACTCCTTTTGGCTTTGGGTGCCGAGATTATTCTTACCCCCGGCGCAGGAGGGATGTCGGCAGCCGTAAAAAAAGCAGAGGAATTGGCTAAAAATGACAAACGTTATCTTATCTTGCAGCAATTTAAGAATCCCGCTAACCCTGAGGCCCATCGTCGTAATACTGCCAGAGAAATTTGGGAAGATACGGATGGCGAGATTGATATTTTAGTTGCAGGAGTGGGAACAGGTGGTACAATTACAGGAGTAGCCGAGGCAATCAAGAAGAAAAAGCCCGGGTTTCGCGCTATCGCTGTCGAGCCGAAAGATTCTCCGGTTCTATCCGGAGGTAAGCCTGCTTCTCATAAGATCCAGGGTATCGGCGCGGGTTTTGTCCCCGAAGTCCTGAATATTAAAGTTATCGATGAGATAATCCAGGTTTCAAATGAAGACGCGATTGCCACAGCTAAAAGGCTTGCCCGGGAAGAAGGGATATTGGCGGGTATTTCTTCCGGCGCAGCTACATTCGCGGCTTTAGAGGTGGCTCGGCGCAAGGAAAATAAAGGTAAGCTTATTGTCGTGATCTTGCCGGATACAGGCGAGCGCTATTTAAGCACAGAATTATTTACTAAATGAGAGGAGTCTTGCGATGAAAGAAAAAGTAGAAGCAGCTTTGAATAAAGTCCGGCCGATGCTTATGGCTGATGGCGGTAATGTGGATTTGGTCGAAGTTACTAGCGATGGCGTGGTAAAATTGAAGCTTACAGGCAGCTGCGGTTGTTGCCCGATGAGCCAGATGACTCTCAAGATGGGTATCGAGAGGATCCTGAAACAAGAAGTTCCTGAGATAAAAGAGGTCATTGCGATATAAAAGGCGGTGCGATTAATGAGAACAATAAAAGAAATCAACGCGAAGATTAAAAAAGGCGCGGTAGTAGTGCTTACTGCCGAAGAAGTCATTGAGTTGGTGGAGAAGAAAGGGGCTAAAAAGGCAGCCGAAGAAGTCGACGTGGTTACAACCGGCACCTTCGGCCCGATGTGTTCATCCGGAGCCTATTTTAATATCGGGCATTCAAAGCCGCGCATAAAATTAGGCGGCGGCATCTGCAAACTAAATGACGTGCCTGTTTATACAGGCTTTGCAGCAGTGGATGTTTACCTGGGCGCAACTGCCATGCCTGATGACGACCCGCGTAACAAAGTTTTTCCGGGCGAATTTAAATACGGCGGGGCGCATGTGATTAACGAATTAGTTTCCGGGCGCGATGTGCGTTTAGAAGCGACTGCCTATGGCACGGATTGTTATCCGCGCAAGAAACTGGAGACATTGGTCAATATTAAAGACCTGAATGAAGCGGTATTATTCAATATCCGTAACTGTTATCAGAATTATAATGTGGCGGTGAATTTGTCGGATAAGATAATTTATACTTATATGGGCGTATTAAAGCCGCATTTGGGTAATGCCAACTATTGTTCGGCGGGGCAACTCTCTCCGCTTTTAAAAGATCCGCATTATAAAACCATAGGCATTGGCACGAGAATATTCTTAGGCGGCGGTATCGGATATGTGGCTTGGCAGGGTACGCAGCATAATCCTTCTATACCGAGAAAGGATAATGGCACACCGCAGGCTCCAGCCGGGACATTAGCTGTGATCGGCGATTTAAAACAGATGAAGCCGGAATGGCTGGTGGGGACAAGTATGTTGGGTTACGGCGTAACCTTAAGTGTCGGGATAGGTGTCCCTATACCCGTATTAAATGAAGAAATAATTAAATACGCAAGCTCCAAAGACGAAGCGATCTATACCCAGATTGTGGATTATAGCAGCAGCTACCCGCAATGCGTGCCCGGTTCTTTAGGCGAGGTAAATTACGCGCAATTAAAATCCGGTAAAGTAAATATTCAAGGTAAGGCAGTGCCAACGGGTAATTTATCCAGTTATTCCAAGGCGCGCGAAATTTCCGAGGAATTGAAATCCTGGATCAAGAAAGGCGATTTTCTTTTGAGCGAGGCAGTCGCGCCTTTACCCGGAGCAGAATCCGGGTATACTTTTAAATCTTTAAAGGAACGGCCGATTATATAAAAGGAGTGTAAGGCAGATGGTTTCCAAAAGGATTGTTTTACATTTTCCGCACCGGTTGGTGAATCAACCCATCGTCTATAAATTGGTCAAGGATTATGACCTGCAGTTTAATATCCTGAAGGCGTACGTTACCCCACAGGAAGAAGGCCTGATGGTCTTGGAGCTTTTAGGCAAAAAAGATAATTTTGATAAGGGGATCGAGTATTTGCAGTCCTGTGGAGTAAAAATCCAGCCGTTAAGCCAGGATGTAATCCGCAACGAGAGTAAATGCACTGACTGCGGCGTCTGTGTCCCCATATGCCCTACCGGTGCTTTAATAGTCGATCCCCATACGCGTAAAGTGCATTTCTATGATAATAAATGCATCGCCTGCGAACTCTGCGTGAAAGTCTGTCCTACCCGGGCCATGG
>JALOCE010000007.1 GCA_023227925.1 Candidatus Omnitrophota bacterium
CTTGTTGCTCCTTCAGAGGAGCAGAATTATTGGAATATTATCGGAGATCCTACGGAAGGCGCGTTATTGACTTTAGCGCAAAAAGCAGGACTCGATATCGAGGGAGAACGCCAAGGTTTTCCTACGCATAGGCGTTTTCCTTTTGAGTCTATCCGTAAAAGAATGAGCAGTATTAATAGACATCCTGATGGTAGCTTGTGTATTTTTGTTAAAGGTGCCCCAAAAGAGATTCTTGAGCTTTCTGGCAAAATTATTCTAGGAGAGAGCGTTGTTGGCTTAACCCCTGAAAAGAAATCAGAAATAACTTCTCGCATTGACGATTTTGCCAAAGATGGGCTTAGGATTCTTGGTTTTGCTTATCGTAATATCGATGCTAATGAGTTATCATCTGCTACTGCGCAGACAGTAGAAAAAGACCTTATCTTTATTGGGATTACTGCGATGTACGACCCGCCCCGGCCGGAAGTAAAAGATGCGATTTCGGTTTGTAAAAAGGCGGGAATACGCGTAGTAATGATTACAGGCGATTATCAGATAACTGCCCTATCAATTGCAAGGCAAATAGGCATTGTTTCTTCTGCGGACCCCGAGGTTATCACTGGTTCGGATTTTTCCAATTTAACCGATGAGCAGTTAAAAAATAAGGTCAGCAGTAAAGAAGTAGTCTTTGCAAGGGTCAATCCAGAACATAAGCTTAGGGTAGTGAATATTTTTAAGGCGCTGGGTAATATTGTCGCGGTTACAGGAGATGGCGTTAATGACGCACCCGCACTGAAAAGGGCGGATATTGGTGTGGCAATGGGGCTACGCGGGACGGATGTAGCCAAGGAATCAGCGGAAATGGTCCTCATCGATGACAATTTTGCCAGTATCGTCGCTGCTATCGAAGAAGGCAGGGCGGTATTTGATAACATAAAGAAGTTTATTACTTATATTTTTGCGCATCTTGTCCCTGAGGCAATACCGTTTATTTTCTATGTCCTGTTCAAAATACCGGTTCCAATTACAACAATGCAGATTTTAGCCATTGACTTAGGAACTGAAACTTTACCAGCGCTTGCCTTAGGTGTTGAAAAGCCGGAGCCTGGCATAATGGATCTTCCACCCAGGCCCAAGGGAAAAGGAGTCATTGATAAAATAGTACTTTTCCGCGGTTATATAGTTCTCGGCCTGCTTAATGCAGCTGCGGTAATAAGCGCTTATTATTTTGTTCTTTACCAGGGTGGGTGGAAACCCGGAATGCAGCTTGAGCCGAATGATACGACATTTACGAATCCGCTGCATTTAAAAGCGACAACTATTATTTTTGTAGGTATCGTGGTAATGCAAATCGCCAACATTTTTGCCTGCCGCAGCGAGAAAAATTCTGCATTCAAGGCGGGTTTCTTTAGTAATAAGCTGATTTTATGGGGTATTCTTTTTGAGATTGGTTTGGCCTGTCTGTTAATTTATGTGCCATTCTTTCAGAAGATCTTTAGCACGATAGGGCTAGGTTGGAAAGATTGGGGTATGCTGTTTATCTTTATGGCCGTTATATTCTTGCTGGAAGAATTAAGGAAGCATATGTTTAAGGACGCAAGGTTCCTTAAGTAAAAAATGTATTTTTTGCCCCTGCCTTGACAAGGCCCGGAATAAATGTTATATTTACTTTGATGTGACAATCTGGTGTACCTACTGATAAAGGCAAACCAAGGGCAACCTTGGGACGCAAAGCGACAGTCCCGGCGATAAGCCGGGGGGCTGCGTTACCAAAGGGGAGTTAGTTTTAGTAGCCCTTGGAGCCTTTCAGGGGCTTTTTCATTTTAAAGGGGTCAGTCCCTAGAGGGAAAGAAGGAGGAGGATATGGGTAAAATAGTCTTAATTATCGCGGTAGTATTTTTTAGCCTGGCTTTTGCTGCATACGCGCAAATGCCGGAGGCCCCGGCAGCCTATGCAACACGCCCGATTAATTTAGGTACCGAGCCGCAAGCTGCATTCTTGGAGTCGGTTAACGCTGATAAGGCAATTTATGATAATTGCCCGATCAGCAAGGGCGGGGATGGAGCGCTTAACACAGTAGCAGCCTGGGTAGATGTCCCTAAGGAGATTAACAAGGAAACACAGCAAAATAATATCTTTTCAGGTTTAACTGTTGGTTTTGGCAAGGGGTTAGTTACAGGCATTACGCGGGGTATCGCAGGAGCAGTGGATATAGTTACTTGTGGCCTGCCTCCTTATAATGAACCTCTGATGAAGCCTGAATATAAGGTAGCGAATCCGGATAAGGATGGGTTGAAGGTTTCAATATTGCAGTGGTAAAAATTTGAGCTAGTGTTTTAAAGTTTACATAAAAAAAGGACGTTTCTGTTTTTTGAAACGCCCTTTTTTATTTTTGTTTAAAGTTACGCTCTGCTGACGTTTGTCGCCTGTTCGCCCTTTGGCCCCTGGGTGATTTCAAATTCGACTTCCTGGCCTTCTTCCAAGGTTTTATAACCGTCGCCTTTAACCGCGCTGTAATGCACGAACACGTCTTTACCATCTTCAGAAGTGATAAAGCCGTAACCCTTTTGATTGCTGAACCACTTTACTTTGCCTTTTGCCATTTGTTACTTTTTCACCCCCTTCACCATAAAAAAAACCGCAAAGCATAAAATTTATCTTCTTGCTTTACGGTTCGTTGAATACAGCTAAAATGTTTATTTCTCCTTGCATTGTTCTTAACGAAATTAAATATAACACCCTTTTTTTATTTTGTCAACTTATTTTTTGTGCTATAATTACTGCACATTGCGCCGACGTAGCTCAGTTGGTAGAGCAAGTGTTTCGTAAACACTAGGTCGGAGGTTCAAATCCTCTCGTCGGCTTGAAATTAACCCTGCCTCTGGCGTTTAGGGTTGATTTCATCCTGCGCTCTGCGCAGGAGATCAATCAAATATCCATACACTTATGTCCCAATCTAGAGGAGTTTTAAAAAACCGTAATTTCTTCCTGCTTTGGATCGGCCAGATAATCTCGCAATTAGGCGACAGGCTCGACCAGATGGCCTTGATCGCCCTTGTTTATTCGAGGGCGCCGGGTTCGACTATGGGCATTGCCAAAATCCTTTCTTTTACCATACTGCCGGTATTCTTGATCGGCCCGCTTGCCGGCGTATACGTGGATAGATGGGACAGGCGCCGCACAATGTATGTCTGTGACCTCTTAAGGTCTTTCCTTGTTTTGATGATACCTTTATTTTTATTTTATGCCAAGAGCATGGGATCGATATACCTGATCATATTTATCGTTTTTTCAGTGGGGAGATTTTTTGTTCCGGCGAAAATGTCTATAATCCCCGAATTGGTGGAAAAAAAAGATTTATTAATGGCCAACTCCTTAGTCAATACCACCGGTATGATTGCGGCAGTATTGGGGTTTGGCATCAGCGGCGTTGTGGTAGAGTGGCTTGGGGCAAGAAGCGGTTTTTATCTCGATGCTTTAAGTTTTTTAGCCTCGGGGACGCTTATTTTTCTTATTGCCAAGAAGCCAACTAGCCGCGTGGACTTAAAAGAAGTAAGCAAGGAAATAGTGGAGGTAATCAGCAAGTCAATTTTTCAGGAATTAAAAGACGGCATTCTGTATTTTATCCGCAAGAAAGATATCCGCTTTACTGCCGGAATAATTTTTATGCTCTGGTCGGCACTGGGGGCGGTATATGTAGTTTTAATTGTTTTCGTGCAGAAGACGTTACATTCTGCCACCAAGGATTTAGGGCTCCTGATCATGTTTTTAGGGCTGGGCTTATTTTTAGGCTCGCTCTTCTACGGCCGTTTTGGCCAAAAGCTTTCTCACTATAAGACAATATTTGTTTCTTTGATCTTTAGCGGCGCAGTGCTTGTTGTCTTTGCCCTTGGCATAGAACGCTATCCTAATTTTGTGACGGCGGCAATGCTCGCCTCTTTTTTGGGTTTTGTGATCTCGCCGATTATGATCGCCTCCAATACTATTATCCATAAGACAAGCGACAATGAGATGCTGGGCAAGATCTTTAGTTCCCTAGAGATAGTTATGCATTTGGGGTTTATAGTATTTATGTTTATCAGCAGTTTATTGGCAGAAAGATTCTCCCACGGGTTGATCCTTGTTGTGGTAGGTGTTTTGTTGGCTGTTTTAGGGTTGTTTAATCTCGCATATTACCGGAGGATACCATGGTTAGATTAAAAGATGCGGCGCGTTGTATTTTTATTTTAGTATTATCGGCAGGCGTAATTTTTTTAACTAATGCTTTGGCCCAGCCGGAAGATGAAAACAGCCTCAAAGCAATAATGCCTATGGCGGAGCGTTTTGAGCCGGTAAAATCAAAAGAAGGTATTATTTATTATAAGGCGTATGATAAAACAGGGGAATTTTTTGGCGCAGCCTTTAAAACTTCAGAAAAAGTTTATTCCCATAGGATCGAGACATTGGCGGGGATGCTAAGAGATGGTACAATTACTTCTATTAAGATATTAAGCCAGGATGGCGGGGCTCTCGGCCCGGATTTTACAGGCCAGTTTAAAGACAAAAAAGATTTAAGCAATATTCAGGCGGTTAGCGGAGCGACCATGTCTTCAAAGGCAGTCATAGATTCGGTGCAAAATAAGGCTAAAGAGATAATGGCCCTGTTAAACCAGAAATGAGGGGAAGATGTATAAGAAATTATTAGCGCTTTTAACAATTGCCCTGGGGCTGGGATTTTTTACAAGGTCCCTGGGCCTTACAATGCCTCAGGCCATCTCGATATCCATATTCTCGGCCTCGATCCTCGGTACATTATTCTTCTGGGATTTTCGCCTGAGCTTTGCCTTTATGGGCACAGCCTTGCTTTTTTGCACCAAGACTATCGATATTAGCCATTTTGTCGCCTTTTCTTCTTTGGAAGTAATTATTTTTTTGGTAGGCATGATGGTGCTTGTGGGCCTCTTGAAAGAAAGCGGATTTTTCCAGATGATCACGCATGCCCTCCTGGGCGTAAAAGGCCTTACCGCCCGTAAATTTGTGGTTATTCTCGCATCGGTTTCCGCTTTAATGTCTGCCTCCGTTGATGAGGTTACTTCTATCATATTTATGGTCGCCGCTATTCTTGAAATATGCGACCGCCTGGAAGTCAATCCTACGCCATACCTGATTATTTCAGTGCTGGCGACCAATATAGGAAGCGCTGCGACTGTATTGGGGAATCCTATCGGGATATTAATTGCGACAAAATCAGGATTAACCTTTGAAGATTTTATTATAAAGGCATTCCCGGTTGCGGTAATCTGCCTTATAGCGACTATAGGCATATGCCTTCTCTGGTATAGAAAAATATTTAAAGAAATGGATGATAAAATCAAACACTTGAAGGGAAAAGAAATTACGGCTATGCAGGAACCTTTACCGGTCAACAAAGATTTAAAAGTAAGCCTTGGGATATTCGTGGCTACGCTCATTCTTATCTCTCTGCATCACCGCTTAGAGCTTCTTTGGGGCCTGGAGGCAAATACCATATTATTCATTGCTCCGTTATTTGCCAGCAGTTTTGTTTTTATCTGGAAACGCGACAGGGCGCGTAAGTATATTGAAAGAGACGTAGAGTGGTGGACGCTGTTATTTTTTCTTCTTCTCTTCGGGCAGGCAGGGACCCTGCGCTATACCGGGGCAACCAATGTATTGGCAAAATATTTAGTGGAGATGACCGGCAGCAGCTTGAATGTATTGACTGGTTGTATTCTCTGGATCGCTTCGTTATTCTCCGCTGTTTTGGATAACGTCGTATTAGTCGCTACGATTATACCCGTTATACAGGATTTTAAAGTGCTGGGTATTAATCTGCAACCGTTATGGTGGGCACTTCTTTTCGGGGGATGCCTGGGCGGGAATATTACTCTTGTCGGTTCAACGGCAAATATCGTGGCGCTCGGAATCCTTGAGAAAGAAAAAAAGATACGCGTAACATTCATGCAATGGTTCGGTATCGGACTGGCTGTGGGCATAATAACTACACTTATTGCCTGGGCTGTGCTTATATTCGTGCCGTGGTATCGTTAGAATAGGGGGGATAAACCGTGAAAAATATCGCAGTTTTTGCCTCTGGCAGAGGAACAAATTTTGCCGCGATTGTCAAAGCAGTAAAAAACGGACGGATCAAAGCCAATTTATCTCTTTTAGTCTGCGATAACTCAAAGGCAGGAGTGCTCTCTAAGGCGAAAAAAGCGAAGATCAAAATAGCGCTTGTAAAGAATGAAAGCATGATCATCCGGTATTTAAAAGAAAATAAAATAGATTTGATAGTGCTGGCGGGATTTATGCGGCTGTTAAGCCCCGGCTTCGTGCGCCGATATTATGGCCGCATCATCAATATACATCCGAGCCTGCTTCCTTCTTTTAAAGGGGCTGAAGGGATAAAGGATGCCTTTAGCTACGGCGTAAAGTTTACCGGAGTGACAGTGCATTTTGTGGATGAATTAATGGATCACGGCCCGATCATCCTGCAGCAGGCAATTAAGATAGGAGAGGGCCAGACAATAGGGTCTCTTGAGAAGAAGATCCATAAAGTAGAGCATAAGCTCTATCCTGAAGCTATCAGGTTGTTTGTGGAAGGCAGGCTAAAGATCGCGGGAAGAAAAGTTAAGATCCGCTAATCGATACTCTTGGACCAGACTGCGGTATTATTTAAAATAACCTTGTTTTTGGTGAGCAGGTTATTCAATTCCAGGTAAGAAAAGTTTTTGAACCCGTAGGTTTTTAAAGTATAAACGATCAGCTTAAGTATTTCCTTATCTATATCCGCGTTTTTCTCTACTTCCGGTTTTTCAAATTTAAGCCTGATACGATGCTGGATCTGGAGGGTTACGAATTCCTCCATGGTTATGCCCCTGTATTTGAGATGCTGCCCATTTTTATCCCCCACTGTCTCGGGAGACATCCTTATTTCCTGGGTGCTGCGGTGTTGATATTCGCTCCCCGAAATAAAATCATAAGAAACTTTTTTTAGGTCGCGCTCGTAAACTATTTCCTCTATTTCTATGCCGTTCTTTATATCCGCGATTACTAAACAGATGAATTCCACGCCTTCTTTATTCGGATCTTTCATACTGAAGAGCACGCGCCGGATGGTTTTCCAGACATTACCGACTTTATCCGCGACGGCTTGATCGAATTTAAGTTCCTGGTATTTTTCCTGTTCCGGGACCGCTTTTACCGAATATTGGATTATGATCTGTCCGTCTTTGATTTCTTCTTCATTATGTTCGATCTTGAATTTCTCCGAATATTTTTCAGGCTTGTCCGGTTTCACGAATATATTTTCCAGGGGTAGATAGACCCAGAGGGTCGAGCCCGCGAGCCTTGCTTTTAACTCGATATTATATTCTTTTTTGCAGATATTTTGGGTAGCCTGTCCGATATCTTCTCTAGAGTAGGTGGGCGCGTCAGGAGGCGAGAAGCAACCTAAGATCAGGCTAAAAGAAAAAACGAGGCTAAGCAGGAGGCCGCGTTTTGCCGAATTCCTTAAAGATTGCTTCGATTTCATCATAATTAAGTTCTTCTTTTTTGACGAGTTCTCCGGCCAGGCGTTCCAATAGCGGTTCTTCTTTACGGAGTAATTCTGTGGCTTCCTTTAAGCAATTTTGCATTATGCTTTGGACATCATTATCTAAGCGCGCCTTCATTTCTTCGGAGATAAGCGGCACGCCGCCTACTCTTCTGTAAAAATCAAGGGCGTGAAAATCGCCGATGATACCGGATTTGCCCATGCCCAAGCGCCAGACCATATTGTGCGCCGTATAGAGCGCATTGGCGAAATCGCCTCCTACGCCGGAAGTAGTAAAGCCGAATTTTATTTTTTCCGCTGCGTAAGAACCCAGCGAGATCCTGATCTCATTTAAAAGTTCATTCTGGTCTTCGATAAATTTTTCTTCGCGTTCAGGGACCCAGGTAGCTCCTCCGGTGTGGCCGCGGGGAGTAATGGTTATTTTAAAGACATCTTTTGAAGGGGCCAGGAGATAAGTTATGATAGCATGCCCGGATTCATGAAAGGCAGCTTGTTTTTTTTCTTTATCCGGCATTTTTATCCTGCGCTTAATGCCTAAGGCGATCCTCTCCCGCGCGTCATCGATATCTTTCATCGTGATAAGAGGGTTCTTGTTACGCACGGCAATGAGTGCAGCTTCCCTGACGATATTGGCGATATCTGCCGGGCTATTGCCTACAGTAATGCGGCCAAGGCGGTCGATCTTAACGTTCTTTTCATCATACTTTACATTTTTTAGATAGTAAGCGAAGAGTTTCTGGCGGTCCTCGAGGTTGGGCTTATCTACGATGATTTTACGGTCGAATCTTCCCGGCCTTAAGAGCGCCGCGTCAAGAAAATATTCCGGCATATTTGTCGCGCCGATGATGACGATATTCATATCTTTTTCTTTCAGCCCGTCCATCTCTACAAGGAGCTGATTCAGGGTAGTGTTAGTCTCGGTCTGGCCGCCAAATCCGCGGTCCGTAGACCTTTGGGCGCCCACAGCGTCTATTTCGTCGATAAATATGAGGCATCCGCCGTTTAAATCCGCAAGTTGCCGCGCCTGTTTAAAGAGGTTACGTATGCGCCCTGCGCCTACACCGACAAACATTTCTACAAACTCCGAACCCGACATAGAAATAAAAGGCAGGCCTGCCTCGGTAGCAATTGCCTTTGCCAGGTAAGTTTTTCCGCAGCCCGGAGGCCCGAGCATAAGGATACCCCTTAAAATTTTTCCGCCGATATGTTGCAGTTGGGCGCGGTCTGTAATGAGCTTTACCACTTCCAGTGATTCTTGTTTGGCTTCGTCCATACCGATGACATCATTCCAGGTTATTCCGATGCTTTCCCCGGAAATGGATTTTTTGGAAGTCTGCGTAAAGGAAGTGGAGCCCCGTTTATAAAAGAGCCAATACATCATAAAAACATAAACAGTGCCTTGTATGATGCCCATCACTCCCCAGATGAACATCTGCAAGGGTGCCACTGCCAATTGGGACTGCCGGAGGTAAGATTCCGATTCCCCCCAGGCCTTCAGGCCGTTTATAACAATAATATTCAGGAGTATAAATATAATAGCCGCGACTAATGCGATAGTTATTCTTATCCAGTAAAGCCCGAAATAAAATTTAATCTTTTTCCAGTTCATAAGTACTCCTTTTTAGATAAAGTTAAGATAACATATAAGTGCATTTTAGTCAATTTGATTCTTGACTATGGATGGTTCCTGTGTATAATATAACTTTACGTTTTAAAAAGATCAAGTATAAAGGAGAAAGAGTCATGGCTAAAATCAAAAAAGTTTTAGGGCGTGAGATCTTGGATTCACGTGGTAATCCTACGGTAGAAGTGGATATAATTTTGGATAATGGGATTTTAGGAAGAGCGGCAGTTCCTTCCGGGGCTTCCACAGGTGAAAATGAGGCCTTGGAATTAAGGGACGGCGACAAAAAAAGGTATTTAGGCAAGGGAGTATTAAAAGCAGTCAGTAATGTTAATACTGCAATTGCTTCAAAAATAGAAGGTTTAGCCCCTGATTTTAAAAAGATAGACAAACTGCTCATTGATTTAGACGGCACGGAAAATAAAGCTAATCTTGGCGCAAATGCTATTCTGGGCGTCTCTCTGGCTGTGGCAAAAGCCGCTGCCTTAAGCGAAAGCGAGCCTTTGTATAAATTCCTGGGTGGCGAAGAAGCCAAGATTTTGCCTGTGCCGATGATGAATATTTTAAACGGCGGGATGCATGCGGATAATAACCTTGATATTCAGGAGTTTATGATCATGCCGCTGGGCGCGCCCAATTTCCGTGAAGCATTAAGATATGCGACCGAGGTCTTTCATAATTTGAAAGCCATCTTAAAATCAAAGAAATTATCTACTTCCGTCGGAGATGAAGGCGGTTTTGCCCCTAACCTTAATTCCAACGAAGAGGCTTTAAGCCTGATAGTGCAGGCGATCGAGAAGGCGGGATATAAGCCGGGCCGCGATGTTTATATAGCCATGGATCCCGCAGCCAGCTCTTTTTGTAAAGACGGCGTATACAAGTTTGATAATACTGATAAGAGTTCTGCGGATATGATACAGATCTATGGCAGCTGGCTGGGTAAATATCCTATCCTTTCCATTGAAGACGGCCTTGCCGAGCATGACTGGTCAGGCTGGCAGGATCTGACAAGGAAACTAGGCGATAAAATACAGTTGGTCGGGGATGATATTTTCGTGACTAACCCTAAGATTTTTAAAAAAGGCATTGCGGAAAAGATAGGGAATGCTATACTAATTAAGGTAAATCAGATAGGTTCGCTCTCTGAGACGCTTGAAGCGATAGAGATCGCTAAGCAAAATAAATACCGTTCGGTTATTTCGCATCGTTCAGGCGAAACCGAAGATACGACCATCGCGCATTTAGCCGTAGCTACCGGCGTCGGCGAGATCAAGACAGGCTCGTTATCGCGCACAGACAGGATCTGTAAATACAACGAACTCTTAAGGATCGAAGAAGAGCTGGGCGAAAAGGCGGTTTACGCCGGAACAATTTGGAAAAAATAAATGGTGCCTGTTGTAAAAAGGGCATTTTGGATTGCGGGTTTTGCGGTTTTTTTGCTAGGTATATTCCTGCCGGGGTATACCAAGCTTCAGGAATTAAGGGATAAGAACCGCGATTTGACAGTAAAGATCAAGCAACTGAAGATAGATAATTCTCTTCTGGAACAGGAACTCAAGCGCGTAGAAAATGATCCGGTTTATCAGGAGAAGATGGCCCGGGAAAAAATGGGCGTAGTGCGTAAGGGTGAAATTCCTGTAAGGATAGTGCCTGAAAAGAGAAGATAGATATAGCGGGGTGGAGCAGCCTGGTAGCTCGCAAGGCTCATAACCTTGAGGTCCTGAGTTCAAATCTCAGCCCCGCAACCAATTTCTAAACCCGCCAAAGTTTGGCGGGTTTTTTGTTGCCCTGAAAATTCTTGAAAAAGCCCCGGCATTATGGTAAGTTAAAAACCTATGAAAGATAGCCTCTGGAGATTTACGGATAATCTGGGTAGCTTTGAATCTAAGGCCGCCGCCGGCATTAAAAGCCTTTATTTTCCTTTGGCTAATGAGAGGCTGATGTCTTCAGTTTCTCCTGATTTGCACGGTGATATAAAGAGCGGGCAGAATTCTTTTCTCATGCCGCCTGTTTCCCGTATAGACCTGGTAACTTCAAGGGCCTCAAGGAATTTCTGGCTCTATATTAACGAAGATAAGATCTGGTCTGCAGCCGGCGTATCCAAGGATTTGAAACAAATTCAAAACGATAAATTTTCTTTAGAGGCGGGTTTACTTTGGCATAAGGTAACCAGAAGGAATCAGGAGATCGGTTTACAATCAGAGATCCTTTCTTTTATACCGGCAACGCCGGAGCCAATAGAGATAATGCAGGTTAAGATCACCAATATTTCTTCGAAAGCAATAGAATTTATTCCTACGGCAGCCATTCCGATATATGCCCGCAGCGCAAATTCCTTACGCGATCATCGCCATGTTACTTCGCTTCTGCAGCGCGTCAGTTTGGATAAATTCGGTATTATTGTAAAGCCGACACTTTTATTCGATGAAACAGGCCACTATCCCAATAAAGATATTTATTTTGTTTTAGGCTGGGATAGGAAGTTTAACCCTCCGCAGTATTTATATCCGACGCAGGAGATCTTTTGTGGTGACGCAGGAGACCTGGAGGCGCCGGAAAGTATATTAAAGAACGCGCTGCCTGCGAAAGGCCAGATTCAAGGCAAGGAAACAATGGGGGCTTTGCGTTTCCATAAAGTTAATTTAGCGCCGGGTAAATCCTATTCTTATACTGTATTAATGGGGATTACAAAGAGCCCGTCAGAGATCAAGAAAATTATTCATAAGTTCGATAATATCGATAAAGTCAGCGCTTCTCTGGAAAAAACAAAGGATTTCTGGGCCAGCCGAAGCCAACAGACAAATCTTGCTACAGGAGATCCTGATTTTGACAATTGGTTCCGTTGGGTGAGTATCCAGCCGCATTTGAGAAGGATATTCGGTTGTTCGTTCCTGCCGGATTTTGATTACGGAAAGGGCGGCAGGGGCTGGCGGGACTTATGGCAGGATTGCCTGGGGTTAATATTAAATAATCCCGGAGAAGTGCGCAAGTCCCTGATCAATAATTTTTCCGGCGTGAGGATCGATGGTTCTAATGCTACTATCATCGGTAAAAATCCCGGTGAGTTTATTGCCGACCGTAATAATATTGCCCGCGTCTGGATGGACCACGGCGTCTGGCCATTATTGAGCTTAGATCTATACATTAATGAAACAGGGGATTTTGATATATTATTTGAGGATAGCGGATATTTTCGCGACCAGCATATCTTGCGTTCGCGGGAGCATGATAAGGCGTGGAAACAGTCCGACGGTAACAAACTAAAATCCGTGGCCGGAAAAATTTACCGCGGCACTATCTTAGAGCATCTTTTAGTGCAAAACCTGGTGCAGTTTTTCAATGTAGGCAGCCATAACCACGTGCGGCTTGAAGGCGCGGACTGGAATGACGGCCTGGATATGGCTGCTGAATCCGGCGAAAGCGTTGCTTTTAGCGCGATGTACGCTTACAACCTAAAATTATTATCCGGGTTAATAAAGAAGGCGGGTAGAAATAAAATCACCCTTGCCCAAGAGCTAAGAATATTACTCAGGAAGTCCAATTATAATAATATTAAGGAAAAACAAAAAATTCTGGCTGAGTATTTTTCCAGAACATCATCTTTTGTTTCCGGGAAAAAAATAAGTATAGGCTTAAACGAACTCGCAGATATTTTAGAAGAAAGGTCTGAATGGATAGCCGGGCATATCCGGAAAAGCGAATGGCTGAAAAACGGGTTCTTTAACGGCTATTATGATAACAAAAAAAGGCGCGTCGAGGGGATTAAGAATAATAAAGTGAGGATGATGTTAGAATCACAGGTTTTTCCGGTTATGGCCGAAGTCGCGGATAATAAACAGATCGCTTCGATTTTAGGGAGCGCAAAAAAATACCTTCAGGATAAAAATTCCAAGAGCCTCCGTCTAAATACCGATTTTAAAGAAGAGCAGCATGATCTTGGCCGGGCTTTTTCTTTTATTTACGGCGATAAAGAGAATGGCGCGTATTTTAGCCATATGAATGTTATGTTCAGTTACGCCCTTTATAAGAGAGGTTACGCTAAAGAGGGCTGGCAGGTATTGAATTCTATCTATAATATGGCAATGAACACTCAAATGAGTAAAATTTACCCCTGCCTGCCGGAATATTTTGATCTGGAAGGCCGCGGGATGTATTCTTATTTGACCGGCTCTGCCAGTTGGTTTGTTTTAACCCTCCTCGCCCAGGTTTTTGGCGTAAGAGGCCAAGACGGTGATCTGCTGATCGAGCCAAAATTATGCGCTGAGCAATTTAAGAAGACGGCAACTATTACCTTAAGGCGTACTTTTGCAGGCAGGAACCTGGAGATTGTTTTTGTAAATCCTAAAAAACTTGGCTATCCCGGATACAAGATAGTAAAGGCGGCTTTAAATTCGTTCGGTTTAGCTTTGATAAATCCGCATCTGGTCGTTATCCCGCGTAAAATAATCAAGCGCCTATCGTCGG
The DNA here is from genome assembly GCA_023227925.1 of Candidatus Omnitrophota bacterium. GTDB lineage: Bacteria > Omnitrophota > Gorgyraeia > Gygaellales > Profunditerraquicolaceae > JALOCE01. The sequence goes on from JALOCE010000007.1 coordinate 13,620, forward strand.
AGAAGGCCAATAACCTTAGGATTATTTTGGGTTAAGTATTTAATGCGTTGATGCGGCCAAATATTTCCTGCGTAGTTTTATCCAGCAGCGATTCTTCGATTTTTTCCTGATTGACAGGCGTAAAAGAAAAGGGCTTACCGATAGTTACGTTTATGGTAAATTGCGGTTTGAGTGTAAATGAATCCGGCGGCAGGACTTGATCCGCACCTTTGATATATACCGGAATAATGCTGGCGCCTGTAGATAATGCAATTGCCGCCGTGCCCCGGCTTTTTCTATTAGATTCGATATTATTTTTATTACCGCACCATCTTGCCGCGCCTTCAGGGAAAATAACAACCCATTTATTTTCTTTTATTGCTTTCCTGGCTTTCTCCACTGTGCCATTTACTACGATAACCCGGTATACCCAATAAAACCATTTAAGAGACCATATATTGTAATTCGTCTTAGAGATGACCCATCTCATATTGAGCACATTTTGAGAAAATGCTCTTCCTATAACAAACACATCCAGGTAGCTGGAATGATTAGCGATAATCAAGGTTCCGGATGCCTGAAGAGGGATATTTTCTTCTCCGGAAACTTCTATCTTAAATTGCAATTTTAGTATGATTCTGGTAAGGGTAATAATGCATTTGCGTATGCAATCAGTCAATATATGCATACTAAATATTATATCAGCCAATCTAAGATAGCGCAATAAATTAAATAAAGTTTGACTTTATTTTAGGCATTGTTATAATAAAATTAGATCTTGTAATAAAATATTTTAACCCAATGTTGAATATGGAGTTACAAAAAAATGCAGAAACCCCGGGCAAAGAGATTCAGGACAGTCAATAGCACCTGTAAACAGCTAGATGCCAAAACAGAGAGAAGGAAGGCAGAGCGGCTGCTTATTCCCTTAAAGGTAAAATACAGAATGAGAGGCAAGGCCGGCCGCCATGAGCATATTCCCTGGGAAGATATCAGCGGCCTGGGCTTAAGGTTTTGTTTAAATAAGCCGTTGTCGCCCCAAAAAGAATTAGAAATCGCTATTTATATCTCCGATGACCCTAAGCCTGTTAAGGCGATAGGTAAAATAGTCTGGTGCAGGGAATTCAGAAAAGGCGAATTCAAGGTAGGGGTAGAATTCACGAAAATAGAAAACAATTTTCGTTTCGCGGAATTACTCTGCAAGACGATGCTGGATTCATCATTAGGGTAAATTATAAAAGCACTCTGACCAGGAGCCGGAATAATGCTGAAGATGAATGTAAAAGTGAAGGGTAGGTTTAAGGAAAGAAGGATGTTTCAGCGCCTGAATATCCCTTTACATTTTCAGTATAAGTTATTGCCTCATAAGATAATTCTGGAGAGCGCATTTTCCCGTGACATAAGCGGCGGAGGTATTAGTTTTCGTTTAGGCCAGCCTTTGAAGCAAGGGGCTAAGTTAAAAGTCCTTCTGCATTTTCCCGGAGAAACCAAACCCGTCACTGCCGTCAGCCAGGTAGTCTGGTGCAGGAAATCACCCCAGGAAAAAACTTACGATATCGGGATAAAACACGTAAAGATCCTGCCAATGGATAAGGAGAGATTCGTCTTTTTATTCTGCGAGATGATGATCAATTACTCTTTAGTGACAGCTAGAAAATAATGGATACTCCTTCAATCAAGAAGAATTTTGCAGAACTGGGCGAGATAGAATATAAGCTTGCTTCTTCCAGGGAAGAGTTAAAAGAGGCAATGGCTTTAGTGTATAAGGAATATCTAACCCGCGGCTATATCCTGCAAAGATATTATAAGAGTAATCTCAGGATCACCCCGCATAATGTGCTTGCCGGCACTACTACATTTATCGCCTTAAAAGAAAAAAAAGTGATTGGCGCGATTACCCTTTTGCCGGACAGCCCTTTGGGCCTGCCGATGGACGAGAAATACAAGAAAGAAGTAGACAAATTGCGCCGCCAGGGGCGTAAAATCTGCGAAGTAGGCCAGCTTGCCACGCAAAGCGATCTATTCGGCACAGGATTATTTTCTATGTTTAATTTTAAAAAGCTGGATTTTGTTTTTTGCCTCTTTAAACTGGCCTTTCAGTATGCGTTATATAGCGCTAAGTTCGATGATATCTGCGTTGTAGTAAATCCCAAAGCGCTTTTGTTTAAATTTATTCCTTTTGAAGAGATAGGCGAAGTAAAATACTATGGTTTTGATCGTATCTCTATCAAGAAAAAACCGGCTGTTGCCAAAAGATTAGATTTAAGGGTTATCCAGGAGCGCGCCAAAAAATACCCGAGTTTAGCAAAGGTATTCCTCGGTGAAAGGCTTCCGGAAGAAATTTTTAGCCGCCGTTTTTGTTTCAATAAAGAAGACTTGCGATATTTCTTTGTCGAGAAATCAGACGTTTTTAACCAGATGCATCCTGAAGATATTGATTTTGTCTGCGGTGCCTATGGGCTAAATAAGGCTGAATTCGACAAGCTTATTCGAAAATAATGCCGCTAAAATCAAAGGAATTAATCATAATAAGGCTGATCAGTATTTTACTTTTACTGGGGGGTTTGGCCCATTGGTTAGTTATCTTTGGTATCCTGGAAGAAAAAGTCACGCCCCTCATTGATTTATATTTCCATTCTCTGGCAATTTTGTCGCCTTTAGCGGCGTTAGGATTATGGCGCTTAAAAAACTGGGGCCGTATTTTAGCTATAGCCATTTGCCTGACACAATTCCCCGCTCATTTTACGACGTTCGCACTAGAGATCTCACAAAAGCAGAGCTTAGATTACTGGAGGATCTGGGATCTTCTGTTTTCTTTAACCTTTATTTTTTTCTTAACGCAAAATACAGTCAAGAAACTGTTTTTAAGACAAAATGGATAATTACGAGGCATTGACTAACAGGAATATCGGCTTTATCACTCAAAAGGAGCAAGAGCTGCTAAAAGGCTCTTGTGTTGCAATATTCGGGGCAGGCGGCTTAGGAGGAGTGGTAGCGGAATTAGCCTGTCGCATGGGCATCGGGAGGATTAAACTTATAGATCATAGCACTTTTGAGCCTACAAATTTAAACCGGCAGATATTTTGTTTTAATTCCACGCTTGATAAAAATAAAATTGACGTCACGGAGAAATTCCTGAAAGACATCAACCTGGAAGTAAAAATAGAAAAATATCCGAAAGAAGAGGAAAATAATATTGATGAGATTTTAAAAGATGTCAATGTGGCTTTGCTCTGCGTAGATAAAGTCCGGGCATGCATCCTTATCAGCCGTAAAACGAGAGAAAAAAATATTCCGCTTGTTGAATCGTGGGCAATTCCCTATGGCAATGTGCGCGTTTTTACCAAAGATACGCCTAGTTTAGAAGAGGCTTATCGCCTGCCAAGTTTAAATAAGGAATTAAAGCTTATAAGCGAAGCAGAATTTAAGAATATGGATTTAAAGATGCTGCAGGTTATTGCGCGATTTCCCGGAATCAAGTCTTTCTATAATACGGAGGCGATTATAAGAATGACTAAAGGCGAGAATCCGACTTTTGCCCCCTGTGTCTGGTTGAATTCAGTTTTAATGAGCTTAGAGGCAGTAAAAATCCTTTTAGGCAGAGGCAAGATCGCTCTGGCTCCGGAGTTTGTTTTGTTTGATCCGTTTTCAGGCCAGATACCCAAGTAATCGGCTGGAGAGGAGAATTTTATGCGTATAATCAATGCCCATGTGCATATGGTAGAACTGGAGAAGATGCTGGCGCTCGATCCGGAGCTGGAGATTAATTTGGATCTGCCTGTTTTTTCGAATTTAGCCCAGACAATGAGTTTATTGGATCCCGAGAGCCTGATTGCCCAGATGGACGAGGCGGGTATTGAAAAAACAGTGCTATTTGCCTGTGAGGCGCCGGTAATCTATTCTTCCAATGAATACGTGGCCGGGCTCTGCAAGGCATACCCCCAGCGGTTTATCGGCTTTGCTTCGGTAAATCCCAAAAGAAAGGATGCTGCCGTTGTCATAGAAAAAGCTATACTACAGTTGGGGTTGAAGGGAGTCAAGTTCCATCCGCCCTTACAGAATTTTTATCCCAACGATAAAAATATATTCAGCCTTTATAAAAAAATAGAAGAGCTTAATGTGCCGGTAGTCTTTCATATCGGGACAACGCCCTTCGGCAGTATGGTAAAGCTTGATCAGGCTAATCCGATCCTTATTGATGAGGTGGCTTGTAATTTTCCAAATTTAAGGATCATGCTTACGCATTTAGGCACCCTTTGGCAGAACGAGGCTTTTATGGTGACAGAGAAAAACGCGAATGTCTATATCGACACTTCTGCCTACCTCTATGAGATAAGGCAGCTGATGACTGAAGATTTAGTTACCCGCGTGGGATTGAATAAGTTTATTTTTGGCACGGACTATCCTATGCCTTTTGGCGACAGTACGCACCGCATGAAAGATTTTGTCGACTGTATCAATAACCTGGACCTTCCGCCGGAAGCCAAGGAGATGATATTTTCTAAAAATTTCGAAAGCTTTATGAAGCCTAAAGTTAAACCCGCGCTTAAGGCGAAAGATTTATTAGGCAAATTCAAGATAGCATAGAGAATGAATCTTTTATTTAATTTAAAGGAAAAATTCATTATTGATTATTTAAGAAGATCATCTCCCGAGGCTTTATTAAAAAAAGGGGAGAAGGAAATTATCCCTGTTTTTAAAGCTGCTGGTGGAGAAAGCAACTATTATAAGAAAATGCTCAAAGAGGCTAATGTTGATATCGAGCAGGTCAATAATTTAGCGGCTTTTAAGAAACAGGTGCCTCTTACCAGTAAAAAAATATTCCAGGAGCCGCTCTCGGATTTATGTTTTAAGGGCAAACTTAATAAACTGCAGGTCCTTTCCGTCAGTTCGGGATTCTCCCGCGAATTCTCTTATAGTTTAACCAGCAAAGAAGAGTTGAAAAAGATGCTCTTCTTTTGCGATTTCTTTCTGGATCATAATTTTCATACCCAGGAAAAGAAAACCCTCTTTATCAATTGTTTAGGGATGGGGGTGAAGGTTCATACCAGCCTTGCCCTTGCAGAGACCAGCGTCAGGCCAGATTCGGTATTGGCTGTTTTAAAAAAATCCCTGCCCCATTTTGAACAATTTATTATCGTTGGCAATGCCTATTTTTTAAAAAAAGTAGCAGAAGATATAGCGGAGAGCAATATAAATTTAAGCTCAAAGGCCCTGCATTTATTAATGGGCGAGGATTGGTTCCCGGAGAATTACCGCAGCTATTTATCGGGCTTGCTTGGCCACGATTTTAATTTTCCACACAAAGGGATAATCGGCGCCAGCTTTGGTATCTCTGAATTAGGCTTAAGCCTCTTTCAGGAAACAAAAGAAACTATTCAGGTGCGGCGGCTGGCTTTTGAAAATAAGGCATTCAGGGAAGCTCTCTTTGGAGCAGGTATTAAAGTCTGTCCTGTTTTTTTCCAGTATAATCCCCTGGAGATATTCTTAGAGGAAATAGAAGAGAGCCTGGTTTTTACTATTTTAAGAAAAGATGCACTTATTCCTTTATTACGCTATGATTCCAAAGATAAGGGAAAGATCGTTCCTTATCGCCATTTAGAGAAAACACTCAAAAATTTTCATTATGAACAATACCTGCCTGAATTTAAGCTACCGTTAGTGGCGGTTTTTGGGAGAAAGGATAAAGTTTTGGATATAAACGGGGTAGATATTACTCCTGAAGAAATAAAAGAAGCTTTGTATAGCGATTTTCTGGTAGCGGCTTTGACCACCGGATATTTTCGTATGAGTAAAGAGAATAATGCGTTTAAGTTAGAAGTCCAGCTTAAAGAGGGTAAAGAGTTGAATGGGGGGATAGAAAACAAATTTATAGAAACGGTTAAAAAACATATAAAGATGGATTTTTCCTTGGTGCTTTATCCGTATGATAAATTTCCTTATGGCATGGGTTTGATCTATGAGCAGAAATTTAAATATATTTAAATTTTATTTTTTTACGTTCGTATTTTTTATAATCGGCACGAACTATCTCTTTGCGCAGGAGTTAAGCGGAAAGGAAATAATCAAGCTCCAGGATGATCTGATGCGCGGGGATACCCTGCAGGGAAAGTACACCATGCAGGTGATCACCCCCGGTTGGCAGAGGACATTAGAGTTAGATGTCTGGTCAGAGGGCCGGGATAAGACTTTTATCCGTATTCTTTCGCCTGCCAAGGAAGCAGGCGTGGGGACCTTGCGTATTAAAGAGAATATGTGGAATTATCTGCCTAAGGTAGAGCGCACTATAAAAATCCCTCCTTCGATGATGTTGCAGGCGTGGATGGGCAGTGACTTCTGCAATGATGACCTGGTGAAAGAAAGCAGCCTAGTCAATGATTATACGCATAATATTTTAGGCGAAGAAGAGACCAATCTGGGCGCTGCTTATAAGATAGAGCTTATCCCTAAGCCCCAAGCCGCAGTGACTTGGGGAAAACTGATCTTTTTGGTAAGAAAAGACGGCTTTATCCCTTTACGCGAAGAATATTATAATGAACATGGGAAGCTTATTAAGATACTGGAGTATTCCCAGATCAAGCAGGTGTCTGACCGCGTTATCCCGACGCTCTGGAAGATGATATCATTAACGAAAGAAGGCCATCAGACGGTCATTGAAGTAAAGGAAGTGGAATATAACCTGCCGATAGATGGAGACATTTTTACTTTGGCAAATTTAAAGAGAATAGAATAGATGAGAACTTTCTTAAAGATAGCCTGGCGTAACATCATCCGGAGCAAATGGCGCTCATTAATTACCATTGCCGCAATCGCTTTTGGGCTGGCAGCTTTGATCTTTATCCGCGCTTTTGTCGAAGGCGCAGACCGTACGATGATCGAAAATTATACGGATTTAATCCCCGGGCACTTACAGATACATAAAATAGGCTTCCATAAAAAGATGGGGCTGGAACGTAGCATCCTTGCGCCAGAGAAGCTCATCGAGGTTATTAAAGCTGAGCCAGAGGTAGTAAATGTTACGCGAAGGATAAAAGATTATTGTTTGGTAAGCTCAAGCGAACATTCCTCCGGCGTCTTGTTAATGGGCATTGACCCAAGCACAGAGCCACAGGTGAGTTATTTACATAAGCGTATCCGCCACGGAGAATATTTATCTAAGGATAAAGATGATCAGATCATTCTGGGAAAAGTCTTAGCAGAGATCCTTAATGTAGAATTAGGGGATAAGGTAGTAATTATGGGGCAGGCTGCTGACGGAAGCTTGGCTTCCGGGGCGTATCGTTTATGCGGCATCCTTGATACCGGAGCTGAGGAGATTGATAAGACAGTGGCTTTAATTACTTTGAAAGCCGCGCAACAACTTTTAGTTATGGAAGGCAAAATTTCAGAACTTACCCTGCGTATTGAATCGGTTTACAATGCAGCGGATGTATCCCAAAAATTAAAAGCTAAAATTGATACAAAAGAGTTTGAAGTGTTGACTTGGAAAGAGATCTCTCCTCTAACCGCGCAGTGGCTTGAATTTGACCGCGCCTTTATAAATTATATTTTATTTATCGTGCTTTTGGTAGTTGCTTCCGGGATCTTTAATACTCTTTTGATGAGTGTTTTAGAGCGGATTAGGGAATTTGGGATAATGCTTGCCCTTGGCACGAAAAGAATCCAGATTGTTTTGATGGTGGCTTTGGAATCTTTAATTTTAGGGGTAATTGGAAGTGCGCTTGGCGTAACAATAGGAGTCGCAGTCAGCCTTTATTTTGGCTCCCGCGGCGTCAATTTAGGTAAATTCGCTTCTGCCTTGGAGAATTATTATACCGGTTCAATAATCTATCCGCGTTTATATCTGGATTATGTAGTAGGATTTTCTTTGATTGTTTTAATAACAAGCGTCCTGGTTTCTTTTTACCCGGCGTGGCGGGCGGCAAATTTAAAGCCGGTTGAGGCGATCAAGCATTTTTAGAAAGAGAGCATTATGGCATTTATTGAAGTAAAAGATGTTTTTAAGGAATACGCGCAGGATGCCGTTATTAAAACAGAAGCCTTAAAAGAAATAAATTTAACAGTCGCCAAAAAGGATTTTATTTGCATTGCCGGTCCTTCGGGTTCCGGGAAGACTACGCTTCTGCAGTTGGTCGGGGCCCTGGATAAGCCCACCTCCGGGAAAATTTTTTACGGAGGAGAAGATATTACTGTTTTATCCTCCGGGAGGCTTGCGGATTTTCGTTTACGTAAAATAGGTTTTGTCTTCCAGGCCTATAATTTGATCAATACCCTGACTGCCCTGGAGAATACCGAATACGTCATGCTTTTGCAGGGCGTAAACAATAAAGAAAGAAGAGAAAAGGCCGAAGGGATTTTGAAGAAAGTAGGATTGGGGGATTTTCTGCACCGCCGGGTCAACCGTTTAAGCGGCGGCCAGCAGCAGCGGGTAGCAGTCTGCCGGGCGATTGCCGCAGAAGCCGAGGTGATCCTTGCGGATGAGCCGACCGCAAATTTAGATTCTCAGACTGCGGCTGGTTTAATTGAGCTTATGCGCCAGCTTAACCAGGAAAAGGGCACTACCTTTATTTTTTCTACCCATGATAAATTAGTAATGGATAAAGCAGATAAGGTATTTCAGCTAAAAGACGGAAGGATCGTGTAGCCGGAAATAATGGCAAGAAAGAATCTCGTAGTAAGTATCGTTCTTTTTATAAATATTACCATCTTTTTTCCTTGTGCGGCCGCGGAAATGTTGAATATTTCGCAAGGGCCGGCGTTAGAGTTGGCACGGGAAAAAGAGATGATGATGGCTTTGGCACTCCAGGAGGCGCAGATTAATTTTACGCAGAGAGAGCATGCCTGGGAGAAAGAAAAAAACCCGCCTGAAAAAATCAAAAAGAAAGGCCCAGTCCAGCTGGGAGGATACCTTAAGAATCTTTATACCAATTCCAAGACTACCGATACCAAAGCAAGCTATTTTACCGACTTATCCCGTCTGAGGTTGGATCTAAAAGTAAAACCAAGCGAAGAAATCCTTACGAATATTGTTTTTGACCAGGAGATGCTGGCGCATGACTTTGGGGATAGCTCCGATTTTCAGGCAATTAGAAAAAATGACCAAAAGAACCTCGCATTTATCGACGCTGAAAAGGCCTATTGTAATGATAGAAATTTTTATGCTAAATATTCTCTTTATAGAGGCTACATTAAATATGATAATCAGTCTTTACAGGCAACCCTGGGCAAACAGCTGGTAGATTGGGGGAGGTGCCGTTTCTGGAGCCCGCTGGATTTATTTAATCCCGTGAATCCTTTGAGCATAGAAAGGGATGAGCGCTTAGGCACAGACGCAGCAAATCTGGAGCTTGCCCTGGGGTCTTTGGCAAACCTGAATTTTGTTTACGCGCCGCAGCAGAGCTGGGCAAAGTCAAGTTTCGGTTCGCGTCTTTATTACAGAGTGGAAAATTGGGACCTTTTTTTGCTGGGTGGCGATTTCAAGAATGACGCGGTAGTTGGTTTTTGCGCTGACGGTTACCTGGGGAATGGCGGTTTGCGTATGGAATTCAGTTATACCGACGCAGATAGCGGCAAGAATTTTGCCCGCGCTGTTATCGGGGGAGAATACAACTTCACCAATAAAGTGCATGTCCTGGCGGAGTATTTCTATAACGGCGGGGCCGACGACAGCAATATCAGCGAATTCATGAGTTCGTATAAATACTCAAGCAAGGTATTGACTTTGAAAAAGAATCTTTTGGGTTCATGGCTAGGTTATGAAATTACGCCTCTTTTAAAGTGGGATAATTATATGATATACGATTTTGATCAGAAGGGCGTTTTCTTTAACCCGGAATTTAAATATAATTTATGGGCTAATTTTGATGTCAGTGCGGGCGCGCAATTATTCTGGGGCAACCATAAAAGCGAATTCGGCGATTACCAGAACGTCTATTACGCGCAGGCACAGTATTTCTTTTAAGCAGGGGGGTAAAGGTAGGTGGCAGCTTTCCAAAACGGGGCCGGGATAAAATCTGGCCCCGTTTCATTATTATCTTGTTAAAAGGCCTTATTTTTGTTATAATACATTTCTGCAAAAAGTTGGAAAAGGAGCTCCTATGATCGAACGTTATAGCCTACCCAAAATGAATAGTATCTGGCAGGAAGAGTTTAAGTTTAAGACTATGCTGGATATAGAGATATTCGTTTTGGAGGCTCTTGCCAAACAGAAAAAAATCCCGCAGGATGCAGTCAAAAGAATCAGAAAAAAAGCAAAATTTAACCTCCAACAAATCAAAAAAATCGAAGAGAAGACGCAACATGATGTAGTGGCTTTTGTGAATAATGTAGCCCAATATGTTGGGCCGGATGCCAAATACTTGCATATGGGCCTGACTTCTTCGGATGTTTTGGATACAACGCTGGGCGTGCAATTAAAAGCAGCTTCGGATATATTGATTGACGATTTAGATAGGCTATCGGGAGCCCTGGCGAAGAAGGCTAAGAAATATAAGGATATGGTTTGCATCGGCCGCACCCATGGCATACACGCCGAGCCGACTACCTTTGGTTTAAAATTAGCGCTGATGTACGATGAAACTAAGCGTGATCTAGAGCGCCTAAAACTAGCAAAAGAAGAAGTATCCGTCGGGAAGATCTCCGGGGCAGTGGGTACTTTTGCCAATATCGATCCGCAGGTAGAAACATATGTTTGTAAAAAATTAGGTTTAGAGCCGGCAAGGATCTCTACGCAAATTATCCAAAGGGATGTATATGCCCAGTATATGGCTACATTGGCGATTATCGGCTCCAGTTTAGAAAAATTCGCCACGGAGATCCGGCATTTGCAGAGGACGGAAGTCGCGGAAGCTGCGGAGCCTTTTGGCAAAGGCCAGAAGGGTTCATCCGCCATGCCGCATAAACGTAACCCGGTGATCTGCGAACGGATTTGCGGCCTCTCGCGTATCTTGCGCGGTAATGCCCTGGCAGCGATGGAGAATGTTTCTCTTTGGCATGAGCGGGATATATCGCATTCATCGGTAGAGCGCGTAATCATGCCGGATTCGACTCTCGCCCTGGATTATATGCTCAATAAATTTATTCAGGTAATCGAGGGGTTAAGCGTTTATCCGGAGAATATGTTGGCAAATCTCGTGCGCACGCGCGGGTTGATCTTTTCGCAAAGAGTGCTTTTAGAATTGATGAATAAGGGCCTGCCTCGTCAGAAGGCTTATGATCTAGTGCAGAGGAATGCGATGAAAGCCTGGAAAGAGGCATCTGATTTTAAGGAAAATCTCCTGCTGGATAAGGAAGTTTTACGTTATCTTGACAAAAGAGCGCTGGATAAGATTTTTGACCTGGATTACTATTTACGTAATGTAAATAGGATACTAAAAAGGCTGAAGCTATAATAACCCTCCCCAAGAATCCTTAAACTTTTACCATGTTTTATAAAATCGAAATAAAGGATAAGCCCGGAATTTTTGATGCTGTAGGCGAAGGCGTCAAAAAAGACATCTTTGATTTAGGGATCAAGAGTGTCCGAAGGGTGAGTTTTATCCAGGTGTATACATTAAAAGGAGACGTAGGCGCTGAAGAAATAAAAAAGATCTGCGAAGAACTGCTTACCGACAGGGTTTCTCAGGAATATTCTATTAATCCAAGCGAAACGCCAGAGGCGTCAAGCAATACATTTGTCATCGAAGTCGCCCACAATCCGGGCGTAATGGATCCGGTAGAAGGATCCGCCTTAAAAGGCATCGGGGATTTAGGGATAGAAGAAGTTGAGTCTATCAAAACCGCTAAAAAATACCTGATCAGGGGAAGTTTAAGCCCTGTCCAGTTAAAGGCAATTTCGGAGAAACTGCTTTACAACAAATTAATCCAGCATATTGTCGATCCTCTCGATGAATCTTCGGCTGAAAACGAGCCGGATCGCCGATTTAATTTGATTACCGTAGATTTATTGGGGGCAACGGACGTAAAACTTAAAAAAATCAGTAAAGACGGCCAGTTATTTTTGAATTTAGCGGAGATGCGCTCGATCAAGGAGTATTTTAAAAAAATAGGCCGTAACCCTACTGACTGCGAATTAGAGACCATTGCCCAGACCTGGTCAGAGCATTGTTGGCATAAAACGTTCAGGGGAAAGATAAAATATACAGAAAAAGCCGTAAAATCAGCCACAAAGAAGATCGATAATCTTCTTAAATCAACGATAATGAAGGTGACCAAGGAACTGAATAAACCTTGGTGTGTTTCAGTATTCAAGGATAATTCCGGCGTGATTAAATTCGATGATAAAAACAATGTTTGTTTTAAAGTCGAGACGCACAATCATCCTTCGGCGCTGGAGCCTTTTGGCGGGGCAAATACCGGTATCGGAGGCGTTATCCGCGATCCTTTAGGCACGGGCCTTGGAGCAAAACCGATCCTTAATACCGATATTTTTTGTTTTGGGCCTCCGGATTATCCTTTTGCTAAATTGCCCGTTGGAACACTGCATCCCAAACGCGTGATGAAAGGGGTTGTCAGCGGCGTGCGCGACTATGGCAATAAGATGGGTATCCCGACGGTAAACGGCGCGGTGCTCTTTGACGAAGGCTTTGTCGGGAATCCTCTGGTCTATTGCGGCACGGTAGGCGTCTTACCCAAAGAGTATTCTTTTAAGGAAACCAAAATTAATGATCTGATCGTGGTCGTCGGCGGCAGGACCGGCAGGGACGGGATACATGGCGCGACTTTTTCTTCCGGTGAGTTGACCCACGAATCGGAAACTATTTCAAGCGGCGCAGTGCAAATAGGAAACCCTATCCAGGAAAAAAAGATGCTGGATACGATATTACAGGCGCGCGATAAAAATTTGTATAGCGCTGTTACCGATTGCGGCGCCGGAGGCTTATCCAGCGCCGTAGGCGAGATGGCCGCAGAGTTGGGCGCTAAAGTCTATTTAGAAAGAGTGCCGCTGAAATACGACGGTCTCTCTTATGCTGAAATCTGGATCTCGGAATCGCAGGAGAGGATGGTGCTTTCTGTGCCTGAAAAAAATATCCAGGCTCTGCAGGATATTTTTCAAAGGGAGAATGTCGAGGCAACGGTTATCGGTGAATTTACAGGCACCTCGAAACTTGAACTTTTCTATAGAGATAATCTTGTTTGCAGTTTAGATATGCGATTTTTACATGAAGGTATACCGGACGTAGAAAAAAAAGCGCTCTTTGTTTTGCCTAAACATAAAGAACCGGGATTTAGTTGCCCGAAAGACCTCACCCCGCAACTCTTGCGTTTACTTTCTCATTATGATATTTGTTCCAAGGAATGGATAATCCGGCAATATGATCATGAAGTGCAGGGCGGATCGGTTTTAAAGCCTTTGGTAGGCAGGGAGAATGACGGCCCGTCGGATGCGGCAGTAGTAAAGCCGGTCTTAAATTCTTCAAAAGGGATCATTGTTTCAAACGGCATTAATTTCAGGTATGGTTTTATCGATCCTTACTGGATGGCTGCTTCCTGTATCGATGAGGCATTACGCCAGATCATTGCTGTCGGCGGGTCGCTAAAAGAAGTAGCTTTATTGGATAATTTCTGCTGGGGTAATCCTGATAAGCCGGACAGGCTGGGGAGTATGGTCAGGGCAGCTTATGGTTGTTATGATACGGCCAAAATTTTCGGGACCCCTTTTATTTCCGGCAAGGATAGTTTGAATAATGAGTATACAGTCAAAGGTAAATCCTTAGCCATCCCCGGGACGCTGCTTATCTCCGCGATTGCCGTGATGGAGGATGTAGGCAAGGCTGTTTCGATGTATGCAAAAGAGGCGCAAGATTTAATATATGTAGTCGGCAGAACTTATAATGAATTAGGCGGTTCGCATTATTATGCTTTATCCGGCGAGATCGGCAATAATGTCCCTAAGGTATATGCCAAAGAAGCAAAACTCACTTTTAATGCCTTAAGCAAGGCATCAGAGTCAGGTTTGATAAGAGCAATGCACGATTGTTCTGAAGGCGGCCTGGCCGTGGCTTTAGCGGAGATGGCTTTTTCCGGCGGCCTGGGGATGGAGGTATTCTTGTCGGAAGTGCCTTATGAAAAGGCACAGGCAAGGAATGATACGGTTTTATTTTCCGAATCGAATTCGCGTTTTGTCGTCGAGGTAAAAAAGAAAGATCAAAAAGCCTTTGAAAAGATTTTGAAAGGTATCCCCTTTGGGCTGCTTGGTTGTTTAAACGAAAAAAAAGAATTTAAAGTCTTCGGGTTGGACGGAAAAATTTGCCTGAAAGCCGATATCAAGAAATTAAAAGAGGCATGGAAGGAGCCGTTAAGATGGTAAAGAGAATACAGCATAAAGTCATTACGCCAGACGACGATTTTACCCACGAAGACCCCTGGCGGGTTTTTCGCATTATGTCAGAGTTCGTCGATGGCTTTGAGGTGCTTTCGCAGGTAGGCAAGGCAGTCTCTATATTCGGCTCGAGCCGTTTAAAGCCCAGCAGTAAATATTATAAGTTAGCCGAAGATACGGCTTATCTTTTGGCCAAGAGCGGTTACGCCATTATCACCGGAAGCGGGCCCGGTATTATGGAGGCGGCAAATCGAGGCGCAAGAAAAGGCAAGGGAAAATCCATCGGGTTAAATATCCAGATACCTATGGAACAGCAGCCTAATAAATACGTAGACACGCTTTTAGATTTCCACTACTTTTTTGTGCGCAAGGTGATGTTTGTCAAATACGCCAAGGCCTTTGTGATCATGCCCGGAGGTTACGGCACTATGGATGAATTTACCGAGGCTATTAACCTTATCCAGACCGAAAGGATACCAAAATTCCCGGTAGTTTTATTTGGCCGGGACTACTGGAAAGGTATGTTGAAGTGGCTGCATAATACTGTTTTAAAACACGGCAGCATCAGCCGCGAGGATTTGAATATTTTTACGCTAGTAGATAAGCCTGCCGAGGTGGTAAAGGTAATTGAGGATTTTTATGCAAAGGCCTAAGGTTTGTGTTTTAAGGACTGCCGGGACTAATTGCGATCAGGAGACTGCTTTTGCTTTTTCTAAAGTAGGCGCGAACGCGGAACTTATCCATATCAATAGTATAATCAACGGCGAGATCTTATTGGATGATTTCGGTATTTTGGCCCTGCCGGGAGGTTTTAGCTATGGCGATGATATCGCCGCAGGAAAAATCCTGGCCAGCGAACTTAAGCGTAAATTAGGCGATAAAATAGGAAAATTTATTGAAGACGGGAAACTTATTATCGGCATCTGTAATGGTTTTCAGATACTGGTAAAAGCAGGGCTCTTGCCGGGAAATGATGCCCTGGCCCAGGAGGCAAGCCTGATCATTAATGATTCAGCTAAGTTTGAGGATCGTTGGGTGTATTTAAAAACACAAGGAAAGTGTGTCTGGACAAAAAATTTACCTGATGTAATTTATCTTCCCGTAGCCCACGGCGAGGGGAAATTTATTGTTGGAGATAAATTGGTTTTGGAGAGGTTAAAGAAGAATAACCAGATTGTTTTTCAGTATTGCAATGAATCCGGGGCGTTATCCGGTTATCCGCATAATCCCAATGGCTCAATGGAGAGCATCGCAGGTATCTGTGACGACACAGGAAGGATCTTAGGATTAATGCCGCATCCGGAAAGGCATATCGAGCCTACGCAGCATCCCAGGTGGACGCAAAACCGGAATAAAAAAACAGGGGACGGATTAGATATCTTTAAAAACGGCGTAGAATATATAAAGAAACATTTCTAGAAGGAGATAAGCATGAGTGGGATTTTTGGCGTAGTTTCTAAAAACAGCTGCCAGGAAGATCTATACTACGGGACGGATTACCATTCGCATTTAGGCACGCAGTTCGCGGGGTTGGCGGTTTTTGGCCAAAGCGAGATCTCCCGTAAAATACATGATATCCGCGGCAGCCAATTCAAGGCTAAATTTTACGAAGATTATAAAAAGATGCACGGCAATATTGGCATCGGTGTTATCAGCGCCCATGAAGAGCAGCCGATTATCGTGCATTCTAAATTCGGGGCATTCGCTATTGTAGTCAATGGCTTTATCGAGAACGCGCAGGAATTAGCCGCACAGCTTTATAAAGAAGGCCAGTCTTTTAGTGAAGTTACTAATGGCACGGTGAATATTACGGAGTTAGTGGCAAAGTTGATTATCCGCGGCAAGAATCTTGTTGACGGTATTGAAAAGATGTTTAGCGAAATCAAAGGTTCCTGTTCGCTGCTTTTATTAGCCAGGGAAGGAATTTATGCTGCCAGGGACAGGTATGGTTATTCGCCTTTGATCATCGGGCAAAAGGAAGATTCCTGGGCGGTGACCACAGAGAGTTCAGCTTTTTATAATTTAGGGTTTAAAGTAAAAAAAGAGATCCAGCCGGGCGAGATCGTGGTATTGGATGAGAAAGGGTTAAAATCCCAATGCCCGGGCAAGAAAACTAATCAGATCTGTTCCTTCTTGTGGGTTTATACCGGATTTCCCGCTTCTTCTTATGACGGGATAAACGTAGAAATGGCCCGCGAGAGATGCGGCGCTTGTTTAGCTAAGGGCGACGATGTAAAAGCGGATATGGTCGCAGGGATCCCTGATTCCGGGACTGCCCATGCCATAGGGTATGCCATTGCCTCGAAGATCCCTTTTCGCCGGCCTTTGGTAAAATATACGCCTGGGTTTGACCGTAGTTATACTCCTGCTTCGCAGGAACGGCGCGATCTGGTCGCCCGGATGAAATTAATCCCGATCCCTGAGATCATTAAAAATAAAAAAATAGTTTTTTGCGATGATTCCATTGTCAGGGGGACACAGTTAAAGAATTATACCATCCAGAAACTCTCTGATTGCGGGGCAAAGGAGATCCATTTGCGTATTGCCTGCCCGCCGCTTATGTTCCCCTGCAAATTCAATTATTCTACGCGCAGCATCAATGAGTTGGCAGCCCGCCGGGCGATCAGGGAGATAGAAGGTAAAGATATAAAGGACCCGAGCGCTTATTTAGACGAGGCTTCGCCAAAATACAAGAAAATGGTGGATTGGATCGCCAAAGATATCGGCATAACTACTTTAAAATACCAGGCGCTTAAAGATATGGTTTCTGCTATCGATTTACCGGGCAGTAAACTTTGTATGTATTGTTGGACAGGGAGGCAGCCTTAATGAAGAAGCTCACCTATAAAAAAGCAGGCGTAGATATTCAAAGTGCCGGCCTTTTTAAAAGTAAGATCAAACCGCTGGTCAGGAAGTCTTTCCGGCCGGAGGTACTTAAGGATATCGGCGGATTCGGCAGCTTTTTTAGCCTGGCGAAAAATAAATACAAGGAGCCGGTGCTGGTCTCATCCAGCGACGGAGTAGGCACTAAATTAAAGATAGCCGGCTTAGCCAATAAGCATGATACTATCGGCATCGATGCCGTAGCAATGAATGTCAATGATATCCTTTGCACCGGCGCCGAGTCGCTATTCTTCGTGGATTATGTTGCTTATAGCAAGGCGGAAGAAAAGTTATTGCTCGACGTGATCAAGGGTATTAATAATGGCTGTATAGAGGCGGGATGTTCTTTGATCGGCGGCGAGACTGCGCAGATGCCGGGGATGTACAAACCGGGAGAATATGATGTAGCGGGTTTTTGCGTAGGCATAGTCGAACGAAAAGATATTATTGACGGTTCAAAGATCAAGGCGGGCGACCTGGCCATTGGTTTAGAATCAAGCGGCATACACTCTAACGGTTATTCCCTGGTGAGAAAAGTCTTTTCGCAAAACGAATTAAAACGCATGAGTAAAGAATTACTTAAGCCTACGCGTATTTATGTTAAGCCGGTCTTGTCTTTATTGCCCGATAGCAGCATCAAGGGTATCGCCCATATTACCGGCGGAGCTTTTTACGATAAGATAGCGCGCATCTTGCCCGGCGATGTGGATGTAAAAATCGATAAAAATTCCTGGCCTGTGCCCAAGATATTCCGCCTTATCCAGAATAAAGGCGGGGTTGAAGAAAGAGAGATGTATCATACTTTCAATATGGGAGTGGGCATGGTTTTGATCGTCGAAGCTGCATCCGCGCAAGGAATAATTTCAAAGCTGGCGAAGTCAAAAGTTAAATCTTGGATTATCGGAGAAGTTGTAGAGGGGAAAAAGGAAGTTAGGGTGGTTTAATATGATGCACCCGACGCTTATTTGAATTGCGTCGGTGCGCCCTATTGGGCAAGGGAGGAAGAAATGAGCTTAACATGGTTAATTGTGATTATTGTGCTGGTTTTATTCTTCATGGGTATAAGGATCGTCAGGCCCACGCATAGAGGCCTGGTAGAAAGATTAGGTAAGTATAATCGTTTTGCCAAGCTTGGGTTTAACTGGATCATTCCTCTGGGGATCGAGAATTTGTATCAGATCAATATAACCGAGCAGATGGTTGATGCCGAGCCTCAGGAAATTATTACCAATGATAATTTGAATGCCAGAGTGGATGCCCAGGTTTATTTTAAGGTCAAGTCTGATGAGGCAAGCGTTAAGAGTTCCCAATACAATGTGAATAATTATCAGTGGCAGATAGTAAATCTAGCCCGTACCACCTTAAGGAATATTATCGGCACCCTGACTTTAAAATCGGCAAACAGCGAAAGAGGTAAAATTAATTCTGAATTGCATAAGACCCTGATGGAGGAGACCGGCAGTTGGGGCATTGAAATAGTCAGGACAGAGTTAAAAGAAATCGATCCGCCCAAAGATGTCCAGGAGACAATGAATAAGGTAGTCAAGGCGGAAAATGAAAAGATCGCGGCAATAGATTTTGCTACTGCTACCGAGACTGCTGCCGACGGCCAAAAGAGAGCGGAGATCAAAAAAGCAGAAGGTATCAAGCAGGCGAGGATCTTAGAGGCAGAAGGCGAGGCAGCAGCGATCAAGCTGGTGAATGAAGCAGCGGAACATTATTTTGTGGGCAATGCGCAAGTGTTGCGTAAACTGGAAGCGGTCGAAAAATCATTACAGAATAATGCCAAGATCGTGGTCCCCGCGAATACAGAATTAGTCAATGTGATCGGCGAAATGGCGGGTTTCCTGCCGTTGAAGGAAAAAGAAGTCAAGCCGGAGCCAAAGAAATAAATAGTTTTTCTAAGCCATATGAGAATTTTAGTTATTGGTTCGGGTGGCAGAGAACATGCGCTGGTATGGTCGATAGCGCAGTCGAAACTTGCGAAAAAGATCTTCTGCGCCCCGGGTAATGGCGGGATAGCAAGGCAGGCGGAGTGCATTGATATAAAAGCAGAAGATATACCTGCCCTCTTAGATTTTGTAAAAAAAGAAAAAATCGATTTTACGATAGTCGGCCCGGAAGCGCCGCTTTCTTCAGGCATTGTCGATGAATTCAATTCCCGTAAATTAAAAATATTCGGGCCGCAGAAAAAAGCCGCACAGTTAGAAGCCAGCAAAGTCTTTGCCAAAGAATTGATGGCTAAATATAAGGTGCCGACAGCTGATTTTAAGGTCTTCGATAATGCCGAGGAGGCAAATAAATACATAGACAAAAGAGGCGTTCCTTGCGTAATCAAGGCAGATGGCCTGGCGCAGGGCAAAGGCGTAGTTGTCGCCCGGACGATCGATGAAGCAAAGCAGGCAATAAGCTCTATGATGCAAGAGAAGATATTTGGGGCTGCCGGCAATAAAATAATTATTGAAGATTGTTTAGAGGGAGAGGAAGCTTCCATCCTGGTCTTTACCGATTCCAAAGATGTTATTCCTTTAGCTTCGGCCCAGGACCACAAGCGTGTTTTTGATAATGACCAGGGGCCTAACACCGGCGGGATGGGCGCGTATTCTCCGGCTCCGGTAGTCACACAAGGATTGTTCAAGGAGATCCTGGATAAGATCATTTATCGCACCATCGATGGCCTGGCAAAAGAAGGCATAGTTTATCAAGGGGTTTTATATGCCGGGGTGATGATCACTAAAGACGGGCCTAAGGCTTTAGAATTTAATGTGCGTTTCGGCGATCCGGAGACAGAGGCGATATTGCCGCGGATGAAGTCGGATTTATTAGAAGTGATGCTGGCTACCAGCGAGAATAAATTAAATAAGATCAAGGGCCTTGAATGGGATAATCGCTCCTGCGTCTGCGTGGTCTGCGCCTCAGGCGGCTATCCGGGCAATTATGAAAAAGGAAAAGCAATCAGCGGCTTGGAAGAAATAGATAAAATGAAGGATGTGGTGGTATTTCACTCCGGGACAAAACAGCGTAAAATTTATGACGTGGGCCAGAAAACAGAAATAGAATATTTGACCAATGGCGGAAGGGTATTGGGTGTCACCGGGTTAGGCAATAATATAAAAGAAGCGATCGATAAAACCTACCAGGCAGTAGCTAAGATCCATTTCGACGGTATGCATTACCGCAGGGATATCGGCAGGAGAGCGCTTTAAGTAAGGAGGCAAAATGAAAAAATCTATCGGCATAATCATGGGCAGCCAGTCAGATCTGGAGACATTAAAAGAGGCAATAGGATTATTAAAAGAATTCAAGGCAGGTTTTCAGGCCAAGGTTTTATCCGCGCACCGCACGCCGAAAGAATTGACTGAATATGTTGAGGCTTCTGCCAGGAAAGGCGTAAAAGTTTTTATTGCTGCCGCAGGAGGTTCGGCAGCTTTGGCTGGCGTAGTAGCGTCACATACGACTTTACCTGTTATCGGAATTCCTATCGAGACCAGGAGCTTAAAAGGCCTGGATTCTTTATTATCTACGGCGCAGATGCCCGCGGGTATTCCGGTTGCATGCATGGCGATAGGAAAGGCAGGGGCCAAGAATGCGGCGCTCTTTGCTTTGGAGATCTTAGCTGTTACAGATAAAAAAATAGCAGCTAAGCTTCTGCGCTATAAAAAAGAAATGCGCCTTAAGATAAAGAAAATCAAGATAAAGTTATGACCTCGACCAAAATAATAAAAATAGACTACCAGAATATCAAAGAAAATTATATTAAACAGGCAGCACAGGTGTTGGCTTCCGGCGGGTTGGTGATTATTCCTACGGAGACAGTCTATGGCATAGCCGCAAATATGTTAAATAAAAAAGCGGTTGATAAGCTGTATGAAATCAAGCAGCGCCCGAAAAATAAGCCTTTTTCCCTGCACGTAGATAAAAAAGAAAAAATAGAAGATTTTGTAAGCCCTGTTACGCCTGCTACCTATAGGATCATCGATAGATTTTGGCCGGGCCCGTTGACCCTGGTTTTAAAAGCAAAAGATAAAACCAGTATAGGCATACGCATGCCCAATGACGAGATCGCCCTGGCGATAATCGCCGCGGCTGGCGTGCCTGTTATCTGCCCTTCAGCCAATATCTCCGGAAAACCTGCGCCGGTAAACTTCCAGGATGCGATCAAGGATCTAGACGGGCTGGTGGATTTGGCAGTAGATGCAGGCAGGACTAAACTTGGGGTAGAGTCTTCGGTTGTGGATTTGACAGTAGAGCCTTTGCGCATATTAAGAGAAGGCTTGCTTAAAAAAGGAGAGATCGAAAGAGTAGCCTGGAAAAAAACCGTGCTCTTCGTCTGCACGGGTAACTCCTGCCGTTCGGTGATGGCCAAGGCGCTCTTGGAAAAGAAGCTGAAAGAAAAAAACAGGCTTGATATAGAAGTTCTATCCCGCGGCATAATGATGTCCGGGGGCTTGAGCGCAACTTCTGCCACAAGAGAAGTCTTGAAGAAGGAAGGCATAGATGTATCGGCGCATCGCTCGGAAGGGATAACCGCGAGTATCATCAAAAGATCGGATATCATACTGGTCATGGAAAAGATACATGAAGAAAAAGTCCTGGAATTGGTCCCCCAGGCAAAGAATAGGGTGTTTTTATTAAAGGAATTTGCTAAAATAGACGATAAGACAATGGATATTCCTGATCCTATCGGAAGATCCGAAGAATTCTATCAGATGACCTTTGATGTAATAAAGGAAGCGGTAGAAAGGATAATGCAGATAATATGAAGACAATACTTATTGCTTCTGATCACGCCGGATTTACCCTGAAGGCGA
Source organism: Candidatus Omnitrophota bacterium (assembly GCA_023227925.1). Taxonomy (GTDB): domain Bacteria; phylum Omnitrophota; class Gorgyraeia; order Gygaellales; family Profunditerraquicolaceae; genus JALOCE01. The sequence continues at coordinate 35,613 of JALOCE010000007.1, forward strand.
AACTAAAGGCTTACCTGGAAAAAACAGGGTTTAAGGCAAAAGACTTAGGTACCTATTCGCAAGATAGCTGTGACTATCCGGTATTCGCTTCCCGCCTTTCAGAGCAGATCTCCAAGGGAAAATATAAACAGGGCATCCTTATTTGTAAAAGCGGCATCGGTAATTCCATCGTGGCGAACAGGTTTCCCGGGGTGCGCGCGGCTTTATGTTATAATATAAAGGCAGCGCGGTTATCCCGCGAGCATAATGATAGTAATGTATTGGTTTTAGGTTCTGGTTTTGTAGATACGGCGCAAGCCAAGAAGATCGTGCGTGCCTGGTTAGAAACAGGATTCCAGGGCGGAAGGCATTTAAGGCGGTTGAATTGTATAAAAAATATCGAAGATAAAATAAGGAGCGGAAAGAAGTGAAACACATAAAAAAAATTGACCCGGAGATTTTTGCAGCGATAAGAAACGAGATCAAGAGGCAGGATGAAAATCTAGAATTGATCGCCTCGGAGAATTTTACTTCACTGGCAGTATTGGAAGCGCAGGGTTCGGTCCTGACCAACAAATATGCGGAAGGCTACCCCAATCACCGCTGGTACGGCGGATGTGAATATGTGGACGATGTAGAGGAGCTTGCAATTGCGCGGGCAAAAAAATTATTCGGCGCCGAGCACGTCAATGTGCAGGCGCATTCAGGCAGCCAGGCAAACATGGCTATATATTTTGCCGCTATCAAACCCGGCGATACGGTTTTGGCAATGGATCTAGCTGCGGGAGGCCACCTTACGCATGGGCATCCGCATAATTTTTCCGGGATGTTCTATAATATAGTGGGTTACGGCGTAGACCGTAAGACCGAGACTTTAGATTACCAGAAAATTTTGGACCTGGCAAAAAAACACAAACCTAAAATGATCCTTGCCGGCGCTTCGGCATACCCCAGGAAAATCGATTTTAAGGAATTCCGCAGGATCTGCGATAAAGTCGGCGCCTATCTTTTTGTAGATATGGCGCATATTGCAGGCCTTGTTGCGGCGGGAGTGCACGCATCGCCTGTCCCTTACGCGGAATTTGTTACTTCTACGACGCATAAGACACTGCGCGGCCCGCGCGGCGGCTTTGTACTTTGCAGGAAAGAATTTGCCAAAAAAATCGATGCACAGATCTTCCCGGGCATCCAGGGCGGGCCTTTGATGCACGTGATTGCGGCCAAGGCGATTGCTTTCCGCCAGGCTATGAGCCCGGAGTTTAGGAAATACCAGCGCCAGATAGTGGCTAACTCAAAAGAATTATCCAGGCAGTTGAGCAAAAGAGATTTTCGTATTGTTTCCGGCGGAACGGATACGCATCTGTTGCTTGCCGACCTGACCGAAAAAGGCATTACCGGTCAAGACGCTTCAAGGGTTTTAGGCCAGGCAGGCATCACCGTAAATAAAAACCTTATTCCTTTTGATAAAAAGAGCGCAGGCGTCACCAGCGGCATCCGCCTGGGGACAGCAGCAATAACTACGCGGGGAATGAAAGAATTTCATGTGCGTCAAATAGCGGAATTTATTCATCAGGCAATAGAAGCAAGCGATAATATCAAAGAATTGGAAAAGATCAAGGCGCAGGTATCAGCTTTAACCAAGAAGTTTCCTCTCTACCCGGAGTTATTAAAAGAAAAATGAAAAAGACAAAAAAATCTTATCGGCGCCCGACGTGGGACGAATATTTTCTGGAAGTAGCAAAGTTGGTATCTAAAAGGGCGACCTGCCTAAGGCGTAAGGTAGGGGCGGTACTGGTAAAAGATAAAAGGATACTGGCTACAGGATATAATGGCGCTCCATCAGGCCTTAAGGACTGCCTTGAAATCGGCTCCTGCCCCAGAGAAAAATTAAAGATCCCTTCCGGGCAACGCCATGAGTTGTGCCGTGGTTTGCACGCCGAGCAAAATGTAATCATTCAGGCGGCTCTGCATGGAGTCGGCACCAAGGGCAGCGTCCTTTATCTTACTAATCAGCCCTGTATAATCTGCGCTAAAATGCTTATTAACGCCGCTATCGAAGAAAT
>JALOCE010000109.1 GCA_023227925.1 Candidatus Omnitrophota bacterium
CCGTTAAAAGGCGCGTTCTTTCTAGCGGCATTCTTTGCAGCAGGGGTCTTAGATACAATACGAGGAGTTGACTTCGAAACTTTTGTATCCTGTTTAATTTTAATGCTTCCTTCTTGCTTGATGCGGAAGTAATATTCTTGGCCTATCTTGACTTTATGTTCGAAATCTACTTCATTTCCCCATTTATTCTTTCTTAAGTAATCGTCAATCTGCTTTTCAGACATCCACTTGTAGCATTTCAGGCTATAATTCTCGTGGTAAAGATACGGCCAATCGGCGTGGGCCTTAAAATTGTCTACGGCGACGGATATATTCTCCCAGGCTTTCTTTTCTATGTTGTTAAAGACGCCGCTTGCCGCTAATCTATACTGCGTGCTTTTTTTCTTAAAAGCAGTACTCTTTCTTTTCATAGCATCCGTTAAGCTTTCGCCGGGGTTGCGCGCAGCATTATAAGTATTTAATAAGGCGCTGATTGCCTCAGGATTATCTGCTTCATTAGCCGCCTCAGCATAAACTATTCTCTTTATTTCTAATTTATTATCAGCCCTAGTAAAGACATCTACTAATTTATTAATTTCATTATTTACTTTAGTGGAATTCTCAATAGGCGCAGGATTCACCGGTTTAGTAACAGCCTCATTTGTTTTACCATCAACTGGCTTAGTAGCCTCTTTCGCCTCAGCATTATCTGTAACAGTAGCGGCCTTAGCTTCTACAGGTTCTGCGACTTGCGTAACTACTTTAGCTTTCAGCGGGAAATAATATTCTTTACCTATCTTGACTTTATGTTCGAAATCTACTTCATTTCCCCATTTATTATTCCTTAAGTAATCATCAACCTGTTCCTCAGACATTCCTTCATAGCACTTTAAAGCATAATTCTCATGAAAAGCGTATGGCCAGTTAGCCTGGGCCTTAAAATTGTCTACGGCGACAGATATATTCTCCCAGGCTTTCTTTTCTATGTTGTTAAATCTGCCACTTACGGCTAATCTATATTGTGCGCTTTCATTTCTATAAGCAGTGCTTCTTCTCTTCATGGTATCTGTTAAGTCTTCGCCAGGCTTACGTGTAGCATTATAAGTATTTAATACAGCATTGAGCGCTACGGGATCATTGGACTCATTAGCTGCTTCGGCAAAGACTATTCTCTTTATCGCTAATTTATCCTCGGCCTGGGCATCTATGAATTTAGCAGTGTCGTTAGAAGTCTTGACAGGATTCTCAACTGGGGCGGGATTTTTAACGGCTGCGGTGCTTACCGGATCAACAATAACATTCTTTGTTTCTCCGCTAAGGACTAACTTGCTTATTCCTTCAACATCAAGCCCGGGACCGGGGCATTTATTGTGATGACGCTCGACACTCTTGATATTGTAAACTGCGCAGAGCTGCCTAGCGAGCTCTTTTGCAGACTTTTCTTGGGCAGGAGTAAATTTTTTATTGCCGGTTAAACATATACCTATATGGGTACCGTTTCTATCGTATGTCCTGCCATTCAAAGCATGTGCACCTCTTATTGTAAGCGACCTGCCAAGTTCTACGGTCCCGTCTTTTCTAATCACAAAATTATAGCCAATGTCATTCCATCCCTTCCCTTTCTTTGCCTCTGGACGAACATGGTAACTCCTGATCGCTTCTGCGCTTTGATCCTTCTCAGCTCCAGTATGATGAAAAACAATACCGCTCCACTTTCTATCCTTGGCACTTGGAGTAAAATACATTTCCGCAGCCGGAGGCCCACGGATTGTATTCGCATCAACATTTTCTTTTGCTGGCGCTTCTTTTGCTTCTTTTACAACTGCACCAGTAGATTCAGGAATATATTTTTTCACGTCCTGCGAAAGAATAGCTGTCCCGGATACCTTATTTACGTTTTCAGCAAAGGCATTATTAGAAACAACGCTGAGGCCCATAATTACAACTATAATTCCTGCCATAAACAGGCGCTTTAACTGCGCTCTTGTTACAGCGAAAATTATTACTCCGGGAATCACCGCCAATGTTATTATTAATAATGTATAGGCTAGATAGGCTAGCTGGATTGACATGTAAACTGACTTCCCTTCTTCCCAATCGTTACCCGCTACTTTCGCTGCTATTTTTTCTTCTCCGTAAGCATTAAACATATACTTCAAGATACCGCTAGTTTCATTTAGCCTCTGGGCGTGTACAGCTTCATGAATAATGTAAGTGACTAATCTTTCTCTAGCATAGTTATTATTTGATCCCCGTAAGCGCAATGATAAAGAATCAAAGTCCTTAAACAGACTCATCCATTCTTCTGAAATAGTAATGACGCCACCATAAAAATAATCCAACCTATACGCTGCACCAACCCCAAAAGGCAACTTACTCACTACGATAGGAATATCTTTTCCTTTAATTAGCCTGTACAGCTCCGGCTTACGTTTTTCTACTATCTTCAGGGCATCTTCTATATCGCCTCTATATTCGCTCGATTTTGCCTGCTGTTTAATTTGGTCATAATTGATAGCACTACTATGGCTATTAACAATGAATATCCTGTTCATAATCATAAACGAAAGTACCAAACCAATAACTAACGAAACTAAATTAATCGTTAGCGAACGACGTGTACCAACGACTCTAGCCTTAACCTCCGTAGGCTGAGCCGTTGGCGCCGTTGATCTTATAGACCGGGATGTGGTTGTGGCGAGCTTCGGTAATGCGGCCCATAATAGTATCATGGTCGCTACCAATAAGCTGCTCCCAAGAATCTGCCCGGCCATTGCGGGTATAGATGTTGCCGGTGGATTCATTGACGAGAAATAAGCGCATGTGGCCATTACTATTATCCCGGGCTGCTGCAAATACGGTGTTGTCTGCTTGGAACTCAACGATGTGGTCGAATTCGAGTAGTGCATAGTTGATTTTAACCATAGCACACCTCCTATGATTGTAATGAGGGCCTCAACAAGAGGGGTCAGTCCCTGGAGGTTATGGGCTCCTGCGAGACCCTCAATTACAAAAATTGCCGTAACTGCTATTCCTGCCACGGAAGGAGCAATATACGGCTTGGTTAATAATCTAATTATCTTCTGATTTTTAGCTACAAATGCTACAAAGGTCGGACTTCTGGTATGGCGGGCAATATATGCTTCTAAACCTGATCTGAACGTATTAAGACGGTTATTTAAATATCCGATAACCTTGCTGGCAAATATTACCCTAGTATTGAATAAAGCGGCTATGCGGCTGTATTTCCCATTTCCTCTTGCATTGCTATTTGCTCTGTTCTCTCTTTCATTTCTTCCAGACGGTTGATTGTATATTGTGTCTCTAAGCTCTTCAGTTCCTCTCTCATCTCTTTCATTAGTATCATTTTTTCCTCCTTTGGTTAGGTTGCGTAACAAAGATGCCAATCTCTTCAAAGGAGGAGCGTGAATCTTGATACTGACGGCGATGTCTGAACCTATATTTTGCGTTGTTATTTCAACTCTATTTCTATTTAAAATAGCTGCGATCAAAACTTCCTGAGCTTTTTGTAACCTTGCGAGCGCTCTATTTCCCTTACCCGAGAAAGCGCTTTCTTTATTATTTCCTTCTGTTGTGGATCCTGTGACCCTAACTGTAATTACGGCTACAGGAGCATTTTCCCTGGTGTTCTTCTGGTTAGCTTTATTCCCGCGTCCTTTGCCGTTTCCTAACTTTAATCTTACTCTGTTATTTATTGCGCTGTTTAATTTGATTATCTGGGTATTGGTGGAGCTGATGGCCTCGGCTATGTTCTTCTGGGCAACTACAAATTCATTGGTAATTTCGGTATTGCCATTTATAGCGATTATTATAACTACGGTACCTTCAGCAATAATAACAGCCTTGGTGTAAACATAATCAAGGATAATTCTAGTATGCTCATCATCAATTACTGCTCTTTCTTTGGCATCAATAACTATCGCCTTACGAGCAATCTTCTTGGAAGAGATATCTTTTGTATTTAATACTGCTAATTTAGGCTGGCCCTGGGCATCTACAGCAACTTTGTAAACCTGGAGAGTTTTCTTTGCATCCGGAGTGCTTATGGTTAAGGTTAACTTGGAAGTATTCTTGGAGGATGTGGAGTCAGTGCGAGATTCGCCAGCAGGCGGGCCTCTAGAACGTAAGCTCACAAATACATTGTTATCCGGATTTATAATAAGTATCAGAGCCTTCTCGCCTGTTTCTCTTAAATCAAATGTTACTTTATTATTGTTCAAGATTCCGCTACCGGAAGTTCCTGCATTAATTACATATATCTTAGCAAAATCTACCCTTCCTTTATTATCTCTATTTTTATCGCCTAAAGTTTCATTGATTTTATTGACTATTTCCTCTAAGCCGCTTGCATTAATATCACCGAGGTTTCCAAAAATTCCACCCAATGAGTTCGCGTCAGCGCCCATTCCATTTGCCCCGCCAAGAACAATTACGGTTGTTCCGTTACCGGCATTCTCTCCCTCGCCAGGCGTAGTCGTAGTTCTGTCTTGATTAGTTTCTGTTGTCTTATTGGCTTCGGATTTCGCGCTTTCGTTTGTAACGCCTTTTAACTCTCCCAAGCCGTTCTTCTCTTCTTCGGAAAGTTTTGCACCTCTAAAATATCTATCGTTGACTTCTTTTTCAGCAAAAATAACGACATTGCCTTCTTCATTCACTAACTCTGACTGAGAAACTGTAGTTTCTCTCAGAATACCATTATCATTACCGGAAAGGATAAGAATTTTTCCATCGTCAGTAACGCCTCTTATGACAGCAATATGGCCATTATAAATAACTGCTATCTGTCCTGCGAGTTTCTCGGCTAATCCTTTCATTTTCTCAAAAGTTGTCTTGAAGGTAACAACATCTATTCCTGCTAACTCGCAGGCTTTTTCAAGCGCAATAAGTAAACGGGATCCGCCAAGCTTCCCATCCAATATCTCTATAATTTTCTTTGCCCGTTCTTTGAATAATGCAAAAAGCGCATCCCTTAAGCAGGCTTTTTGCCCTTCTTCAGTTGGACCACGTAATCCTTTAATCCTATCAATCTCCTCGCTTATCTCTTGTTGAGATTTTCCCTGCAATTCTTTTAACTCTTCAATTCTTATCTTCAATAATTCTTCATATAATTTCGCGTTAGAACCTGATAGTTTCTTAGACCAATATTTCCTTTCTTCTGAAGGCAACTTACCACGCTGATTTCTTACTTCCTTTATGATTTCTTCTTTTGCTGCGTCCCAATATGACTTATACGATTTACCTGGATTCTTCTTTGCTATTTCATCTGCCCTCTTCTCAATCCCTGCTGCCCTTACTTTCATTTCTTTCTCTAATTGTTTTTCTGCTGCCTCTGCCTTCTCTTCTGCTTCTTCTTTTTCTTCTACTGCCTTCCTCATTAGATTTTCTATATCTTCTGCTTTTGCCTTCTCAATCAAATCGCATAACTCCCCTTTAAGGACGATCCGTTCTTCATCTGATAAATCCCTCATCGCCCCTTTCAAAATAGGCTCAATAACAATCATAATCTCATTTAAGCCCTCAACTGCCTCTTTCTTCAGGAGATCTGTGCCTTTAATCCCATTCAGGGCTTTCACAATATCATCTTTCGAATATTGCTTTTCTACCATCAGCTGGAGTGTCGCCATTATCGCGTAATCAATCCATCTTTCAGCTTTAAACCAATTATGTATTTTATCCTCTGTATGATATTTAAGATATAAATCCTTTGCTACCTTCGTTATCAATTCTCTTCTTTTTTCTAAGAGTATTCCTATTGCTTCTTTCACTCTTTCCATGGCGCCTTCTTTAATATATGGCCTTATTTTTACCAAAAATCTCTTAAATCTCCAGCTTAATTTTATATTTGTTTTTATACCATGTGACAGGTCATTAGTCAAGGAGGGTTCTTGAGAAACAAAAACGTCCTTCTTCAGGGATCCAGAGGACGGACTCGTAGAAATGGCAAGTTTTACCTCAGGTTTCTTATTTGCACTCGCCCAACCACCGTTTCTGTTACCAGAAACTATGCCCATTAA
>JALOCE010000110.1 GCA_023227925.1 Candidatus Omnitrophota bacterium
TTTCCTACCCTGGTGACGTGCAAAAGCTCCTCGCGCTGTTCATCAATCTTTTTCGTACGGATCTTGATCTGCTTTTCTGAACGTATCTGCTTCTCTGTTCCATTCCTTAATTGCCCATTTTTGATCCTAAGTTCATCAGCTTGTTGCTTGACTAATCCCTTAAGACGCACGCGCTCTCCGTTTCGGATTTTATTTCTCAATACGGAATTTTTAGTTTTATTTTTCATTTTCATTTATAGTTACTCACTGATCTTTTTCGCTCAGCAAAAAATATACTCTGTAGCTAAAACTCCTAGTATATATTTTACTACACAAAGAAAAATCTTCAATAAATTTTAAGGTAACTACTGTAAGGATAGGCAGGTGCGTTGCAGGCAGTAACGAAAAGGCTATTGACCGTATCCGATCAATAGCCTCTAAACTCTCCCGAATGATGTACTTTCAATCTTGTCATTATTCATTATTTTCTTATTTTTACTTTTCTACACCTTCGTTGCGGGTCTATTTCTTACTCAACTTCGCGCAGCCTTCTTGCAGCTTCTTCAAGCGCCTTACGCGCTTGGTCTCTTACGCTAGGCCAATTATCCTGGGTAGCGGAATTTACCATCCCTAACTGCCTGGAAAGACCTTGTTTTGTTTGCTCAAGCTTACTAATATTAGCTATCACTTTCTCTGTCTGCGCTTTACCCTGCTGTTGCGTCTTATAATTATCAATGAGCCCGATTTTTCTTTGCAATAATTTAACAAACGCGCCCTTATCCTCAAAAGGATAGTTCTTCATAATCTCAAACATGTCCTCCTGGGGATCGCCTTTGTTACCTGCCTTATTGTATTGTATCGAGCACTTTGACGAATTCACAAGATTATAATAATCCTGCGGTTCGCAAAGCTCAATTGCATACGCTTGGTATAAAAATTGTGAGGCTAAAAATAACACTGCACCTGCCACATAGAGCATCTTCATTTTCTCGCCCCCTTTACAGAATTTTCGGCCTTCAGCCAATAATACAGATCACGGCCCTGCTTGCGTCCATCTTTCTCCCATAATTCATAAGCCTTTTTCTTGATACACTCCGCTTCATTTGCCTTATAACAATTGTGTTCGCCCATTAGCCCACCTTCCTTTCTAAGTGTTCGTTATGCTATTGTTTAAAAAATGTATAATGGCGCAATCTACTTTCTATCGAATTTATTCTACCTCCTGTAAACCCTCTCGTAAAAGTATTATAGAAGCATTCAAAATGGATTCAATTGTACCTGGGTATAATTGACGCGGTATTGGAATAAGGTTAAAATAAAAAACAATACAAAGGCAGAAAAAATAATTTCTATGGAAAAGAAAATAAAAAATATTCACATCATTATTAATCCAGCCTCCGGGAAAAAAGAATCTATATTACCTATTATTAATACATCCTTGAAAGAAGCTGATATTAAATGGGAAGCGTCAATTACCCACCAAACGGGCGATGCGATCCGGATTGCACAGGCTGCCGTTAAAGAAAGAATTGATGCCCTCGCTGTGTACGGCGGCGACGGCACGCTCATGGAAGCTATCAGCGGCATGCTGGGTTCAGATATCCCATTGGTTATTTTACCGGGAGGATCGGCAAATGTCATGGCTACTGAACTTGGCATGCCCAGTGACCTTAAAGAAGCCTGTATGCTCATGAGCCACGGCCCGCTAGAGACGAAAACTATTGATATAGGGCAGTTCGATAAGCGTTATTTTATTATAGGGATAAGCCTTGGTTTTGGGTCTGATGTCGTTAAAGGCGCGGATCGCGAAGCCAAAAATAAGATCGGCATCTTTGCCTATCTTTTCTCAGCGATTGCGGCATTAAAGAAAACTAAAAAAGCTGTCTATCATCTGAAAATCGATGGAGAAGAATACGAAGTTAAAGGTTTAACCTGTATTATTGCTAATACAGGAAATCTCGGGTTTAGTAACATATCTTTCGATAAGCATATCGATGTCAGCGATGGATTCTTGGATGTTGTTGTCGTGCGAAAAGCAAACCTCAGCCTGTTTAAGCTTATGGTTGTCACCTTGCTTAAACGGGAGCGTCCGGACAATTTGGAATTAGTGGAACACTGGCAAGGCAAAGATATCAGCATTTCTGCAAGCCCCAAACAAACGGTCCAATGTGATGGCGAGGTATTAGAAAAAATACCCCTTCATATCAAAATTATTCCGGGGGCGATCAAGGTTTTGGTTCCCAAAAAAATTGATAAAATCATTAAATAAGCGTCTGCGACCAAAAATATGGCACGGCAGAAGGACTCTCTTGTAAGATATGGTAGGTATGATATAATTCATTTATTAAATTCTTTTACTTAAAAGATAGGTACCTAAAAATGTCGAAGCGCCGCGTAGTGATTACCGGTTTGGGAACAGTAGCGCCCAATACTGTGGGAAAAGAAAATTTTTGGGCTGCATTGATCGAAGGTAAGTCCGGGATCAGAAAGATCACCCGCTTTGACCCTACCCCATTTCCTACCCAAATTGCCGGAGAAGTTGATTTAGATATCTCTCAATTTATTGAGCCCAAAAAGGCCCGGAGAATGGACCGTACTACGCATCTGGCCATGGCGGCAGCCAAGCTTGCTTTTACAGATTCCCGGTTAGACCTTGCTGCTTGTAACCTGGAAAGGGTCGGCGTGATCCTTGCGACTACTATGGCTGGTAAGGGCTTTACCCTGGAGGAATATGAAAATACTTACCGCACTAAAGGCCCGATGAAAATTAATACCTTTACTGCCATTGCTTCTTTTCCGGATGCTGCGGCAAGCTGTATTTCCCTAGAATTCGGTTTACAGGGGCCCAGCTTTTCTTTATCTACCGCATGTTCTTCTTCTTCGGATGCAATTAGCATTGCCCGGGACTTGATTCAAAAGGACGCCGTAGATTCAGTTATTGTGGGCGGCAGCGATGCACCGCTTTTTGCTCCGGTATTTAGTTCCTTCTGTGTTTTAAGAGCTCTCTCCAAAAGAAATGATACGCCTGAAACAGCTTCACGGCCTTTTGATCGGTTAAGAGACGGTTTTGTTTTGAGCGAAGGATCCGGTGTATTAATTTTAGAAGAACTAGAATGTGCCCTAAGAAGAGGGGCGCATATTTATGCAGAAATACTTGGCGTAGGCTCTACCTGCGATGCATACCATATTACCAACCCTGACCCGCAAGGACAACAGGCAGAAAGGGCTCTGCGTTTGGCTATTTCTGATGCCGGAATCAAACCGCAGGATATTGATTATATCAATGCCCACGGCACCTCAACACCGCTCAACGATAAAATCGAAACTATGGTCATTAAAAGGGTATTCGGCGATAGAGCTAAAGAAATTCCGGTAACTTCTACAAAATCAATGATTGGGCATACCATTGCCGCTGCGGGAGCATTAGAAATTTGCGCTGCTATACTTGCGCTGGAAAAAGGCATTATTCATCCAACGATCAACCAGGAAGCCCCTGACCCTGAATGCGACTTAAACTACGTTCCCAATAAAGCCATCACAGCTAATCCAAAGATAATCCTAAAAAATTCTTTTGGTTTTGGCGGCAAAAATGCGGCATTAGTAATCGGTAAAATATAATGGGATTTCGCCCTGCGAAACACTGTACCTGGATCATCTGGACAATCCAACTTTGGAACGCCATTGATCTTGCCTGGCATAATCGCCTGCACCTTGATCCGCGCGATCTTGAAATCATCAAAACAATCCCGAAAGATTCCGGCTTGATATTAACAGCTAACCATTCTGACGGAATGGACCCCAGAATCTGTATCGAGCTTTCTCGCCGTTGCCATCGCCGATTCACCTACATGATCAATGCCGAAGCTTTTCAAGAATGGCACGGCCTCTACGGGTGGTTGTTGCAGCGCCTAGGTGATTTCTCGGTCGAAAGAGGCGGCAATGACCAAACGGCAAGGCGCTATGCGGTTGACGTTGTCAAAAAAGGCCGCGACGCCTTGATTATGTTTCCGGAAGGAGAAATCTCTTACTTAAATGATCTGCTGCAACCATTTAAAACCGGGGCTGTCCATATAGGTTTACAGGCTATAACTGAAACCCGAAAAACAAATTCTTCCTGGACGGCATATCTCTTGCCGGTCGCCATCAAATATTATTACCGCAAGCCGATCGGATCGGTTTTGGACAAAAAAATCCGCGCGATTGAAAAACGCCTGTTTTTACATGCGAACCTTTTAACCTTTCAGGAAAAGATCATCCGCATTATGGCAAAAATTCTAAAACGCCAAGAAATCATCGACCGCACCCAAAAGGTTTCCGAACAGCTAGCACAACTCAAGGAACAAATACGGGAAACTCAAACTGCAATTCTTTCGAGGATCGAGACGAAATATCCGCAGCTTCAGATCGGCCCAAAGACGCAGCTTATTGAACGCGCGCAGAAAATAATTTTTTTCCTGCGGGAAGAGTTGAGCCACAAAACACTTCTCAGCTCCGAGGCCAGAATACAGCTTCAAAAAGATATTGAAGATCTCAAGGAAACGATTCAAATGGCAGGATGGCAGCCGCAATATATCGACTTGACTCCTTCAGAGGAGCGATTAGCCGAAACAGTTATGAAGCTTGAGCGCGAAGTCTTCAAGATCAAAAACATCCATCCCCTAGGCAACCGCGATTGCCTAGTGCGCATCGGCCCTCCCCTTGACCTGGGCCATTATGTTGAGCTATATCAAAAAGACCCCTCTACCACGGCCCACCGGATCACCGAAGAATTACGCGATAACATTCAATTACTGATCGAAAATATGAGATAAACTCATCTTTCTGGCCTAGATTTATTATTGACAATTTACTCATTAAAACTTATGATAAGCCTTGTGAAAAAAATTATTTTATCAATACTCATCTGGACAGTGGGATCCATACTTACCATTGCCTTATACCTGGCGATGCTATTATGCACTGTCCTTCTTTATCCGTTTGACAAAAAACGCGCTTTTACGCATATGCAGTGCTTCTGGTGGTCGGATGCAGCGATCGCGCTCAACCCTTATTGGAAACTTGAAATAAGCGGCTTAAATAATATCGATAAAAAACGCACCTATATAATAATAGCCAATCACCAGAGCCTGGCCGATATCGTGCTCGCCTATCAGATAAAAATGCAATTCAAATGGGTCGCTAAAGAGAGTTTATTTAAAATACCTTTTGTCGGATGGTCAATGGCGCTGGCCAAACACATAAAGCTCCAGAGAGGAAATCTAGGAAGTATAAAAAAAGTTTATCGGGAAGCAAGCCATTGGTTACGTAGCGGGGTATCGATACTCTTTTTCCCGGAAGGGACACGAAGCGAAACGAATGAGATGGGCGATTTCCGTAACGGCGCGTTTAAGCTGGCGATAAAAGAACGGGTACCGATATTACCAATATTGTTTGAAGGGACCGGTACGGCTATACCCAGGGGTAGCTGGATATTTACCACTAAAACTTCCGCTAAGTTAAAGATCCTCCCTGCGATAGAAACAACTGATTATCAACCAGCAGACTTTGTTAAACTTAAGGATTTAGCGCGCTCTATTTTAGAAAAAGGAGCTTAGCTTTATAACCTCTTGCCTTATGCCAAAGGCTATTGCTTCATATTCATCTTTGGCGCCAAATTTTAGCCCCTCTACTTTAAGTTCGTCAAAAGCAAAAGGCCTGCCAAAAGTTATTGTGATCGGATGCGGACTCGGAAACAGTTTTGTCCTCGGCCAGGATTCGTATGAACCTGTTATTAATACAGGGACCAGCGGGATATTCAGCTCTTTTGCCAATATCCCTACCCCCTTTTTGAATTCTTTAACATTTCCGTCAATAGTCCTTTGGGCCTCCGGGAAGATACAGACTATCTTGCCATTTCTCAAGACATAGGAAGACGCCTGCATGGCTTCCACGAAGTGCATACCCGGATCAATGGGGATAACCTTGATATATTTTATGATATTCCTAATGAAGGGCTGTTCGAAATAGGCTCTAAAACCGACGAA
>JALOCE010000111.1 GCA_023227925.1 Candidatus Omnitrophota bacterium
GTAAATCCGGGGTGTTGATGCCTACTTTAGCAGTTTCCTTCAGCCACATCCTTGCCCTGATAACAAGCATATATTTTATCCATACCCTGCCTTAAGTATATATACGGGGAATACGGCTGCCTAAGCCGCAAACGATCTCATAAGGGATTGTTCCGGAAAGGCGGGCTAATTCTTCCGCAGTAACTTTATTTTTACCCTGCCTGCCGATAAGCACAACCTCATCTCCGACTTTCACTGCCTGCTTTCCGACATCTATCATTATCTGGTCCATACAGATCCTGCCGCTTATCTTAAAACGTTTTCCCTTGATAAGGACCGGCGCCTGATTAGATAGGTTGCGCGGATAACCGTCGCCGTAACCAATAGGTAAAGTCGCGATCCTGGTTACTTTTCTGGTAATATACTCGTGGCCATAACTTATACCATGGCCATAAGGCACCTTCTTTATATAGATGGCCTTGGTCTTTAAGCTCAATACGGGTTTTAAATTTATCTTTAAATTCTTCTTGGGGTAGAGGCCGTAGATCACCAGGCCCGGCCTGACCATATTAAAATGGCTGTCTTTATAACCGACTATACCCATGCTGTTTGCCGCGTGCAGCAAAGGTATATGTATGCCTTTTTTGTTCAACTTGGCAAGCAAGCGGTTGAAAAGATCTATCTGATAAAACGTGAAATCCCGGTCCATATCGGCAACGGCAAAGTGCGTGAATAAGCCTTCGATATTTATGGATTTTAATTTGTGTACCTTCTTTATCAATTCCAGGGCATCGTCGTGCAAAATACCGAGCCTGCCCATACCGGTATCGATCTTTATGTGCACATTTATCTTCTTTTTTAAAGAGCGCCCTTTTTTATCCAGGGCTAAGGCTAACTCCGTAGTGCATACAGTAGGAGTCAGGCTGTAACGGAACAAAGGCCCGGTATCATTTTTCAGGATCATGCCTAAAACCAGGATAGGCAATTTTATACCTGCCTCTCTTAATTTTATTCCTTCATCAATAGAGGCAACGCCCAAATAATCCGCGCCGCAGGAGACCAGTTTCCTGGAAACAGGGATAAGGCCATGGCCGTAGGCATCGGCCTTCACCGTAACCATGACTTTAGTCCCGCCGGATAATGTTTTCTTTATCTGGTTAAAGTTATGCGCAATATTGCCCAGGTTTACTTCTGCCCAGGTTGGCCGGTAACCGACGTGTTTAGTTTTACGCATTTATTTTTGCCCCGCTATCTTTCTGATCTGGCATTCTTTGGGATAAAGATAAATAGGCTCGATTCTAAAAGCATTATTTAATTCCCTGGCCCCTAATCTCTGGCGCGCCAGCTTTATAATACTATGCCCCTTAGGATACCAATAATCTTTATCGGGGATAACCGTGCTTTTGGTATTGAGCGTGATCTTTTCTTTGTATAGCCCCAAGGCATCGCCGACTATTACGGTATTATTTTTTATCTTCCGGCAGAATTCTTCGACGCTGGAAAGCATATAGGGCGACGCCCTGCGTAAGCCCGTATTTTTTATTTTATAAATCGCGGAATAAACAAGCCCTCTTCTGGCATCGCTTACAACGGCAAGGGAGGCATCAGCTAAATTCAAATTTCCGGCTACTATATCCAGGGTCGATATCCCGATAACGGGTTTCTTCAAGGACCAGCTCAAGGCTTTCATGGTGCTTACGCCGACGCGGATACCGGTGAAAGAGCCCGGGCCCAGGCCGCAGGCAAAATAATCGATATCATCGATATCCCAGCCTAAAGCATCCAACACCCTCTCTATAGCCGGCACAAGTATTGCCGAATGTTTTGTCCCTAAGTCAATATTATACTCGTATTCCTTAAGGCCATCGCAGATGCCCAGGCTTAAAAATTTAGTAGCGGTATCAATACCTAATATTTTCATATTCGTTCCAGTAATTCTTTATAGCGGCTGCCAAAGGCCTGCAACTTAAAGACCCTTTGCGAATCAGATTTAATCGCTAATTCTATCCTAAGATATTCTTTGGGTAAAAGGCACCCTAATCTATCCGCCCATTCCACGACACTCACGCCTTCATCGTAAAAATATTCTTCGTAACCCAAAGAAGCGATGTCTTTGGCCAGTTTTAATCTATAAAGATCGAAGTGATATAAAGGCAGCCTTGATCTGTTGTATTGGCGCATGAGGACAAAAGAAGGGCTGACGATCTTACCCGGGGCAATCCCTAAGCCTTGCGCAATGCCTTTGGTAAGGACTGTTTTACCTGAGCCCAACTGCCCCAACAAACAGATTATATCACCTTTTCTTAGATTTTTTGCAAGCTTCGCGCCTATGTTCAAGGTATTGCCTGGCGATTTAGAAGTTATCTCTTTATGCATATTAAAAATGAGTAAAACCTTTGTGTTTGATCAAATCTTGCCTGCCGCGTTTATCTATGAGCCTTAATCCCTGGGCGTTAGTTATCTCGCCGATAGGCCTGGAGATCCCCGGCTTTAGTTTAAGGATTTTTTTTGCCTCTGCAGGAGAAGCGGTAAACAACAATTCAAAATCTTCTCCGGAATAAAGAGCGTCTTTCAAGTTTTTTGCTTGTTTACTTAGAGGTATCAATTCCTCATACACTGTTGCTCCCACTCCGCTCTCTTCTAAAATATGGCCTAAGTCCTGAAGTAATCCGTCGGAGATATCGATCATCGCATTTATTTTAAAATTTTCTACCAAAAACCGCGCTTCTTTTACGCGGGGAGTGAATCTAAGGTGTTTACCTGAAATAGATCCGCCAAGGGAGCCGGTGACAAATATAATATCGTTGTTTTTTGCGCCGCTTCTTAAAACCAGGTTTTTCTTTTCCACGCTACCCAGCATGCTGACATCGATAGCTAATTGGCTGGACCGAGTTAAATCTCCGCCGACTATGTTTATTTTGAATTTTTTAGCCAGATCGAGCATACCTCTTAAAAATTTATCCGCGAAAGCCACGGAAGTTTTCTTAGTCACGCTTAAAGATACCAGGCAATAGCGCGGGCTGCCGCCGCAGGAGGCAATATCGCTTATAGAAACCGCCAGGGATTTCCTGCCGATCAAATAAGGATCTTCATTATGGCGAAAATCTACGCCCTCCACCAGCATATCACAGGTAAAAAGCTGGTAGTTGTTTTTATCCAGCGCCAAGACGGCACAGTCATCGCCTGTCCCTTTTATGACCGAGGGATCATAATACTTTATCGATTTCCTGATCCGCTTAATAAGCCCGAATTCCCCTAACCTATTCAGTAACATAAATTATTTTCCCAATATTTTTTTGATATTTATTTTGTAGGGCGGTTTTATTATGCCTTTATCGGTGATGATCGAGCTGATCAGATTATGCGGCGTGACATCGAACGCCGGGTTAAATACCTTCACTCCCTCCGGCGCAATGGGCTTAGCGAAAAATAATTCTGTTACTTCCCTGCCAGGGCGCTCTTCGATGGGGATGCCTCTGCCGCTTTTAATAGTAAGGTCAAAAGTCGAAACCGGCGCAGCAATATAAAAAGGTATTTTATGATAATGACTTAAGACGGCTAGGCTGTAAGTCCCGATCTTATTGGCGGTATCGCCGTTAGAAGCGATCCTGTCCGCTCCGGCAATTACTTTTTTTATCTTTCCTTCCCGCATTAAAGCCGCTGCCATACTGTCGCAGATAAGCGTTACATCTACGCCTTTTTTCTTCAACTCCCAGCTAGTCAGGCGCGCGCCCTGTAAAACAGGCCTGGTTTCACAGGAGAATACTTTTATGCCTTTTTGTTGTTCACAAGCGCGGTAAATCACGCCCAAGGCAGTCCCGTAATCGATAGTGGCGAGGATCCCGGCGTTACAGATAGTCAATACCGTATCATTCTTCCGGAATAATTTCGCTCCGTAACCGGCTATACACCTGCAGGCTGACCTATCCTCTTCCATTATTTTTTTTGCCTCTTCCAATATCAGCTTCTTGATAGCGGGTAAAGGCTTGTTTTTATTTTTTAAAGCGGCGTTGGCTACTCTTTCCAGGGCCCAGAAGAGGTTCCTTGCCGTCGGCCGCGATGAAGCGATATAGCTGGTTACCCTATCCAAGCCTCTGGCAAACTCAGAGAAATTTCCCGCCCTGGAATCCTTGATACCTAAGAATACGCCAAACCCTGCCATTGCCCCTAACGCAGGCGCTCCTCTTATTTTCATAGTTTTTATCGCCTGCCAGAGCTCCTTTAAATCATCGATATAAATGAATTCCAGCTTCCCCGGTAGTTTCGTCTGGTCGATTATTTTAACCTTATTACCGATCCAATCTATGGTCCTTATCTGCATAGGTTATCTCCATTATTTATTTTTGATAATTTTATCTTCCAGGAAACTAATGCGTTCTGATATTTTTTCCCGGATCTCGCTGCAGGAACCCGGCTTCAACAATGCCAATACTTTTCTATAAGATGCCAAAGCCCCCTGGTAATCAAAAAGATTTATGAGCGCGTCTGCTAAATTATCATACGTTACTGCCCTGTCCGGTTCAAGCCCAAGCGCTTTTTTAAAATATGCGATCGCTTCGCTATGCCTTCCTATGTTATTAAGCAGCCACCCCTTGTTATGATAAATAGTAGCATAATCCGGCTCTACCTCAATACCTTTATCAAAATAATAAAACGCTTCATCGATTATACCCAATTCTACCATACACAACGCGCGGTCATTATAGGCTGCGCCGTCAGCGGGATTATGTTTTACGGCCAGGTCGAAATGTTCTATGGCGCTGGTAAAATTACCCTCTAAAAGATCGAGCTGGCCTTTAAAATATTCGATTTCGCCTAAAAGCGCTTTTGAGCGCGCATCGCTTAATCCCTGCCGGGCGAGTTTCAACGCTTCTTTATGCGTGCCGTAAGTGATCGCCTCATCAAGCCTGGCTCTTAATCCGCTAAAACCGTATTTTTCCGTCATATCTTTATAAGCCTAAAAATCCTGCCAGCAAACTTTTTCTTACCTTGATTGCCGAATTGGGACATGCCCCGCTACAGCAAAAACAATATACGCATTTGCGATAATCTATATCTGCCTGATCTTTTGTAATCCTGATCGCTTTTTTAGGGCAGGCAGTAACACACATTCCGCAAGCCAGGCAAGATTTCCGTTCTATGGACGGGTAAAAAAAGATAAATTTATTTATTATCCTGGCCAGCTGCGGCGGTAACCTTCTCTTTACCGGAGTTCCAGGCAATAAAAAAGGACCGCGATTTACTTCCTGCAGCTTTTCTCCCAGGACTGAGATAGAATTAATATCTGCTGTCCCCAGGCCCCTGGCAGCAGCCTCTTTCGTAGTCAAGACATCAAAAGGTTCCAGGCCCATAATAGAAGCTAAAATAGAATCTAAAGCAACGCAATCGGCGCTTGCCAAAATTAAACCCAAATTACGCAATTTACCTTTCATTACCGGGCCGTCGCCTTCCATAGCGACAATACCGTCGATCACAGTAAGGGATGGTTTTACTTCTTGAAAGACGTCCACCAAGATCCCGGCAAATTCATCTTTAGCAAAATATTTTTTGTGTAATTCTGCCTTATAGGTCCCGGAGACCAGGCCGAAGAGATTTTTGATTGCCCCGGATAAAACGGTCAGGTTATGCGTTTTAAATTTAGGGATATTTACAACATGATCAGAATCATCCAACCATGCCGCCAGGGGAAAATTACCCCGCCAGCGCTTCTTAGCGAAATCTACCAGGGTAACGCCTTCTTCCTGACAGACTCTTTTCATGCCGGTGCGCTCATAAATCTCATCCAGTTTTTCATTCTGGCTATTACGGACATTGGGATCGTCTCCGACGAATACCTGGCAGTCGATTGTTTTCAATATTTTTATTACCGCGCGCACGACTTCCGGGTGGGTGGTAATGCCATACTCCGGCTCTTTAGCCATCAGAAGGTTAGGCTTGACCAGGACTTTGCTCTGCGGCTTGATAAAATTAGTGATACCGCCAATTAAATCTA
>JALOCE010000112.1 GCA_023227925.1 Candidatus Omnitrophota bacterium
TAAATCCGCATCTTTAAATTTCACCCCTGCGCGTTCATCGCGGTCATCTAAAAGGCACTCGATGCCGCCTCCTGTCAACTCTTTGTAAATATCTAAAGCCAGCTGCATGATCTCTTTGTCGGTTACATCCAAAGGCAGAATACTCACCTTGTAAGGAGCTATTTCTTTCGGCCAGATTATGCCGTCTTTATCAAAGTTCTGCTCAATGATGGCAGAGATCAGCCTGGATACGCCTATGCCGTAACAACCCATAATAATCGGCTTTAGTTTCCCGTCGCTATCGAGGAAATTCGCCCCTAAACTTACGCTGTATTTTGTGCCCAATTTAAAAATATGCCCTACTTCGATAGCATTTATTTTTTCTAAATCCAGTTTGCATTTAGGGCAGGCATCGCCTGCGTCCTCTTTAAACGGTATGGTCAATTTACAGGGAGGGCAGCTCAAGACTAGATCTTCTCCGCTCTGAGCCGGGACCATAAACTCATGCGAAACATTCCCGCCCATCACGCCGGGGTCTGCCTCTACTGTTAAAAATTCCAATCCGCATCTTTTAAAAATCCTGTTATAAGCGGCATACATCGCCTGATAATTCTTTTCTAACCCGGCCTCATCCTTATCAAAGCTATAAGCGTCTTTCATAATGAATTCGCATGACCTTAAGAGGCCGAAACGCGGACGGAGCTCGTCGCGGAATTTTGTCTGGATCTGGTATAAAACCAAAGGCAGCTGCCGGTAAGAAGAAACCTGGCTTCTTACTAAATCCGTGATCACTTCTTCATGCGTAGGCCCTAAACTTACATTCCTGCCCCGGCGGTCGGTAAAACGGATCATTACTTCGCCGATAACCTTATCGCGGCCGGATTTTGCCCACAATTCCTGCGGTTGCAGCGCAGGCAAAAGGACTTCTGCTGCGTCGCAAGCAGCCATCTCCTGGCGTATTATCCCTTCGATATTATTCAGCACCTTCAGGCCCAAAGGCAAATAAGAATAGACGCCTGCCATAAGCATACGCACCAGCCCCGCGCGCAGCATCAGCTTGTGGCTATTAGATTCTGCTTCCTGGGGCGCTTCTTTTAAAGTCGGTATAAAAGCTTTTGACCAGAACATTTTAATCCTTATTAAATATTTCCTGTGCTATCTTTATTCCTTCTTTTTTAAACAAGGAGGTAAATACCGGGGTCACTCCTGTCGCCTTCCAGCGGCCATGTATCTTTTCCCCTGCATCCACACCCTCGATATCATAAACAAAAATATCCTCTAAGACTACCCGGCCATCTTTTAGGCCATTTACCTGCGTAATATGTGTGATCTTGCGGGAGCCATCCATCAACTGCTCCTGCTGCACAATGACATTGATCGCCGCGGCGATCTGCCTGTGCAAGGCATCTAAGTTTATCGGGACCCCTGAAGCAAGAATTATAGTTTCCAGGCGGTATATAGCATCCTGCGGCGAATTAGCATGCAATACCGATAAAGACCCGACATGCCCGGAGCATATTGCCTGTAACATATCTAGAGCCTCAACGCCCCTGATTTCTCCAAGGATAATCCTCTCCGGCCGCATACGCAAAGAATTATTAAAGAGGTCCTTGATAGTTACCCCACCCTTGCCTTCAATATTCGGCTGCCTTGCTTCCAGCCTGACCACATGTTCCTGGGCAAGATGTAATTCCGCAGTGTCTTCAATAGTGACAATGCGGTCTTCACTATTAATATAGCTTGAAAGGATGCCTAAGGTTGTTGTCTTCCCTGCGCCGGTAGCTCCGGTAAACATAATATTGGCCTTTGCCTTGATGCAGGCGACGAGGAAATCAGCCATCCTCCTATCCATGGTATCCGCCTTAATTAAATCTTCTACGGTCTTGATCGTCTTTAAAAATTTCCTCACCGTTACTGTCGGGCCGTCTAAAGCCAAAGGCGGTATGATAATATTTATCCGCGAGCCGTCTTCCAGGGAAACATCCGTGTAGGGATAAGACTCATCCACGCGCCGGCGCGTTGGCGCAAGTATCTTCTGGATAAAACGCATCACTTGGCTTTCATTCCCAAAATCGGTTTCGAATAACTTTTTTTTGCCATTCGCTTCAAAATAAATTTTATTAGGGCCGTTGATCATGATTTCGGTCACAGCCGGATCCTGCATCAATTTCTCTATCGGACCTAAACCTACAAACTCATCCACCAGCTCCTCTGTTATCTTCTTCTTATCCTCCTCGCCAAGAGGGCTCCTGGGCCGGTTGATGATACTCTCTATTATGTGCCTTATCATCCCCCCGAGCTCTTCTTTGCTGACCCCCTCTTTTACCAATATATTAGAGTATCTGGTAAGAATATCCTGCCTGATCCTGTCTTTTAGTGTCTGGCCCATTTATCCTTTCACCTCTTTTAGTAAAACTTTTGTGCAATCCGCAAAAGAAATTTTTCTGACTGCCTTTCCTTTTTTAAATAAGATCCCGTCTCTCTTACCGAAGGCAACCCCGATATCCGCTTCCTTTGCTTCCCCGGGGCCATTGACTACGCAACCCATCACTGCCAATTCCATCGGCTTTGTATATAATTTAGAATCAGCGCCTGATAATTTTTCTTCTAATTCTTTGACTAACTTTACCAGATTTACCTGGCATCTGCCGCAAGTAGGGCAGCTGATGATCCGCGGCCCAAAAACACGCAAATTCAAAGCGCTTAAAATCACCTTCGCTACGGCTACTTCCTGTTCCGGCTTATCCGTAAGCGAGACCCTGATCGTATCGCCGATACCTTCTAAAAGTAATGCACCCAGGGCGATACTGGATTTTATTGCCCCGCTCTGCGGCGACCCCGTGGCAGTAACACCTAAATGCAGCGGATAATCACAAAGCTTAGCTATCTTACGATAAGCCTGCACAGTATCTAAAACATTCGAGGCCTTCAGAGAAAGCACTATATCAGAGAAACCCAAGCCCTCTACTATCTTAACATAATTTAAGCAGCTTGCCACTAACTTATCTGACTTATTCAGGTTCCTGGAATTAAGGTCCCTGACTGAACCGGAATTGACCCCGATGCGTAAAGGTATTTTGCGCGCTTTCAGGGCGCTTACGATCTCTTTGATCTCTTTTTCTTTATAAATATTCCCCGGATTCAGCCTGATCTTATCCGCGCCATTATCTATTGCCTCTAAAGCCAGGCCTTTGTGAAAATGGATATCCGCGACAATGGGTATATTTACTTTTTGTTTTATCTTTCTTATCGCCCTGGCATCATGAATATCTTTTATGGCCAAGCGGACGATCTCGCAGCCGGATTTTTCTAATGTTTTTATCTGCTCTACCGTGCGCGCAATATCCCGGGCCTCGGACTTAACCATAGACTGCAAGGCAATGGGATGCCTGCTGCCTATATAGACATTACCGATCTTTATTGTTTTAGTCTTACGCCTGGTAATCCCGCCCATTATATTTTTATCGTTAGCGCCCCATAACCCGCATTAAATCATTGTAGGTTACAATTATGGCTAAAGTAATAATAAAAGTAAAACCTATTTGCGTGATAATCCGCTCTGCCTTAAGGCTAAGATATTTACCCCTGATCTTCTCTATCGCCAATAATAAAATATGCCCGCCGTCTAATACCGGCAGAGGCAGGAGATTGAATATAGCCAGGCTTACGCTGATCAGGCCGACGAAATTCAAAACCGCAACTATCCCCTGTTGCGCTACTTTGCCGGTGATAAAAAATATCCCTAACGGCCCGGTAGCCTCGCGTATGGATATCTTTGCCAGGACCATCCTCCAGAGCGCTTTGTAGGTCATCACTGTCAAAAACCAGGTCCTGTTCAGGCCTAATGAAAACGCCTCGAATAAACCGTGCTTGACTACGATCGCATCCCCGGAAGGCGTAATGCCCAATAATCCCACGTTAAGCTTATCCCCCAACAGGTCATCGACTTTCTTTTCTTTTATATTTACTCCCAGGGTGATTTCTTTGTCTTGCCTCAAGATAGAAAGCTGCACTGTTTGCGCTGCCTTCTTATCCTTCATGATCTCCTGTATATCTTCCCAGAAAGCCACTTTCCGGCCATCGACACTGATGATCTTGTCGTTTACCTGCACGCCGGCGTCCTTGGCGCCGAAACCGTCCAGCAACCCGCCGACCTGGGCGGTAAGTTTCGGGTAGCCTACGAAAAATATGCACCAGAAACACAAAAATCCCAAGACGTAGTTTAACAAAGGCCCGAAAAATATTACCCAGAAGCGCTTACCCGGAGGCTTTGCCAGGTATTCATAAGAGTTACCTTTATATTCTTCTAAATTATCTCCGGCAAGCTTGACATAGCCGCCCAGAGGTATGGCTGCAACACTATATTCCGTATCATCTTTTTTACGCTTGAATAATTGCGGGCCAAATCCCAGGGAAAATTTTTCTACTTTTACCCCTATTTTTTTGGCTATGATAAAATGCCCGAATTCATGGACTACGATCAAAACACTTAAGATAATTATAAAAATAAGTAAAGTAACCATCGTTTAATTTAGCCTCTCTATAATATTATAAGCTTCCTCTCTTGCCCAGCTATCTGCTGCTTTAATTTCTGTCAGATCAGGTTCAGCGATATTCCGGTGCTTATTTAAAACTTTTTCAATAACGCGGGGGATGGAAATAAACTCCAGCCTCTTATCTAAAAACTCTCCTACGCTTACTTCATTAGCCGCATTCAAAACAGCGGGGCTCGTCCCTAACGCCGTGGCTGCGCGGTAAGCCAGGCCCAAACAGGGGAATTTCCCGAAATCCGGTTTTTCAAAATGTAATTCTTTTAATTTATAAAAATCTATTGCCGGCAGGGAATTCGCCAGCCTCTCAGGATAAGAAAGGGCGTACTGTATCGGGATACGCATATCCGTCTCCGAGAGCTGCGCGATGACCACCCCGTCTATAAATTCCACCATAGAATGGATTATTGCCTCAGGATGCACCAGGACTTTTATTTTAGCGCAAGGCACATCAAATAAAAACATCGCCTCCAGGACTTCTAAGCCTTTATTCATCAGGGTCGCGGAATCCACGGTAATTTTAGGGCCCATCGACCATTTAGGATGCTTCAGGACCTGGCTCCGGGAAATTTTCCGCAGGCGATTACGCCCCGTTTTCCTAAAAGGCCCGCCGGAAGCAGTGAGATAAATATTCTTTAAGTTACCGTACTTTTCGCCCTCAAGGCACTGCCAGATCGCGCTCTGTTCGCTGTCTATGGGCAGGATCTTGATCTTGTTTCTCGAAGCCATCTTCATTACGAGCGGGCCTGCCATTACCAGGGCCTCTTTATTCGCCAAAGCAATGTCTTTACCGTTTTCTATTGCCTTCAATAAAGGCGGCAATGCAGCAGAGCCGCTTATCGCCAATACTACTTTATCGGCTTTACTCTTTGAAACCAGTTCCTCTAAACCCTCTTCCCCGGCAAATATCTTCAGGTTTCCCTTAAGCCTGGATCTTAATTTTAAAGCCGCTTCCCTATCGGCAACACAAACATACTCCGGGCGGAATTCCTTTATCTGCTTTAGCAAGATCTCGATATTGGAATGCGTGGCTAAGGCTACGGCCTTAAAACTTTTCGGGAAATGCCTGATTACCGCAAGCGTATTCTCCCCTATAGAACCAGTCGAACCCAATATCGCGATATGTTTCATCCTAAAATTATAGTCATATAAAAATAAAAGACCGGCGCCGTAAAAAGCAGGCTGTCTATCTCGTCCAGGATCCCGCCCATGCCGGGCAAGACCTTCCCGGAATCTTTTACCCCGCAGTCGCGCTTGATCAACGACTCGGATAGATCCCCTAACTGGCCGATAATATTTAAACCAATGCCTAAGAAAACGAGGTGCACATAGGAAAAATTAATCAGCGGCTTACAGATCAACGCGCCTACTACGCTAAAGATC
>JALOCE010000113.1 GCA_023227925.1 Candidatus Omnitrophota bacterium
AAGATATAAAAGATTTAAGGCAATCTCCTGCATTGGATATCATTGAAATATTACAAAAAAGCCAATGCCGGGTTTCCTATTATGATCCCCTGATCCCTTATTTGAAATTAGACCATATCAATCTTAAGTCCATAGATTTAAATAGTAAGAATTTATCTGCATTTGACTGCGTAGTGATCGCGACAGATCACTCAGCAGTGGATTATAACTTTATACTAAAGAATTCCAAACTTATTTTTGATACTAGGAATATATTTAAAAATACTAAGCATGGAAAGGTGGTTAAGTTATGAGCAGGTTTCTTGTCACAGGCGGCGCAGGCTTTATCGGTTCGAATATCGTCGATGCACTGGTTAAGAGAAAGCATTTTGTAAGGGTATTGGATAATTTTTCAAGCGGTAAGACAAAAAATTTAGCGCAGGTAATAAATAAAATAGATTTAATTAAAGCAGATATACGTTCCAAGGAAGCTTGTATTAAGGCTACGAAAGGCATGGATTTTGTGTTGCATCAAGCGGCATTAAGGAGTGTCCCTAAATCTCTCAAGAGCCCGGAAGAATACAATGACGTAAATATAAGCGGTACCCTGAATATGCTTGAGGCGTCTTTGAAGAATAAAATAAAACGTTTTGTTTTTGCTTCTTCTAGCTCAGTCTACGGCGATATAGATAATTTTCCGGAACGGGAAGATTTTCTGCCTGAGCTTATTTCGCCTTATGCCCTTAGTAAGTTGACCGGCGAATATTATTGTAAGATATTCAGCTATCATTATGATTTATCTACTGTGTGTTTACGCTATTTCAATGTTTTTGGCCCGAGGCAATCCTTGGATGACGAATACGCTGTGGTGATACCTAAGTTCATCACTTGCCTCTTGAACGGTGAACCGCCGCCGATATATGGGAATGGAAAACAGTCGCGGGATTTTACCTATGTAGCTAATGTTGTCCAGGCGAATATTCAGGCAGCCCTAAAAAGTAAACTGAAGAGTGAGGTATTTAATATTGCCGGAGGCAAGGATTATACTGTTCTAGAGCTGGTAAAAATCTTGAATAAAATATTAGGCAAGGATATAAAACCGGTTTTTTTGCCTAAGCGCCCAGGGGATGTATTTAAAACAAGGGCCGATCTTTCCAGGGTAAAAAAGTTATTAGGTTTTGTCCCCGCGATAGGTTTTACCGAGGGATTGAAATTAACCGTAGAATATTTTAGAGGGGTGAAGAGATGAATAAGAGGGTAACGGTTGTTACCGGAGGGGCAGGTTTTTTGGGTTCGCATCTCTGCGATAAATTGGTTAAGGAAGGATTCAAGGTCATCTGCCTGGATAATTTTATTACCGGAAATTTAAAAAATATCAGGCATCTTTTGGGCAGCAATAACTTCAGATTTATAGAGCACAATGTCAGCAAATATATCGACATCGGAGAACCTGTTGATTACGTCCTGCATTTTGCCTCGCCCGCATCGCCGGTGGATTATATGAAATTCCCTATTCAGACCCTTAAAGTAGGTTCTTTAGGCACGCACAATGCTTTAGGGTTGGCCCTCAAGAAAAAAGCAATATTTATGCTTGCTTCTACTTCGGAGGTTTATGGCGATCCTTTAGTGCATCCGCAGCCGGAAGACTACTGGGGTAATGTCAATCCTATAGGGCTGCGCGGCTGTTATGATGAATCAAAACGTTTTGCCGAGGCGTTGACTATGGCATATCACAGGGTGCATAAGATAGATATAAGGATCATCAGGATATTCAATACCTATGGGCCGCGCATGAGGATAGATGATGGCCGCGTTATACCGAATTTTATCTATCAGTTATTGAATAATCAGCCGCTTACTGTTTATGGCAAGGGGAAGCAGACCCGTTCTTTCTGTTATATCAGCGATTTGATCGAAGGTATATATAAGTTGATGCTTAAACCCGTGAACGAACCGGTTAATTTAGGCAATCCTAATGAATTTACAGTCCTGGAATTGGCTAAAATAATGCTTAAGTTAAACGGCACAAAGAGTAAAATAGTCTTTAAGCCTTTACCCGAAGACGACCCCCGTCAACGCCAACCGGATATCAGAAAAGCAAAGAAGATCATTAACTGGAAGCCTAAAGTGGAATTAAAAGAAGGCCTCTTAAAGACTGTGGAGTGGTTCAGGGATAATTCAGGCTCACATTGAAACCCTCAATCTTTTGTGCTATATTTTAATTAGATTCTGCGTATAGAAACTTTCGCTTGACAAAAGACAAGGGGGTGGTGTAAAATAAAATTTCAATAAGGGGACATGTGCTCGAAAATAGTTTAACCTCTTGAAAGTTTGAAGAGAGAGAAAAGTTATAATTTATCACATTAACAAATAAGAGGTTAAAAACAAAGAGCGCAAAGAGTCAATCTTACCTTAGAAGGGAGGTCAAGTCATACATGAAAAGAAAAGGGTTTACGCTAGTGGAAATTATGATAGTGGTAGCAATTATTGCTCTTTTAGCAGCTATTGCTATACCCAATTTACTACGCGCCCGTATTTCTGCTCAAGAGGCAGCGGCAGCAGCAGCATTACATACAGTCGCGACTGCTGAAGTGCAATGGCGTGCAAGTCATCCGTCATATTCTGCTTTATCTGGTCTTGATGATGAAACTCCTCCTTATATTGATGTTACTTTAGCGGCCGGTACAAAGCAAGGATATGTTTTTGCTACGGGTGGGGTTAGCACTACTGAGTTCTATGCCACAGCTGTTCCTCAAGGTAGCAACGCGCGTGCTTATTACGTCGATGAATCCGGAGTATTGTGCAGGTCTGACGCTGTCACTGGTACAGCAGTTACGGCACATAAAAGTGCGGGGAATAACTGTCCTGGTAGCTACTCAGAGATGCAATAAAGATAATTTTTGGAAGTCTAGTAAAAAAGGCGGTGGGAAAACTCACCGCCTTTTTTTGTGCTTTTGACAAATGCGGTAAGTTAATGTATAATTGCAACATATGGATATTTCAATCGTAGTCTTCGCGTTTGATAAAACCTCCGATACATCCTTCCTTACGGACAAAATAAAAGAAATATTTTCCTCTCTAAATTGCACTTATGAGATTATCCCGGCAGGATGCGCTGCTTATGGAAGCGCTTTAAAAGAGGCAGTAAAGCAGGCCAGGGGAAAATATATCATTACTATGGATGCGGATTTTTCCCATAATCCCTACATTTTAAAAAGGTTGTTTTTCCATAGAGAAGATGCACATATTGTGATTGCCTCCAGGTATATAAAAGGAGGTGTCGCGGATATGCCGTTTTTACGCAGATGTTTAAGCGTAGGCCTGAATAGATTATTATCTTTTGCTCTTTCTCTACCTTTGGCGGACATTTCCAGCGGGTTCAGGCTTTATGACGCCAGGATCTTCCGCGAGATCGAATCCTCAGAAAAAGATTTCAGCGCGTTAGTAGAGATCCTGGTTAGAGCATACATGCACGGGTTTAGCGTAGCCGAGATCCCCTTTCATTATAGATATTATCCTGAAAGCCCGGCCAATAGGAATGTAATGCAGATAGGGTTTAATTTCTTACGCACGTTCTTTAAGATGTGGAGGGCGAGAAATACGATCGCTTCGGCTGATTATGACGACCGGGCTTTTAATAGCCGCATACCTTTGCAGCGTTTTTGGCAGAGGCGTAAATATAAGATCATCTGTTCGTTTGCCGGTTATCCGTCGAGAATTTTAGATGCGGGTTGCGGCACGAGTAAAGTCTTGGGGGCTTTCCCGCAGGCTGTCGGTATGGATATAGACTTTAAAAAGTTACGCTATAACCTTTCATTAGGCAATGCCCTGCTAAATGCGGACGTAAGGAACCTCTGTTTTAAGGACGGGGTTTTTGATGTTGTAATCTGTGCGGAAGTAATCGAGCATATCCAGCATCAAACGCAGACTTTTACGGAATTAAAGAGAGTCTTGAAGAAGGGAGGGGTTTTGATTTTGGCTACCCCTGATTATTCGAGGGCCTCCTGGCTCATCATCGAATGGTTATATAAAAGAGTGGTCCCCGGCGGTTATGCCGATGAGCATATATCGCATTATAACCGGCGGGATTTGACCGAGATGATGCGGGGTTTAGGGTTTAAGCTGGAGGCTTATCAGTATATATGGAGCGCAGATCTAATATGCAAGTTCGTAAAAGTATCTTAATCTTTTTTATCATCGCCGTAAATTTAGCGGTTTATTTCAACACTTTATTTGCGCATTTTGTCTGGGATGACAATATTCTGATAGTCCTTAATCCTTATATGCAGTCGTTCCAGCATTTGCCTAAATTTTTCACACAGGATATCTGGAAAGTCGGCATACAGACCCTTACCAGCGGCTATTACCGGCCTCTCCAGGCAGCTTCTTTTATCCTGGATTATACATTATGGCAGAATAACGCATTCGGCTATCATCTCACCAACCTGATCTTTCAAACTCTTGTAAGTGTCCTGATCTTTATATTTACGGGGATGCTGACTAAAGAGAGGCTTATTTCTTTTTTTGCCGCCCTGATATTCAGCGTGCACCCTGTGCATACCGAAT
Source organism: Candidatus Omnitrophota bacterium (assembly GCA_023227925.1). Classification (GTDB taxonomy): domain Bacteria; phylum Omnitrophota; class Gorgyraeia; order Gygaellales; family Profunditerraquicolaceae; genus JALOCE01. Next base: position 4,546 of record JALOCE010000113.1, read on the forward strand.
CAGTCAGTTTTATCAGCGGTAGGGTGGACCTCTTGACGCTTACCTTTATTTTATTATCCTTGATCCTGTTTTTGTCATATGCGCGGGGTAAAAAATTTATCTATTATTTATTATCCCTGGCCTGTTTTTTTATTTCGTTATTGATCAAGGAGATGGCGGTGATATTGCCTTTATTGGTCATCTTTCTGGATTATCTCTTTATAAGCCAGAGGAAACCAAAAGAACTCATAAAAAATTTCCCTAAGTTTTACTTGGGATTTTTTATTGTCTTAGGGCTATACCTTACCTTGCGTTTTTATTTTATCGGCTGGGATTTTTTGCTGGAAAATAAACGCTATGTTTCTAATTTTATCGGCGGAACGCACCCTTATTGGCGGCTTTTCACCGTGATAAAGATCATCGTTCTTTATCTTCGGCTCTTATTTTTTCCTTATGGGCTAAAAGCGGATTATTTTTTCCCTGCGGCAAACTCTTTGTTTGAGCCAGCGGTATTACTGGGCGTTATTGTTTTATCGTTCTTGGTATTTATAGCTTTTAAGAATACAAGAAAAAATCCTCTTATTACGTTTTCAATATTCTGGTTTTTTATTACCGTCCTACCGGTAAGTAACATCATCCCGCAGGGCAACGTCTTTGCGGAGCGTTATATGTATATTCCTTCGGTAGGGTTTTCCATGGCTATAGGAATTTGCTTTTTTGGGTTATCTAAAGCCAGGATCGATACGCATTATTTGAATTGGCAGAAATCAGTGTATCTGGTGTTTTTACTCCTGGTCATTGCCCTCGGGAGAGTTACCTTTGAAAGAAACAAGGTCTGGCAGAATGAATTCACGCTTTGGTATGAGACTGCTAATGCTTCACCGGAGAGCCCCCGCGCGCATCTGAATTTAGCCAGTGCCTATTACGCGATTAACTTTTTGGATAATGCCAAAAAAGAGATAAAAACAGCGCTGGAGATTTATCCTGCTTACTATGAGGCAATAGAGATGCTAGGGCATGTCTATCTTAAAGAAAACAGGTTAGATGACGCGATAAGGATGTTTAAAGCTGCGATACGGATATACCCTGACCGGGCTACCGCTTATAATGGGTTAGGAGTAGCTTATGCCCGTAATAATCGATATAAA
>JALOCE010000114.1 GCA_023227925.1 Candidatus Omnitrophota bacterium
TCGCCCATCGGCAATATTCAATGTTCAAAGTAAAGACTACCCCTAAACCGATCCTGTTCTCAAATAAAAAATCCGGCTTGGCTACTGCAATATTTTTTTCTCTTAGCGGGCGATAAACTAAAGAAGACGCGCCACTTAAATCCAGGACAGCGCCTAAAAACTCTTCCTTATGGCAATGATATTTTTCCCCGGTATATCTTAAGCCTGTTAAACCCGCTAGATCTTCTCCCGGGCATTCACAAAAGAGCGCTACTCCTTTTTCTACCCATCGTAACAATATCTCTGTTTCAATGCCCTTAAGGCTGGTGCCTTGCGGTAAAATAATCAGGCGCGGCTGCCCCAGCTCGGGGATAGCATTGATCATCCGGCATGGCCCGATCTCTTTAGAAATAATATTATACCACGGTAAATAAAGTGCTCCTTCTGAAATAAATAGCCATACGTCGCCGTCCTCTGCCCCCTCCAGCTGGCAATTCTCTCTTTTTCTGCAAACCTCTCTGCGCACCGGCGGCATAAGGATCAAAAATAATATCGCGCTTGCGCAGGAAAAAAATATCGCCGAAACGGCAATAAAAGCCTCTGATAAAACCGGGTAGATAGATAAAAGAAAAAGGCTGATGCCGAAAGAGGTGTAAAATAGAAATTTGACGGCTCTACGAGACATAGTATTTATTTACCGCGCATAAACTCCGCCTTTAACACGATCATATCCAGTATCGAGATAGGCACGCGCGTAAGATTATATTTAGACTTACCAAATTTACGCGGATACCAATTTGTTTTTACTTCGGCGATCTTAAATCCTTTGTGGGCTGCTATCGGCACGATAAACCTATGCCAATCGGACTTCAATGCCAGATTCTGCGCGGCTTCCCTCCTGAACGCCTTGATCCAATTCAGGTCATGCACATCTAAACCGAAAATGGCCCTGGAAACGGCATTGAACATTTTTGAGCCCAGGAACCTGAACCTCTTCCTGCCCTGCCTCCATCCTACGGCCACATCCGCTCCGCTATCAATACCCCGAAGGAGTTTGGGTATATCTTCCTCCGGGTCTGATTGCAGGTCCGAACATAAAAATATAATAATATCGCCCGTTGCATTTTTAAAAGCCTCAGTAAGCGTCTTGGTAAGGCCAAGATTTTTATCATGCCTGGAAACCTTGAGAAAAGGGATCTTCTTCATATATTCGCAAGCTATCTTAGCCGTATCGTCGGTGCTGCCATCGTCTATTAAAATAACTTCGCCCTCTAAGCCTTCCTTGATAAAAACACCCTGGACCTTCTCCAACAAAACAGCTATATTTCCGGCTTCGTTGTAAGCCGGCAAAACTACGGATACTTTAGATTTTTGCGTGTTCACTGGATAGCTCTTTTTTTAAATTATTCACTTTAAATAAATTCAACTCTGTATTCCAGGAGATCTGCCTTTCTACATGCAATTTTCCGCCCTGGAAATCATCCTCTTTAAAACATAGGGATTTTACGGATAGCTGTTCGTTACGGAAAGTGCCTGTGGAAGGGCCGAGGGCATACGATAAACTGCCCCCTAAATATACAACCTGGCTGTTACTTAAACCCTTAAGCGTATCATTGACTATGATGCCCAGCTTATTCACGCTGACATCCCTTTCGAATTCAATTCCGGATGCCCGGCTATTCGTTATCAGGATATAACGGGAAAAATTTTTAAGCAAACGGCTAAAAAATTTAAACCGTCCAAATGTACTCATGTAAACCCTTAAAGCTACCAGGGCCAAGGTAGTCATCTTTGCCGTAGAAATATACTTTAACCTGCCTTTTACTTTAAAACCCTCGGGATAAAGATGGCTCTCTAAAGAACCGGGAAAATGATACGATATCAAGACTCTCCCGGAATCACAGACCGTCCAACCGCAATCTGTCAGGCTTCTGTCGGTTGAGGCTATTTTAAAGGCTCCCCCTTTTTTCAACGAAGCAACAATATGCCCTCCCTCCCGGGACCTGCCGATAATACCGCATCTCCCGAAGCTGAAATCCTGCGCTGCGTTTAAAGAAGGTACATCGAGAGGATCCCTTGCCTCCCTGTATGACTCCAGATAAAAATAATTATGCAATAAAAGATAGCGGTGGTCGACATTGCTAAGCCCGATATCAGCTCTCTTCGAATATGCTAAACGCAGTTTAGCTGCCAATCCTGCGGCAAGAGGTACTTTCGAAGCCAGGATCTCCGCTCCTAACGGTAAAATATATTCTGTATTGCGGCTGCCGTAACAACCCCCCAAAGAAAAATCAAGATGTACAAAATTACTGATGAAAGATACCAGCCTCTCTAAAGCCGAATAGAGCCTCTCGCTAGGGCTTCTTTTCCATAATTGAGCAAGATAAGCTAAGGTAACAGAGGAATAACCTACATCAGCTCCTCCATACTCCGAGAACCACCCTTCTTCATCCTGCAAAGAAAGAAGCTTTTTTAATTTATTATCGGCGGCTTCTTTAATCTTCGTATTACCGGTAATCCTGGCAGTATTATCAAGCGCGAGAATCGCGCCAGCTTCCTGATTAGAAACGGAATATTCAGAGCATCCCGCTATCCATCTTGCCGCCCTCAAAACATGGGCATAAACATCTTCTTTCCATTTAATAGAATCTTTTGTTTGTATAAGGCACTCTGTTATGCATCGCGTGGAAAAAGCAGTAGCAGTCATACTGTTTTCATGGGGATACCATTCATCGAACGAGCCGTTCGGCCTTTGAGATTTACACCAAAAGCCGACTCCATCTTCGAGCCATTCAAGCAGGCGAGAAGAGCCTCTATATACATTCGAGGAATGCTCAATCTCATAAAGCAACCATAGCGTTAAAACAGATTCCTGTTTTTCCATACAAGGAAAATCAACGCTTAAATGCTGCCAGTATTCCCGGTCAAAACATCCTTTTGTAGGTGAGCCGGCACGGCGGTCTATTTGTGTAAGGATCTGCGGGACCAGGGGGATAATCGAGGTTAGATAGATATCCTTTGAGGCATGAGTCATTCTAAAGAACTATCCTGATTTATAGTCATTGTATTACCTATTGTTGTGCCTTGGAAATATCATGATAGCGGATAGAATCATTCTTCTTTATGGTATGCTCAGACCTTTCTTCTTTGGTTAAATGCGTGCTGTCTTTATCGTTCTTCTTATGGGTGATCCAGATAAATTTAGGATAATCTTTAAATTGGGCGTCTGCGTTGGCAAGCCTGCCGCCCTTTGGCTTATATATGTTATAGGTAAAATAATTATGTTTATCCCCCCGGCAAAAACCCGTAATAATAACTTCGTATTTACCATCCCGGTCCAGATCGACGAAGTCTTCCAGCCCCGCAGAAAAAGTATCGTAGGAGATCCTACGGTAAAGCCCTTCTTTTCTTTTGAGGTATATCTCCACCATATCCTTCTGGGCTTCAATGCCCTTGCCCCTGTAATTATAAAAAACTATGAAGTCTTTCTTACCGTTGCCATCCAGATCAATCTGATAGACAGAATTAGGCAGGGGCAGTTTTTCTCCTTTTATATATGCCAAAACGAGCTTTGTATCTTTCAGGATGAAATCAAAACTATCGGCTGATTCTTTGAGCCTGACATATATCTTACCGTCTTTGGACTTGAATTTAGCTTTATCGAAATCTACCAGGGGATTTGCCTCTAAGTGCCTGGACGGGCCGTTTTTGAAACTATAAGGAGGGTAATTATCGAAATAGGCAAAGGCGGGGCAAGAAGAAAAAATCAAGCATGTTAAAATAAAGGTAAGTATTCGCCTCATATTGAAAATATTATACCACTAAATGATATATTAGAAAATTTAAAATTCCGGGAGCTATTTTTTTAAAATGCTGTCAAAAATAGCGTCTTTTAAGCCATTGATAATATCTACCACAGCAGGTTGAAATTTATATACCGGCTCTTTAAGTGTACCGTTGATATTTATGATCCCCACCGCATCCACGCTGCCTATTATTGCTGTAATGACATCCTTGTATGTTTCTTTTAACGGGATCGCATTATCCAGGACATGCAGCTTTATAGTGGCATCTAAAGAGCCATCAAAACCTATACTGGTTGTGCCATCAAGCTCAACGAGATTGCTTTTTAATTTAAGGTTATCCGTAAATATGGATTTATTCTGCACGACAAAACCGCAACTGCCTTCATGGAAAACGATATTTGAAAATTCCTTGGCAAAGATAAGCTTGCCCATGCCTTTAAAAAGATCTAATTCCCAGAGCTTGCCTTCGCTGATAAGGATCTTACCTGCCCCGCTTAATTTAGAAAGGTCATTTGAATAACCATTGAGCTTGACCTCTACATCCATTGTGCCTGCTATATCTTTATTTTTTACCGGCGTATCCATCTTTAATTTCCCGATATTTACACCACCCATGCTTAAACTTATCTGATAAGGCAGGCGGTTTGTGGACATATTCATCGCAGCGCTGCCTTCGATCTTTCCATCATACAGGGATAAATCTATAAGCGGCAATTCGACAAGGGCATTCTCCTGCCTATAATGCAAAAGAAGATCCTGGAATTTTAAACCATAAGCCATAACGGAAGGGCTGGAAAAATTGGCCTGGATCGCGCAAGACTTAAAATCGTTGATATCGCCATCGAGATTAAAGCTTACAGCTAACGCACCTTTTGGATCGACCTGCTCTATTTGCTTTTGAAGTTTTTTAAACATCTCTTTGGTATCCTTCAAATCTATGTTGAGCTTTCCGGAAATATCAGCTTGTAACCTGCCGGGATTTGAAATATCGAGGTTCCCGGAGAAGATAAACTCGGAATTCAGATACCTGCCTTTTGCCTTTACTATATTGATCAACTTGCCTTTCAACGAAAGAGCGGATTCCATGGAAAGGCCGCGGCTAGATAAAACAAACTCGATACGGGGAGCCTTAAAGTCAATCAAAGTGCCATTTGTGTTATAAGGTATGCCTTGATAATTAAAATTAACACCCGACCATTTAAGCTGATCAGCCGTAAATTCAAATCGGCCTGCCAGGCCCTCAAAACTATATTTTAGTTTATTCAATGCTATTTTACCCCTGGAGACGTCAAGGCGGCAATTTATCAGCGGCGGAAGATGCTTTGGGATCCTGCTTTCTATTGTCAGAGAGAGCTTACCTTCACCTATTATGCTGGCAGGGATCTCTATTTTAAATTTATCTTTCAATGCCTCCTGAAGAACGCTAAGGCTTAAAATAGAAGTATCAATATTGAACAGCGGATTCTTAAAATCGCTGAGGCTGGCCTTAGCCTCCAGCGGTATACCGGAGATAACCGCGTTAATCTTATCTGACGATAATCCGGCATTATTAAATCTTACGTCTCCGCTGATCTTATCTATCTCCCCGACAGAAGCCAATCCCGAGATCCCGCACTGAAGAAGCCTTGCATTACCGGAATAAGTAAATTGTCTATCCTTTAAGCTATATTTAAAATCAAGGGATATGGCAGAATTCAATATATACTGAAAATCACCCTTAGAAAAAATAAGGCCGTTGGCATTGGTATCAGCATGCAAGGATATTGTATCATCCTTAAGGCCAATATCTAATAAGGCGTCTATGGTGCCCCCGCTGATAGAAACACCCTGGCTCTTATAATATCCGGCAAAAT
>JALOCE010000115.1 GCA_023227925.1 Candidatus Omnitrophota bacterium
GGTAATAGAGAGTGGGTAGTTTCGCAGAGAAAAAAATGACGAATCGGAATATGCAATTCATATCTGTATTTCTCATGAGCATATGTTTGATAACTAATGCCTTTGCCGAAGAGACTTTTAATGATAAATTAAGCAGTGCGCGGCGCCTGGTAGAGCAAAAGTCATATAGCGAGGCTCTCAAGATATATTCTGGCATTAGTGAAGAGTTGCGTAAGGACCCGGGCTTGGTCATAGAGTGGGCGCGGGTATATACTTATGCGGATAAGCATAAGGAAGCGATAAAACTTTTTGAAGAGGTGCGTTCGGAGCATCCGGAGCGCTCCGCCGAGATAATTCGAGAATTAGCTGACCAGTATAAATGGAGCGGCCAAACAATTAAGGCAATAAAAGTATATAAGGAATGTCTTGCGTTAAAAGCTGAAGACCTGCAGATATTTTTGGGATTAGGCGAAGCGCTTTTCTGGAATAATCAGAAAAGCGAAGCTCTGGAAATATATGACGCGGCTCTTAAGCGTTGGCCCGATAACAAAGATGCTCTTCTCGGCAAGTCCAATATCTTGAGCTTTCAGGATAAGCTTGAGGAGTCGTATGCGTTATATCAAAAGGTCCTTGATAAAGATCCCGGAAATCTTACCGCACTTAATAATCAGGCCAGAATTTTGGTATGGCAGGGGTATCATCGTCGAGGTATCAGTCGGTACGAGGAAATACTGGAGCGTTATCCCAAGAATCCGGATGCGATAGAGGGCATTGCTTTTGCCTTGCATTGGCTGGGAGATGACGTGCGGGCGGTTGAGAGGGTCAAAGAACTTTTGGAATTTGAACCTAACCGCAAAGAGGCACAGGATCTGTATTATCAAATCAAGAATTCGCAGTATCCTTTTTTCAGGCCATATGGTCGTTTCACCAACGATAGCACTCCGCAGACAGTCACTACACAAGGCCTGCGCTCCGGGCTACACGTGGATTATTCGACCTCGATAGACGGTATATACGAACACCAGGTCTTACGCAAGAAAGGATCCGTCTCCACGGATCCGGCCTACCCTTTAAACGGAACAAATCCGTCTATAGCAGCAGACCGTGGAGGCCTTAGTTTTAGTAAGAGCTTCGGTCATGCCTTCGAATTCAATACTTTTATGTATGAGACGCATTTCAATAAAGCGGATTTTACTCCTTTTACCACTAACACGTGGTTTACCTATAAGCCGGGTGACTGCTGGCGTTTTGACCTTGCTTATGAACGCGAGACGTTCGAGGATAATGATGCGCTTAGCTATAAGGTCATCACTAATAGTCCGTCATTTTCCGTAGATTTCAAGCCAAATCGTTTCTGGCTTTTTAATGTAAAATATAAACGGGGTTATTATACGGATGACAACCGGCAGAATCAGGTTTTCGCTAGAGCCGAGTACCGCATTACCCAAAAGCCTTATGTTAAGCTTTACTATAATTATTATTATTCAAGCTGGGGGGAGCCTCAACTGAATCACGGTTATTTTAATCCCCGTTCGCTTCTCTCGCATTCATTGGGCGCATACTCCGGAGTTGATTTGACCAGGAAGTTTTTTATTGAGTGTAAAGCCTCCGGAGGCTATGAATATCAAGATAAGTCGGACGTCAACCACAAAAAATCAAACCATCCTACTTGTTATGCAGCGGCCAGCCTGAACTATATGTTGACCGAAAACTGGCTTCTTTCTGCTTCGGGAGATTTTTTTTCTACCTGGCCGGACCACGGACAACGTTCATATCAAAGGAGGGTTGCTTATTTAAGTGTTACGTATAACTTTGGGGCAAGGCCTGTTGCCTTGCGTGGCGCAACCAGGCCGTCCCGTCCAACAGGCGGAAATTGATGAAAAAAATCAAAAAGGAGAGTGTTAAATGAGCAAATCGATCAAAGGAACAAAAACAGAAAAAAATCTTCTGGCCTCTTTTGCCGGAGAATCGCAGGCGAGGAATAGATATACCTATTTTGCCAGCGCCGCCAGAAAAGAAGGCTATGAACAGATCGCCAATATTTTCACTGAAACAGCCGAGAATGAAAAAGAGCATGCCAAGGTATTCTTTAAATATCTTGAGGGAGGCGATCTGGAGATCACCGCATCTTACCCGGCAGGGATGATCAAGGATACTAAGGCCAACCTTGAAGCAGCGGCAGCCGGAGAGAACCTGGAGTGGACGACCCTTTATGCGGATTTTGCCAAAGTTGCCAAAAACGAAGGCTTCCCTGAAGTAGCGCGGTCTTTTGAGCAGGTGGCTAAAGTTGAGAAATTCCATGAAGCAAGATACAGAAAATTGATTAACAATATAGTCAATAACGAGGTATTCAAGAAGAAGGCAGCGGTAAAATGGCACTGTATTAATTGCGGATATGTTTTTGAAGGAGCAGAAGCGCCCAAAGAATGCCCCGCCTGTAAACATCCGCAGGCATTCCAAGAAATTCTAACCGAGAATTATTAGAATTCTCAGGCCGTTTCAAAATATCTAACCAAGGAGAAATATGAAAAAAATCTTTAAGCGTAAAAGTGTTTCAGTTGAGCCGGTGGTTGAGCCGAATGTAGCGGTTATCATTGATAAAATGCAACAGCAGTTGACCTCCCTGGAGAATAAGATCGATACCTTGATCAAACAATCTTCAGAAAGGCCTTCCGGGGGAAACAGTTATTCTAAGCCTTTTCGCCGCTTCGATAACTCGCGGCGTTTTGGCGGCGGGAGACAGGATAATAATTACCGGGAAAGAGTTTTTACTAAAGCGATCTGCGCAGGCTGTAATACCGAATGCGAAGTTCCTTTTAAACCCACCGGAGATCGTCCAGTATACTGCAAGGAGTGCTTTGCCAAGCGTAAGGAAGGCAGTGGTTCAAATCTCCCTCGAGAGGATAGAGAAGATCGCAGGCCCGCCGGAAGAGAGAAGCCGAGTTTCCGCCGCAAAAAAGGGCGCGTTTAATAAAATAAACTGGAAAGATCAATTTAATGCCTGGGTTGGATAAGGAAAAATCACTGAAGGAAATGATGTCGCGTTTGGGTGTGCGCGAAGAGGATATCGTCGAGAGATTTATCCGCGCGCAGGGGCCCGGAGGGCAGAATGTCAATAAAGTTTCTACTTGTGTGCATCTGCGCCATCTTCCTACCGGGATCGAAGTTAAATGCCAAGAGGAGCGCTTTCAGGCTCTGAATCGGTATCGCGCCCGGCAGATATTGCTTAAGAAAATTGAGTCTGCGATACTTGGAAAACTTTCTGAAGAGCAAAAGCGCATCGAAAAGATCCGCCGGCAGAAACGCAGAAGGTCCCGCCGGTCAAAATTGAAGATCCTGGAATCAAAGCGGCGCCATGCCGCAAAGAAACTCCTGCGAGTTAAGGTGCAGGAAACCGTAGATTAAAGGGAAGTGGAGGAGAAAATGGAAGGCCTAAAGTTTTTGCGCAGCACCCAGATAATCATACTGGGGATTTGTTTTGTGGTTGCTACGATAGTTTCAACCATGATCTTTTCAAAGGGACTTTTGCAGCTTAAAAAATTCAGCGGCGAAGTCATCAGCGTTACGGGTTCGGCGGAGAAACAGATCGAATCGGATTATATCGTATGGCGCTCGAGTTTCGCGGTAAAGAATCCGCAGCTAAAAACCGCCTATGCCAATATCCAGGAAGACCTGAAGAAAGTAAAAGATTATCTTCTGTCAAAGGGCATAAAAGAGAATGAAATTGTGATCTCGCAGATATCAACCGCAGGGGTGTACAAAAAGAATGAAAAAGGAAATGATACAAACGAGATAGAAGCTTATGTATTATCGCAAGGCATAGAAGTCAGGTCTAATGATGTCAAGCGGATCGATGAGGTATCGCGGCAATCAACCGAGCTCATCAATCAGGATATCCCGTTTATTTCACAGGCCCCGGAATATTTCTATACCAAGCTTTCTGAACTTAAGATCGAGATGTTGGCTAAGGCTACTGATGATGCCAAGCAGCGCGCGATCAGCATGGCTAATTCTACCGGCAACAAGATCGGTGCGATCCGTTCAGCTAAGATGGGTGTTTTTCAGATAACGCCCATTACCTCTACCGATGTCTCCTGGTATGGAGAGAACGACACTTCGTCCTTTGAAAAGAAAGTTATGGCGGTAGTGACTGCCAGCTTTGCGATCGAATAATCCATTGGGATAAGTTTTAAATTCCGCAAATGTTAAAAAAAATAGATTACGCAAAAGAGTTAAATCCCGCGCAGCTTGAAGCTGTGCAGTCAACGCAAGGCCAGTTTCTGGTTATTGCCGGAGCCGGCAGCGGTAAGACCCGTGTATTGGTCTATCGCGTTGCGAATCTCGTAGAAAAAGGGATCAAGCCGGAAGAAATACTTTTACTTACTTTTACCCGTAGGGCAGCAGAAGAAATGCTCAAGCGCTCGTCGCTGCTTTTAGACGACAGATGCCAGAAGGTTTCAGGCGGCACATTTCATTCTTTTGCTAACAGCGTTTTAAGGAAATACGCCAAGGTTTTAGGCCTCTCCAATAGCTTTACTATTCTTGACCGTCCGGATTCCGAGGACGCTATAAATTTGATCCGCACTCAATTAGGGTTTAACAAGACCGACAAGCGCTTTCCCCGGAAGAGGGCGATCGCCGAGGTGATCTCTTTTAGCGTGAATAAATCAGAGAAGATCAAAGACGTGCTTTATGATGAGTATCCGCAATTTATCGAGTGGTCGGATGAGATCGAAAAAATAAATCAGGAATATAAGAAATACAAATACTCAAAATCGCTCCTGGATTACGACGATCTCTTGATCTATCTTAAAGAATTGCTGGAGAAGCATGAAAATGTGCGCTTTGCCCTGGCTAACAAATATAAATTTATTATGGTGGATGAGTATCAGGATACCAATAAACTGCAGGCTTATATTGTCTGTCTCCTGGCCTCCGAACATAAAAATATTATGGTTGTCGGCGATGATTCGCAAAGCATCTATTCATTCCGCGGAGCGAATTTTAAGAACATCATGGATTTCCCCAAGATTTTTAAAGATACCAGGATCATCACCCTGGAGGAAAATTACCGTTCCACGCAGCCGATCCTGAATATGACCAATGAGGTCATCCGCTTTGCCGAAGAAAAATTCGAGAAGAATCTTTTTACCAGGAAACAGGGGAAGAAGCTTCCGGTTTTTGTGGATGCCCGGGATGAGAACAGCCAGTCCAAATTCATCGTGGATAAAATACTGGAATTAAGGGAAGAGGGTGTTGAGCTGGGAGATATCGCGGTACTTTTTCGCTCCGGCTGGCATTCTAATGACCTGGAAGTGGAGCTTGCAAACCGCAATATTCCTTTTGTAAAATATGGCGGACAGAAATTTGTCGAGGCCGCGCATATCAAGGATGTAATATCATATCTACGCATCGTCTATAACCGGGCTGACCAGATCAGCTGGTACAGGGCGCTTTTATTGCTCAAAGGGGTAGGCCCAAAAACCGCCGAACGTGTAATTCAGGAGATAGTGGCAAATAGGGAGAGCTTTGCCATAGATAAAAAGCTCCTCGATAAAATTGACGGCCTGGAAGCGCTTTTGGAATTGTTAAAGAAAATTGATATTGCCCAGAATCCGCCTGCCTATATCATCCATGCTTTTTTGAAATATTAC
>JALOCE010000116.1 GCA_023227925.1 Candidatus Omnitrophota bacterium
TTCGAGCACATGTTATTTTTGCGGGAGGCTTGGGGGTGTTTTCGAGCTGCATCTTAAGCAGCGAGAAAATACCCACAAGACAGGACCCGCAAAAATATAGAGCGAGAAGCTTGGCAGGTTCATTTATATAAATTTTTATTTGACATAGGGTTTAATCTCTGATAGAATTGCCTTTATTCGAGTTTAGGCCTGCTGGATAGGCAGACAGGCTCGCCTACGGCGGGCAGGGAGATTGAGATGATGAAATTTAAAACAATACTGAAGAAATCATTTAATTATATACTTGGCCTTTTCTCTAATGATATGGGCATTGATCTGGGTACAGCAACCACGCTTGTCTATGTAAAAGGAGAAGGCGTTGTCCTTTGCGAACCGTCAGTTGTAGCTATCGAACGGGGCACATCGCATGTTTTGGCAGTAGGAGAGGAAGCCAAGCGTATGCTCGGCCGCACTCCCGGTAATATTATTGCCATCCGGCCGATGAAGGACGGCGTTATTGCCGACTTTGAAATAACCGAAGCGATGTTAAGGTATTTTATAAAGAAAGTGCATCACCGCCGCGTATTAGTAAGGCCGCGGATAGTTATCGCCATACCCTCCGGCATCACCGAAGTGGAGAAGCGCGCAGTCAAAGATTCTGCGGAGCGCGCAGGCGCAAGAGAAGTATTTTTAATCGAAGAGCCTATTGCCGCCGCTATCGGAGTAGGGCTTCCCATACAGGAACCCATAGGCAATATGATAATAGATATTGGCGGAGGCACCACTGAAATAGCGGTGATCTCTCTTGCCGGCACGGTATTTTCCAAGTCCATACGTATTGGCGGCGATGAAATGGATGAAGCGATCATCGAATATTTAAAGAAGACTTATAACCTGATGGTGGGAGAGCGCACTGCCGAAGATATAAAGATAAAGATCGGTTCTGCCTATCCTCAGGAAGAAGAAACGACTATGGAAGTAAAAGGAAGGGACTTGGTTGCCGGGCTTCCCAAGACCGTGACCATAACCTCCGAAGAAGTAAGGGATGCGCTCGCAGAACCTTTAAGGGCGATATTAGAGGTAACTAAGATGTCATTAGAAAGGACTCCTCCGGAATTGGCCGCGGATCTGATAGAACATGGTATTGTTATGGCCGGCGGCGGTTCATTATTAAGAGGGATGGATAAATTGATCTCCGAAGAAACAAGCCTACCCGTTCATATCGCGGAAGATCCTTTGACTGCGGTTGCCCAAGGAACCGGCAAGGTCCTAGATGAAATACGCTACTTGAAGAAAGTCACTGTCCAGATAAAATCCGAGATGTACGCTTAATATCTTCTCGCATAAAATGTGTTTAATCTCAAAAAGAAAAAAATAATTTATTCCATATCCTTTGTTTTGCTGCTTCTGTTTATCTCCAGCATAGTCCCTTCCTCAAGAAAGCCTTTCTTAGATATTTTAAAATCTCCGCTTAATTTATTGACATTAGCCAGGCGCGAAGCCGGCGGGCTTATTTTTTATCATCGTAACTATATCCAGAATGAAAAACTGAATAAGGAAGTAGGCCTCTTAAGGCAAAGGATGAATTCCCTCCAGGAATCCTCTCTTGAAAACAAACGTTTAAAAAATCTTCTTAACTTCAAACAGAAATCTTCCTACAAATTGATCGCGGCCAGGGTGATCGGCCGTTCCCCGGAAAGTTGGTCTTCGATAGCCATCATCGACAAAGGGAATAATAGCGGCATAAGATCCGGCATGGCAGTGATTGCGTATCAGGGGCTTTTGGGCCGTATCGTAGAAACTTCGGATTCCACAAGCAAGGTCATGCTGATCAATGATCCTGATTTTAACGTCTCTGCCCTGGCGCAACGCAGCCGCCAGGAGGGTTTGGTTTCGGGGACCCTGGGTAATTCTTTGATGATGCGTTATTTACCCAAGGATGCGGATATCAAGGCCTCGGATGTTATTTTGACTTCCGGTTTGACTAATGTATGCCCTAAAGGTTTGACTATCGGCACTGTCGTGGATATCGGCGATGAATTCTCGGGGCTGGCGCGCTATTGTGTAATAAAACCCGCTGTTAACGTTTCTAACATAGAAGAAGTGTTGGTCATCATAGAATGAAAAAGTGGATTTTTTTAGGGGTAATTTTTGTTAGCGCGATCCTGGAAGCCACCTTTCTGAATTATTTCAGGGTATTTGGCGCAAAGCCGGATTTACTCTTGATGCTGGTTCTTATCGCAAGCCTGGAGTTTGACCTAAGATGGGCGCTTATCTTTGGGCTCCTCGCAGGATTTTTAAAAGATACCTTTGCCGCAGGCTCATTGGGTATCCATACGGCAATGTTCCCCTTGTGGAGTTTTCTTATCGTCAAGTTGTCCCGGAAGATCTCCGTAGATAATAATTTTATCCGCGCAGCACTTATTTTTATTATCAGCGTATCGACCGCCATAGCCACCAGGTTAGTCTTTGTTTATCTGGGAAGATTTATACCTTTGGGAATATTCTTACGTATCGCATTTCTCGATTCTTTATACACGGCGTTAGTTTTTCCGCTCATGCTTAAAATCACCAAACCTTTATTCCGCTCATAAAATATGTTCAGGACGAAGATTATCGGCTTAATTGTAATCTTTATGTTTTTGTTGCTTATTTTTGGCCTGGCGAACCTCCAGATCTTTCAATACCGGGATCTCAGGGGGCTAAGCGATAAGAATTGCATAAGATTGATACCGCAGATAGGGGCCCGCGGAAAGATCCTCGACACAGAAGGTGATATTATCATAGACAGCAAGCTTTCTTATAACGTAATGATCCTGCCCCAGGACAAAAAAACAGTCGGAGGGGTGTTGGCCAAGGTGGCGCGGATCTTAGGGGTGAGCCCCGATGAATTGAAGAAAAGATACAATGCCGAATATGTCGCGCCATCCGTGCCCATCGTCATCGCAAAAAATATAGAGGTCAATAAAGCGATCGCCCTGGAGGAATTAAAAACCAGCCTTGCCGGTATTATCATACAGCTTCAGCCGTTAAGAAATTATCCCTACAGGAGCCTTGGGGCGCATGTCATCGGTTATCTTGGCGAGATCGACCGCTGGCGCCTGACAAAATTGGAAGATTACGGTTATATGACAAAAGATATCGTGGGCTTTGGCGGAGTGGAAGAGAAATACGATTATTATCTGCGCCAGGAAGAAGGCGGATTATCGGTAGAGGTAGACAGCCGCGGGAGGCTTGTGCGCGTGTTAGGTTTCCGTCCGCCGCGTAACGGTAAAGATATGCAGTTGACTTTGAACCTCCAGATCCAGAAAATAGCGGAAGAAAAACTCGCGAATAGAAAAGGCGCTGTCGTTATCATGGAGCCTTATAGCGGCGCAATTATCGCGATGGCCAGCGCCCCTGTTTTTAATCCTGCCGTATTCGTAAATAAGTCGGGTGAGTCTATCTCCAATATTTTTAACGACAGGGATGCGCCGTTGGTAAACCGCGCGATCTCTGCCGTATATCCGGCGGGTTCGGTTTTTAAGCCGATAGTAGCAGCCGCTGCCCTTGAGGCAGGCAAGATAAATTTATCTACAAGTTTTCTTTGCCAGGGCAGCACGTTTGTCGGCAGACAGGAATTTAAATGTTGGGAGACGCATGGCTGGCAGAATTTGACTGCGGCGATTGCGCACTCATGCAATGTTTTCTTTTACAAGGCCGGCCTTCTTGTCGGAGCCCAGAGCATACATGATTATGCTATTAAATTTGGCTTAGCACGGCCCACTGCTTTTGAGCTGCCTTATGAGGCCGGAGGTTTTATCCCTTCTCCTTTATGGAGAAAAATAAATAAATTTAAAAATTGGTTTGACGGCGATACTGCTAATTTAAGCATAGGCCAGGGCGATGTTTCGGTCACCCCTTTACAAATGGCGCGGATGATGGCGGTCTTTGCCAATGGGGGCTACCTGGTTACGCCTTATATAGTAAAAGCAATAGATGGCCAGGATGTTTCTAGTTATCATAGGAGGGTTGCGCGTTGCCCGGTAAAGACGGGCACGATCAACTATATCCGTGAAGGGATGCGGGGCGTGGTTTCGGATCCTAAAGGCACAGGTAACGTATTGTCCAGCCTTACGGTATCTGTCGCAGGCAAGACCGGGACAGCGCAGGCTCCGCCGGGGCAGGCGCATGCCTGGTTTACGGGTTTTTTCCCTTATAAAAATCCGAAGTTTGTCATCTGCGTATTTTTGGAGCGGGGCGGGCCCGGATATTATTCTTCTGTGATAGCCAAGCAGATCATAGAAGCATTGATTGCGGAGGGTTTAATGTGAGAGGCTCTAAACTTATTATATTGATAATCGCTCTTTTGATTACTGCGATAGGCATCATATCCATTTACAGCAGTAATTACCAGAAGGAGGCCAGCTTATGGCAGGATATTTATAAGCGCCAGATGATCTGGGCGATTATCGGATTAGTCGCTTTTATGATTATGTCTAATTTTAATTACCGCCGGCTCTGGGATTTGACATATTTCCTGTATACTTTCGCGGTATTTCTCTTATTGCTGGTATTTCTCCTCGGTATTGTGCGTTTAGGCGCGCAGCGCTGGCTCAGGCTGGGCTGGTTTAGCCTTCAGCCTTCGGAATTTGCAAAGCTTATCATCGTAATATTCATGGCGCGTTATTTCAGCAGGAAGGACGTTTCTCATATTTCGTTATTGGCTTCAAAGTTCGGGATATTCCGGGGGCTGGTTTTACCTTTTATATTCGTAGCTGTGCCTATCGGCCTGATCATCGAGCAGCCGGACCTGGGAAGCGGAATAATTATTTTTCTTTTATTCCTCGCCGTGTTTTTTTTAACCGGGGTAAAGCTAAGGTACATTTTTATATTTTTAGCTATTATTATGTCGTCTCTGCCTTTTCTCTGGCATTTTTTGCGGGATTATCAAAAAGAAAGGCTCCTGGTTTTTCTCAATCCCAATGTCGATCCTCTTGGCGCAGGTTATACCGTGATCCAGGCTAAGATTGCCATTGGCTCCGGGGGATTTTTCGGCAAGGGGTGGTTGTCAGGTACGCAGAGCCAGCTGCATTTTTTGCCCGAATCCCATACTGATTTTATATTTTCTACTTTCGCGGAAGAATGGGGCCTCCTGGGCTGCGCTATTTTATTGCTGTTATATTATTTTATGATCAGGGAAGGATTAGCTATCGCCCAGCGGACATCCGATCACTTTGCTAAGTTGCTGGCATACGGGATTTCTTTGATGCTGGCTATTCAGGTTTTTATCAATATTGCCATGAATTTAGGCCTGGCGCCGGTTGTAGGCCTGCCGCTGCCTTTAATGAGTTATGGCGGCTCTTCCGTGATCGTGACTTTTATCGCTTTGGGGATACTGGTGAATATCGACAAACACAGGACGGTTTTTTAAAAATATGCTGGAAGATATCCTTTTACAGGTAATCAAGCCCGGCCGTTATATCGGCAGGGAATGGAATATTTCAAAAAAAGATTTCGCCGCGGCAGAGGTAAAGTTTGCTTTATCTTTTCCCGATCTCTATGAAGTAGGGATGAGTAATTTAGGGATAAGGATCATCTACGGCATATTGAATAATATTCCCGAAGTAGCATGCGAAAGATTTTTTTCTCCGGCGCCTGATATGGAG
>JALOCE010000117.1 GCA_023227925.1 Candidatus Omnitrophota bacterium
TCGGATATCCTGCCATTTACCACGACAATAGGAATATTTTTTAGGCTAAGATAGCGGATCAGGTTCGGCCAGATCTCGGTTTCGGCAATAATAAATAAAGCCGGGTCGATCCTGCCTATCACCCTGCTGACGATAAAACTGATATCCAGGGGAAGATAAGTCGCAAGGTCATTTTCCCGGGCGATACCCCTGGCGATCTTATTGCCGGTAATTGTTACTGTAGAGATGACGAAATTTTTTTTAGGATAAACTTCTCTTAAACCCGCAACAAGCCCTTTGACTGCCATCGCCTCCCCTACGCTTACCGCGTGACACCATATCGGCCTGTTTAACGCTAAATTTGGCGGCAGGAATCCCAGCCGGCAGAGAAAGCCCTTGTGGAATTTTCTCTTCAAAAGATAAACCGGAAGATAAACAGCCGCAAAAACCAAAAATATCAAATCATAGATTATAAACATAATCGTTAATTTAATTATGCCCTGGGGTGCGCCTTGTCATAGACGCTTTTTAATCTTTCGGTAGTAAGGTGAGTGTAGATTTGCGTGGTGGAAAGATTCGCGTGCCCCAAGAGCTCCTGGACGCTCCTTAAGTCTGCTCCGCGGTTTAAAAGATGCGTGGCAAAAGAATGCCTTAATGTATGCGGCGATACGCCATTTTTAAGCTGGGCTTTTTTAAGGTATTTGCCGACGATATTCCGAACACCCCTTGTGCTGATGCGTTTTCCGCTCTTATTTAAAAAAAGTGCGTTGCTCTCTTTTTTCTTCATTTCCAAATAAGCCCTGATAGCATTTATTGCCCTGTCTCCGATAGGCACTATCCGCTCTTTTTTGCCTTTGCCCATGACCTTGATGATCCCGCCGATAAAATCCAGATCTCCGGCATCTAGCCCCGTTAATTCCGAAATCCTTATCCCCGTAGAATAAAACGTCTCTAAAATCGCTATATCGCGTAAGCCGCTCTCGCTTTTTTTATCCTGCTCAAAAGCCGAATCGATCAATTTCGTTACTTCTTCTTCGGTCAAAAATTGAGGAAGGTGTTTCTCCTGCTTGGGGCTGGAGAGGCTCAAGATCGGGTTTGTTTTCAATAAGCCTTCCCGGGCTAGAAATTTAAAGAACGACCTTAAAGTAGAAAGTCTGCGGCCTACCGTCCTTGCCCCTAAGTTCTTTTCCTTCAGGATGGCAAGGTACTTTCTTAAAATCAGATAATCGATCTTCTCCAGCTCGGTCTCGCCTAAGAATTTTCCGAAGCCCTCTAAGTCCAGCTTGTAATTCAATATGGTATGCGGAGAATAATTCTTCTCGATCTCCAAATACCTGGTAAATTTTTCAATGTACCTAGCTATCATTTTTCTTCTTTAGGTTCGGGGAGGTCCCGGGAAGTGAATGTGCATTTAGGAAAATTGGAACAGCCGTAGAAAAACCCCCTGCTGCCCCTGCGCTCGATCAATTCTCCGCCGCAGTTTTCCTGCGGGCATTTTACGCCGCTGGTGATGGATTTGGAATTCTTGCATTGAGGATAATCCGAGCAGCTTAAGAATTTTCCTTTCCTGCCCCACTTGATGATCATCGGCTTGCCGCATTTATCGCAGACCTGGTCTGTGGTTACTACTTCTTTTTTGATATTCGCCTGCGCAAAATCAAGGCTCTCCTTAAATGGCGCGTAAAATTCCTCCAACACCTTAAGCTTATTCAGCCTTCCTTCTTCGATCTCATCGAGTTCTTCTTCCATGAGCGCGGTAAATTTTACGTCGATGATCTTGGGAAAATATTCGACCAGCATCTCGCAGACTTTAAATCCGAGTTCCGTAGGATGGAAATAACCCCTGATCCGGCGCATATAATCGCGTAAAATAAGCGTCTGGATTATGGGGGCGTATGTAGAAGGCCTGCCGATACCCTCTTCTTCCAGCGCTTTTACCAGAGAGCTGTCGGAAAATCTCGGCGGCGCTTTGGTAAAATGCTGCGAAGGAATCAATTTCAACAAATGCAGGATCTCATCTTTTACCAGCTCGGGGATCTTATCCTTTTCTTCTTCTCCGTTATTATTCTTGCTGTAAATTGCGCTAAAGCCGTCAAAGACAAGCGTTGAACCCGAAGCGCTGAATAAATATTTCTCTACCTGTATATCTACCGATGTAGCCAGATAGAGCGCAGGCGTCATTTGGCTGGCAATAAACCTGTTATAAATAAGCTCGTACAATTTATATTGCTCCGGGCTCAAATATTCCTGCAGCGTCTCCGCCTTCCGGTAAATCAAAGTCGGCCTGACTGCTTCATGTGCTTCTTGCGCAAGTTTCTTTACTTTATAAGTGTTCGGGGTATCAGGCAGGTATTTCTTGCCGAATTGTTTTAAGATCAGCTCGCGGGCTTCCGTTATTGCTTCAGGGGCAGTGCGCACCGAGTCGGTACGCATATAAGTGATCAAACCCACGGGGCTCTCCTCGCCGATATCAATACCTTCGTAAAGCTGCTGGGCGATGATCATAGTTTTGGTGGCATTAAATCTTAATTTATTAAATGCCTCCTGCTGCAGGGTGCTGGTGATAAAAGGCGGGTCAGGATAGCGCTTTTTCTCGCTCTTTTTTACCTCCAGGACTTTAAACTCTTTGTTCTTTATATCATCGACTAATTTATCCGCTTCTCCCTGGTTCTTTATCTCTGCCTTTTTATCCTCTATCTTTTCTAACTTCGCCAGGAATGAGCTTGTGCCCTTTTCAAGCTCCGCCTCAACCTCCCAATATTCCTGCGGAATAAATTTTTTGATCTCTTTTTCTCTTTCAATGACCAACCTTAAGGCCACAGACTGCACTCTGCCCGCGCTTAAACCGCGCACGATCTTCTTCCAGAGAAGCGGGCTTAAAAAATAACCCACTATCCTGTCTAGTATCCTGCGGCCTGCCTGCGCCTCTACCATATTGGTATCAAAATCATGCGGATGCTCAAAGGCATGCTGGACAGCAGTTGAGGTGATCTCATGAAAGACGACACGATAAACTTCTCTATCTTTAAATAGCCAATTTTTAATCTGCCAGCCGATAGCTTCGCCTTCCCGGTCAGGGTCGGTAGCAATATAGATCTTCTTTTTGCCTTTGGATTCTTTTTTGAGCTGGGCCAAAACTTTCTGCCTGCCGGCCAAGACTACATATGAAGGCTCAAACCCATTCTCGACATCTACGCCTAATTCTTTCTGCGGAAGGTCGATCAGGTGGCCCATGGAAGAGACAACGTTAAATTTGCCCCCCAATATTTTACTGATCGTCTTTGCCTTTGTCGGCGACTCTACGATGATCAAATCTTTAGCTTTAGCTGGCATTTATTGGCTCCTGGCGAATTGTTTACCCGGCAGCTGCCGGATTAATTTCTTCATTTGTAATTTTAAAAGGAGGCTAAAAATCATTGGGATATCCATCTGCGTTTTTTCTACAAGCTCGTCTAAACAAACGGATCCGCTTGAGATAAGATTATATATTTGGATTTCTTCTTCACTGCTAAAACCGGATTTCAAAACTGTTTGCCCCGCCTCTTCTGTTTTTTTATTTTGTGTTACGGGTGTTACGAACTCTTCTACAATATCATCGACAGAAGAGACTAATTTAGCGCCCTGCTTTATCAGCTCATTTGTGCCAAAAGAAGTCGGGGAATCTATTTTACCCGGCAAAGCAAAAACATCCTTACCTTGCTCTAAAGCAAAATCTGCGGTGATCAACGCGCCGCTATTTTGAGCTGCCTCTGCCACTAATACACCTAAAGATAAACCGCTGATTACGCGGTTGCGGCAGGGAAAATTATGCCTTAAAGGTTCCATATCGATAGGAAATTCAGAAATCACTGCGCCATATTCGGCGATCTCCTCGGATAATCTCTTATTTTCAGCCGGATAGATATGGTTAAAACCGCTGCCCATTACTGCAATGGTGCGGCCCTTCTGTTTTAAAGCTCCCCGGTGCGCCGCAGTATCTACGCCCGCTGCCATACCCGAGACAATAGTAAAACCTCTGGCGGATAGATCAACAGCAAATTTCTCTGCCAAGGCCAATCCATAAAAAGAAGCCCGGCGTGAACCTACAATAGCAATACTGAATAAATCTTCTTCTTTTAATTCTCCTTTTATATAAAGCACGATCGGCGGATCTGGTATATTTTTTAAACTTTTCGGATAATCCTTATCCTCCATGGTCAAGATCTCAAGGCCATGCTTCTTTGCTAAAGAGACCTCCCTGCCTAAATCTTCTTTTTTTAAAGAGCGTATCTTACGCGCTATCTCTTCTCCGATACCGGAAACCGCCATTAATTTTTCGCTGCTTGCGCTTAAAATATCCTGCGGCCTGTCAAAATAATCCAGTAATTTCTTCAGCCGGATAGTGCCGATATTACCGGTTAAATTTAAGGTAATTAGAACTTCTCTTTGAGTCATTTTTTCTTTGCGGTTATCTTTATGATCTTAGCAACCACTTCTTTCACCGGGGCCAAAGAGGTATTAATAATTTTATCTGCCTTGGCATAATAAGGGGAGCGCAACTTCAATAATAGGCTTATCTGCTTTTCCGGCTCTCTTACATTCAAAAGGGGCCGGTGCGCATAGCCGGAAGTCCTTTTTAAGATCACCTTGGGGCTGGCAGTCAGGCAGATCATTACACCATTTTCCTTCATTATCCGGATATTCTCCGGGTTAATCACGATCCCCCCTCCGCAGGCGACCACAAGCTTCTTCTCTTTGGAGACTTCTTTTAAAACCTGCTTCTCTACGCGGCGGAAATAAGGCTCGCCATCCTTGGCAAAGATATCGGCAATCAGCCTCTTCTCCTTGAATTCAATCAGCTCGTCCAAATCCACAAAAGGCCACTTTTTCTTTTTGGCTAATTCCTTGCCTACGCTGGTCTTACCTGTCCCCATGAACCCTACAAGGTAGATATTATTCATATCCGCAATTCTATCATAGACTTAAATCTCTGTCAAACTATAAGATTGCCTGCCGGCCGGCAAGGCAGGCTTCGCGAAAAGCGCTCGCAATGACACAATCCCACCTGTGTCATTGCGAGGAGCCCATCACAATTCATGTCGAACGACGAAGCAATCTAAACCCGGTTTCACTCCTTGTACGCAGCTAGAACTACTCCCGTAAGGTCCTGGCGCGCTTCTTTGGTCTTGGGATAAAAGGTATTATACCACTTACCATCCTTTGCTTTTTCCTGCGGCATGCCTAAAAATAATTCCTTCTCGCCCTGCAGGACGCGCAAACCCCTGACCACAAAATCACCGACAGCAATATCCACAAAAGCTTTTACCTTGGAATCGCCGTTAAAGCGGTACAAACGCACCACCTCTAAGTTGGATCCTTCACTCATTCTAATCACCCCCTTCTAAAACTAACAGACGTAAGGAGTGATTTTTTCTAACTGGTATATTTAATTTAAATATGGAAGGGCCTGAACCTGATAAAAGAGAGGATGTTTTGGCCAGTAGTGACTTTGTCTACGTCAGAAAGATAATCTTTTATAAACGGTTCTATACCCAGCTTCTGGCCGGATAAAATAAAAAATACGAAAATAACAATAAAATAACACAAGTTGCTTATTAGGAATGTTCCGGAGGCACCGTAAAAATTAAGGCTAAACGACCTGGC
>JALOCE010000008.1 GCA_023227925.1 Candidatus Omnitrophota bacterium
CCAGCGCTTAGCGAAAACCTGGGCTGTTTTTGATTTTATCTTTCCCGCCTCTACCTGAAGCACAAGCTGATCTCCGGGGAGGACGGGTTTTCTGAACTTGACATTATTGGCAGCCATAAAGAAAGCAAGCTTTCCTCTGTTCTCCTGGGGCGCTAACATCATCACGCCTCCAACCTGCGCCATTGCTTCAAGTATCAGCACTCCGGGCATTACCGGCCTGCCCGGGAAATGCCCCTTAAAGAAATAATCGTTTATGGTAACGTTCTTAATACCGGTGGCACTTTTTGCCGGATCAAGGGCGATTATCCTGTCCACAAAAAGAAATGGCTGGCGGTGAGGCAGGATCTTCATAATCGTCTGCGTATCCAATTCCTGTGTCCCTGCCGGCAGCTGATAAGCAGCGCTTACGCCGCTTGAAGAATACCTCTGCCTCTGCTGATTTATTTTTTCCGCTAATTTTAAATTCAGGGAATGCCCACTCTTCAAAGCTATGATATGCGCCTTTATCGGGCAGCCGACCAGATAAAGATCGCCGAGTAGATCCAGTATCTTGTGCCGGATAAATTCGTCTTCGTAGCGCAGCTTGTTTTTTATTACCCCGTCTTTACCGACTACCAGGGTATTTTCGTAATTAGCGCCCATGCCTATTCCCTGGCGCTGTAAATCATTGGCTTCATTTTCCAGGCAAAACGTGCGCGCACCGGCGATCTCTTTCGCGAATATCTCCGGAGTTATCTTGGCTTCAAGGAATTCCGTCTTCAACGCCGTATGATGATAATCTAAAGTATAGGAGACTTTAAAATCCAAGGAAGGCAACGCTACTATAGAAGAACCTTCTTCTTCGACAAAAATAGGCTCTTTGATGGAATAGCAGTTCCGTTCTTTCTCCTGCTCTTTGATCCCTGCTTCGTTAAGGGTCTGGAGGAATTTTAAACCGCTGCCGTCTAATCCGGGCAGTTCGCCACTGTCGATTTCAATATAGAGATTATCTATACCCAGCCCTGATAATACTGCCAGGAGATGTTCAACAGTCTGTATTTCAGCGCTGTCCCTGCCGATAGAGCTGCGCCGCGGAGAGCGCGATGGCGAAAGCAGGCTTCCCACTGTTGCTCTTATCACCGGCCTCCCCGGTAGATCCGTGCGGATAAAATTAATACCCGTATCTACATCCGCCGGCTTAAAAGTTATTTTAACTTTATTGGCAGTATGCAGGCCTGTTCCGCTTAAGGATAATTCTTTCTGGATCGTCCGTTGTTTTTCCATATGCACTATACTTTCTATTTATTTTTTTCTTTTATCTTTTTTTCTAATTCTTCTATTTTCTTTTTCAATTCGTTAATAGTTTCATAAAGCTTGGGCAGATTCTGCACGCAGGCGTTTACGCGCTTGGCTGTTTCATGCAGCCTTGCCGGATAACCTGAGACCATGGTATTAGGCGGCACAGATTTGGTAACACCTGCCTGCGCTGCCAGTATTGCTCCGTCGCCTATAGTGATATGGCCGACCAGCCCCGCCTGTCCGGCGATGGTCACATCTCTCCCTATGACCGTGCTTCCGGAAATCCCCGCCTGGGCAACAATAATAGAATTCTCGCCGACGATTACATTATGGGCGATATGCACAAGGTTGTCTATCTTTGTGCCGTTGCCGATAATGGTCTTATCGAACCTGGCGCGGTCAATAGTCACATTGGCGCCTATCTCGACATTATCGCCTATCTGGACTGTCCCTATCTGGGGGATCTTATGATGTGCCCCTTTTATCGTGATAAAACCGAAACCATCCGAACCAATGACCGTCCCGCTATGAATGATTACCTTATCTCCGATAACCACCTGTTCGCGGATAGAAACATTAGGATAAATTAAACTATCATCGCCTATTTTAGTATGGTGCCCGAGGAAACAGCCCGCATAAATTACAGTATTATTTCCGACAGAAACATTATCCTCTATGACCGCATAGGCTCCGATAGCAACATCTTTGCCTAATGAAACATTTTTACCTAATACCGCTGTGGGATGTATTCCTGTGGGCCTGCTGATATGGCCGGAAGAAAAAGAAGCGACTATTTTAACGAAGGCTAAAGAGGGATTATCCGCGCGGATAACAGGCTTAGTAAGCGGCTCTGTCTCCCGGGAGACAACGATTGCCGAGGCACGCGTACTATTCGCGAAGGGCAGGTATTTAGGATTGGCCAAGAAAGTAATATCGCCTTCGCTTGCTTCTTTTATTCCTGCAACCCCTTTAATTACAATACTGCTATCGCCTATTACCTCACCATCTATAAGTTCGGCAATCTCTTTTAAAGTCTTCTGCATCTATAAGGCTCTTTTATTTCTTGTAGCCTTTATTAAGGGCGTTTAAAACCTCGTCTGTTATATCCAGGTTCTTTGCGTTATAGAGCACTCCGGCTTCGTTAAATACTAAAGTATAGCCGCCTTTTTCAGCCAGCTGCTTGATCGTATTGTCTATATCCTTTAATACCTCTGCCCTTTTTTCATTAAATTCTTTTCTCAGGTCAACCTGTTTCTGCCTGTCGCCTTCCTGCAGAGTCTTGATCTTCGTTTCCAGGTCCCCTCTTTTTGCTTCTTTTTCTTTATCGCTTAATAAATTCATTTTATCCTGGTACTGCTTGATATCGGCTACTTTCTTATTTCTCTCTGTCTCATAAGCACTCTCTTTATCAGCTAAAACCTTGTCGAAATCTTTTGTCTTTTTATAGTCATTGAAAACGCGGCTTAAGTCGACATAGGCAAATTTGTCCGCAGCAGAAGCTACGCCCGCTAAAATCATTGTAAAACAGAATACCGTTAAAAAAACTACTGTTGCTTTTCGCATCTGTACTCCTTCCTTTCTTTCTTTTTCTTGTTATTTTAGAAACCGTGGCTTGCGCTAAAGTGGAATCTACCGCCACCCTTACTTTCTTCTCCGGGTTCTTTATTAAAAGGTATGCCGTAATCAAGGACTATCGGCCCGATAGGCGTTTTAATCCTGAGGCCCAGGCCGACGCTAGACTTAAAACCTCCTGAATTTTCTACGCCAAAGGCATCCGTTGACGAACCAATGTCCCCTACTCTCCTCCATACGTTTCCTACATCAAAAAATCCGGCGACTTTCAAGAAACTGAACAACGGATATGTATATTCTATATTGCCGATAAGCAAGGAGTTGCCGCCTAAGGGATCTTTCGAAACGGGATCTACGGGGCCGGCTGTCCTTTCGTGGTAACCTCTTACTGTGTCAGCGCCGCCGGCAAAAAATCTTTCGTATATGGGCAATTTTTCAGAATTACCGTAAGTCCCTGCCAGGCCGACCCTGCCTCTTATTTCCAGGACCGAACCGCGAGGCATGGGAAAATAATGCGATGCGCGCAAAAATAATTTCAAATAATCTTTATCGCCTGCAAAGGGGCCGCCTGCGGCCTGGAAGGTGCCGCCGATAAGATCGCCCCTGGTAGGATCAAAAACATTATTGCGGCTGTCATAGGAGAGCCCGAATTCACCGCTAGAGATCTTATTCGTGCCTCTTTCATCATTTAAATCGCTGCTGGCGCCCTCCGATATGTTCTCAATATTAATACTATCCAAACGATAAGTAAGGCTGCCTCTTACGTATTCTGATAATTCCTTGTTCAAACGCAGGTCTCCTCCGGTGATCTTTTCGTCATAGCCGTAACCTACGTCGGTATCCCTCTTGTGGGTGCGCCTGTACGCGTCAAAACCAAACGCTAGCGGATAATCAAACACCCATGGCTCGGTAAAACTTAAGTCGAATTCATTGGTGACCGAACCTATCGAGGCGCGGAAACGCAGATCCTGTCCGTCGCCGGTAAAATAAGGCCAGTTCTGCCAATCAAAATTCTTCTGCTCGATCTCCACAAACCCCACGAATTCGTCAACAGTAGAATAACCGCCGCCGAAGCTGAACGCCCCCGTCTTTGATTCCTTGACCTCTACCACTAAATCTTTTTTATCAGGTTCGGATGTATCCTGGGTGTCATAACTTATCTCTTCGAAGAAGCCCAGGTTCTGCAGCCTCTCTTTGCTGCGCCTTAATTTTTCTCCGTCGAATTTATCCCCCGGCTTTATCCTCATCTCCCGGCGCACTACAATATCCTTAGTCTTGATGTTGCCTCTTATCCTGATCTTATCCACATAGGCAATACCATTCTCCCTGATATTATAGACGATGTCTACGCGTCCGGAAGCAGGATTTAAAGCAGTATTCTCCTGGACCTCGCAGGTTATGTAGCCTTTATCAAAATACAGGCTCTGGATATTGGCGGCGTCCTGCCTCATTGTATCCTGGCTGAATACATTACCGGGCGCACAATCTTTGATCTTTGATAAGATCATCTTCTCCGGAATGTCTTTATTGCCTTGTATGGTAATATTACCTACGCGGTATTGTTTTCCCTCCGTTATTTTTATAGTAATATACATAAAGAATGTCTTATTCGGGTCGGGCTTTACTTCATATTCGACCGCCACATCGGCAAAACCCTCTCTCTGATAGAAAGATTTTATACGCTCGATGTCCTCCTTGAGCACTTCGTCTTTTAAGATACCGGCATTCAAAAGCCAGCCCCTTTTCGTCTTTAATAATCCTAAGATGCGTTTGGCGGGAAAACTGTTATTACCCAGAATATAAATCCCCTTTATGGTTACCTTCCTGCCTTCCGAGACGCTAAATTCCACGCTCACTTTATTCTTTTCCTGGTCGGTAGGAGTTACCTTATAAGTAATCACGCTCTGGCTAAATCCCATCTTCTCGTATAATTTCTCCAGCGTCCTTACATCTTCGGCGAGGCTGGGATAATCCAGGTATTGCGCTTCTTTAGACTTCAGCATTGTCTTGATCTTTTCATCTTTTAAGGTAATGCGCCTTATTCCGGAAAAAGTGATCTTATCGATTATCGGCCTCTCTACGACGGTAATAACGATCTTATAGCCGCCCTTATAATCTTTGGTATCCATTTTTATATCGCTGAAAAAACCTAAAAGATAGAGGCGTTTTAAATCATCATTAGCGACGTTTTCCTGATAAGGGCTGCCGATACGCGTCTTCATTTTAGATATGACCGTATTGGTGCTTATGGCCTTATTGCCTTCTATTTCTATGGCAGTTACTAATTTAGGGGGAGAAATTTTTTCCGACGAAAGTTCTTCCTGCGGATCTTCGTTTTGGGCAAACGCAGATAAGCTAAAAGCCAAAATCAAGAAAAGTATTAAGAATATTTTTTTCTGCATCTATTCTGCGCCTTATTTTCCAATCAGTATAACACAGACCCCTGATAAATACAAATCAATTCCATTTATCGATTATTCTATGCGGGCCATATTTTCGAACCTGGGATATTCTTTGATAAAAGCCAGTTTCATCGACCCCACCGGGCCGTTGCGCTGTTTGGCGATGATCACTTCGGCAACGCCTTGATTATCGGAAGTAGGGCTATAATATTCTTCCCTTAATATCAGGGCGACCAGGTCCGCGTCCTGTTCTATGGCGCCCGACTCCCTAAGGTCAGAAAGCTGCGGGCGATGGTCATTGCGCGTTTCTACTGCGCGGGATAACTGGCTTATGGCGATGACCGGGACATGCAATTCTCTTGCCAGCGCTTTTAAAGAACGTGATATCTCGGAGATCTCCTGCTGCCTGTTCTCTATGCCGCTTGAACCGCGCATCAGCTGCAGGTAATCCAGGATAACCAATTGTATATTGTGGTGCGCTTTCAGCCTGCGCGCTTTGGCGCGTAATTCCATTACTGAAATTCCCGGCGTATCATCTATAAAAATAGGCGCTTCGGAAAGTTTTCCTGCTGCGGCAGTAAGTTTCGGCCAGTCGGAAGGCGCTAAATACCCGGTCCTTACTTTGTGCGCGTCGACTCTGGCATGCGAACAGAGCATACGCTGGACCAGCTGTTCCTTGGACATCTCTAAGCTGAACATCGCCAAGGGGATCTTTTCCACTACGCCGGCGTATTCGGCTATCCCTAAAGCAAAAGCGCTCTTGCCCATCGAAGGCCTGCCTGCGATCACAATTAAATCCGAAGGCTGTAATCCGGCAGTCTTGATATCAAAATCTATAAATCCCGAGGGGATACCGGTAACGTGCGCCTTCTTCTGATAAAGCTTATCTATCGTCTCAATGCTATCCTTGACGATCTCTTTGAGCTGTAAATAAGAGCCTTCATTTTTCCTGTCGCTTACTTCAAAGATGAATTTTTCCGCGCTGTCTACCACCTCATCGATATTGCTGCCTTCGCTTTCATAACATAAGGAGATGATCCTGGTGGCATTGTTCAGGAGCGTCCTTAAAATATTCTTTTCTTTGACGATTGCTACATAGTGGCCGATATTAGCTGCGGTGGGGACAGCATTAGCCAGCGTAGTCAGGTAGCTTCCGCCGCCGACGCTTTCAAGCGTCCCTGCTTTCTTCAGCTCGTCGGTCAGAGTAATAAGGTCTACTGCTTTATTAAGGTTATAGAGGCTTACGATGCAGTCAAATATCTTGCGGTGGGAATCTTTATAAAAGTAATCCCTGGTCAATGACTCGCAGGCAACGCTGATGGCGTCTTCGTCCAACAACATCGAACCCAATACTGCCATTTCAGCTTCTAAATTCTGCGGAGGGATCTTATCCAGGGCTATTTCGCTGGGCATATGCGCACTATTTTTTAACAATCCAGACCTTGACTTTCGCAAGGACCTCAGGATGCAGTTTGACGGGTATTTCGTAAATACCTAAAGACTTTATAGGTTCTTCAAGCGCGATTATTTTCTTATCTAGTTCAATGCCTTCTTCCTTGAGCGCATGGGCTATTTCCTGAGCAGTTATGCTTGCATACATCTTATCTTCTTCCTGGACCAAAACAGGGATAGTCAGAGAAAGTTTTTCTAATTTTTCCTTGATGGCCTGGAATTCGCTTTTCGCTTTTTCTAAAACTAAAAGCCTGCTCTGTTTTTCCTGCTCTAGTTTTTTGAGGCTTGCCGGCGTCAGGACTACGGCAAATCCGTTGGGTATAAGAAAATTCCTCGCAAAACCTTCCTTGACCTTGATGATCTGGCCGCTTTTGCCGATCTTATCCACATCTTTGACTAAAATTAATTCCATCATATTTTATTTTATATAAGGCACTAAAGACATGAATCTTGCCTTTTTGATTTCTTCCGCGATCCTGCGCTGGTGCCCGGCGCAATTTCCGGAAATGCGGCTGGGCAGTATCTTGCCCCTCTCTTTGATAAAACCTTCCAGCATTTTTACGTCCTTATAATCTATGGCCCTGGTTTTATCCGCGCAAAAACGGCAGGTCCTCTTTTTAAACTGCAGGCTATCCCTCTTTTTAATGATCTTCTTGGGTTTAATTCTCATTGGATTCGACCTCGCTTTCTTCGAGCCATGCGTCCTGAGTAGATGGTTCCTGTGTTGCAGGCGCTTCTTCGGCAGCAGGCCCGGATGCTGGACCTTTAGATTGAGGTGCGCCGCCTAAAAATTGCACGCGTTCCGCCCTCACTTCGATGACATTGCGTTTCTGGCCGGCGTTATCTTCCCATGAACGCGACTGCAGCCTTCCCTCGATCAATAAAGGGCTGCCTTTATGCAGATACTGATTGCATGTCTCGGCCTGCTTATCCCAGGCTACTACCGTGATAAAACAAACCTCGTCTTTTAGCTCCTGATTTTTAGTGCGGAATTTCCTGTTCACCGCCATTCTCAGGTTGACCACGGCGGTACCCTGAGGCGTATAGCGCAATTCCGGGTCCTTGGTCAGGTTCCCGATGAGCAATACCTTGTTAAAACTAGCCATATCATTCTCCTTTAAAATTATTCTGTTTTTGTAAACAAAACTCTCAATATATCCTCATTGAGCTTATAGGTATGGTTTATTTCTTTTATAGCTGCAGGCGCGGCACTAAAATTCACTAAATAATACATTCCTTCATGGCATTTCTCGATAGGAAAATATAATTTTCTTTTTTCCGCCCAGATACTCGCCTGCAATACCTTGCCGTTGTTCTTGGTTATTGCATCGTTGATATGGTCCAAAAGCGTTTTTTTGTCTTCTTCGGATAAATCCGGTTTAGTAATCAGCATTACTTCGTATTTATTCATTCTTTCTCCTTGTATTAAAAATATTCATGGTTTCTACTATGCCTTTTGCAAGCCAGGCTTCGCAGCATTCGGAAGCTTCTTTTATTACGGTTTTAATTTCTTCTTTTTCGCGCCTGGTAAAAGATGACAGGACATATTCAGCAGCGTCAATATGGATGCCGGGCCTGCCTATTCCTATGCGCAGGCGGGCAAACTTATTATCCCCTAAGGAATCTATTACAGACTGCAATCCGCGATGCCCTCCGGAAGAACCCGTTGGCCTGACCTTGAGCCTGCCTAATTCTAGGTCCAGGTCATCGCAGGCTATTAATACGCCGTCCGGCTCTACTTTATATTTTCTAAACAGCGGGATCAGCGCCCCGCCGGAAAGATTCATAAAAGTAAGCGGCAGCGCCAGAATTACATCCTGGCCCTCTATTTTACCCCTGCCAGTCAAAGAACTGATATTTCTTTCTCTCTTCAGAGATATTTTATGAGTTTTTGCGATTTCCCTTATTACGGAAAAACCTATATTGTGCCTTGTGTCTCTATAAGTAGTGCCCGGGTTACCGAGGCCTGCGATAAGTTTCATCAGCCAAAAAATATTATTACTTTTCTTTCTTCTCTTTTGTTTCCTTTGCTTCTTTGCCCTCTGCCGCTTCGCCTTCAGCAGGAACCTCTTTCTTTTCTTTGATCACTTCGGGCTCTTGTTTCTCTTCGCCCTCCACAGGTTCTACCGGCACTTCTTCTTTCATCGGGGCCATGACAGACAAGACCACTGCACCCGGGTCGGAGAGGACTTTAATATTGGCAGGAAAAACAATATCTTTTATATGTATGGCATCGCCAATCTTTAACTGGCTGACATCCACTTCGATATCCTTGGGTATATCCGTAGGCAAACACTCGACTTCCACTTCCCAAAGTATATGCTCTAATGAACCACCTTCGAGCTTTACTCCCACAGGTTCGCCCTTTGCAACTACCGGCACATTGACCTTGATGGCCTTGGTCAAAGAGATCTCATTAAAATCCACGTGGACGATATTGCCGGTAACCGGGTCATGCTGCATCTCTTTAATCAGGCAAGCCCTGGACTTATTCTTTGTATCGCCTTTGAGTTTCAGGTGGACTACCATGCTCTCCAGGCGATGCTGATGCACCATGCTGATCAATTGATGCGTGGATATTTTTACCGCTAAAGTTTCCTTACCCTGCGCATAAATTACAGCGGGAGTAAACCCTTTTTTCCTTAAATTCTTGACATCGGCCCTGCCTATTTCTTCTCTTGTTTCTACGTCTAATAATATCTCTTCCATTTGTATACTCCGCTAGCTATTGGTTGTTAATCGAACAATGAACTCACTGATTCCTCGTTATGAATCCTTTTGATCGCCTCGCCTAAAAGATCCGCTACTGACAATACCTTGATCCTGGAATGTTTTTTATGATCTTCCAAAGGTATGCTATCAGTAATCACCAGCTCTTTTAAATCTTTACATTTATCCAGGCGCTCTATCGCCGGACCGGATAAAACACCGTGCGTGATTGCCGCGTATATTGTTTTGGCCTTGGCTTTCTTCAGGGCCTCGACTGCCTCGATCAAAGAACCGCCTGTGGCAAGCAGGTCATCAACGATAATGGCATTCTTATTTTCTACGTCGCCTAAGATATGCATCGCCTCTGTCTTTTCCGGTGATTCCCGCCTCTTATCTATGATAGCAAGGCTTGCGCCAAACCTCTTGGCATAAGCCCTGGCCATTTTTATGCCGCCTACATCAGGAGAGACAACCACTAAATCCTGGATATCCATTTTCATCTTTAAAAAATAATCCATGCATACGCCTACGGCAAAAAGATGGTCTACGGGGATATCAAAAAACCCCTGGATTTGCCCGGCGTGCAGATCGATAGTCAGTATCCTATTTGCGCCCGCAGTAGTCAAAAGATTTGCCACCAGTTTTGCTGTAATCGGCACGCGCGGCTGGTCCTTGCGGTCCTGGCGCGCATAACCAAAATAAGGGATCACCGCGGTGATACGCTGGGCGGAAGACCTCCGAAGGGCATCGATTATAATCAAAAGCTCCATCAGGTTATCATTCGTAGGAGGGCAAGTCGGCTGCACGATAAATACATCTTTGCCCCGGACATTTTCGTTAATTTTAACGCGTATCTCTCCCTCGCTAAAACGCGAGACCAACGCTTCGGAAAGCTTGATCTTAAGATACTTACAGATATTCTTAGCTAACTCCGGATGCGCATTCCCGCTTAATATAGCTATCTTATCCATTATCTTTTACCTCTTCTTGGTTAATGGCCTTGCCGGGACACCCACGACAATTTCTCCGTCTCCGACATCCTTTTTCGCTAATACTGATCCGGCACCGGTGATAGCGCGCCTGCCGACTTTAACCGGCGCGACTAAGATCGTATCCGAACCAATACAAGCCCCGTCCTTTATTACCGTAGAGCTCTTTTTATTGGCGTCGAAATTAGCGGTAACCGTGCCTGCGCCGATATTTACCGATTTTCCTATGCGGCTATCGCCCAGATAACAGAAATGCTTTGCAAAAGTCTTTGAGGATATACTGGAACGGACAATCTCCAGAAAATTACCTGCGACTACCTCGTTACCCAGCCTCGTACCCTCTCTTAAATGGGCAAAGGGGCCGATTGAACAAGACTTTCCAATTTTAACATTACTTTCGATGACTGTAAAGGGATAAATAGTGGTGTCTTCGCCTATCTGAGTGCCAAAACTGATGAATGCCGAATCCGGATCAACTATACCTACGCCTTTTTTCATCAACTCTTCATTGATCCTCTGCTGCATTATTCTATTTGCCTTGGCCAGGTCCTGCCGCGAATTTATACCCAGCGCCTCGTTGATATCGGCAATCCGCACGCCGTCTACAAGGTAATTATTTTTATAAAGTATCCCGATCGTATCTGTAAGATAATATTCTTTTTTACGGTTATTCGGCCGGACCTTATTCAGGGCGGCAATCAACCTTTCCTTATTAAAACAGATAATGCCGGTATTAATCTCTTTGATATCCTTTTGAAAATCATCGGCGTCTTTCTCTTCGGCGATACCGGAGATACTGGCGTATCGATCCCTTAAAATCCTGCCGTAGCCCGACGGTTTATCCAACTGGGCAGTCAATAATGTCGCATCCAGATTATTATCTACGTGGTATTTTAATAATTTGCCGATTGCTTCTTTTTTTAATAAGGGGATATCGCCGTAAAGGATAAGTATTGTCCCCTTAAAATTCCTTAATTGCCGTAATGCGGTTTTCACTGCGTCCGCCGTGCCCAGAAGCTTCTTCTGTATGCTTATCTTTATTCCGGAGGGGATGATTTTCCTGACCTGTTCATGTTTGTGGCCTAAAACAATGACTTGGTTCTTTATTTTTAAGGCCCTGGTCAGATCTAAAACATATGCCAGCATCGGCCTGCCGCAGACAGGATGCAAGACCTTGGGCTTTGCAGATCTCATCCGTTCGCCGCGGCCCGCTGCTAAAATTATTACTGCGATATTTTTTTTCATTTTTTCCTGTTATTTATTGTTGCCCGGTGAGGATTCGAACCTCAACAGTCAGACCCAAATTCTGATGTGCTACCATTACACTACCGGGCAGATGAATTCCCCTATTTTTCTCTATTCTATATCAGCATGCCCGGAAACGCCAGGACCTTTTGTCTTATCGTGCTCGTAAGCCTCTAAGACTCTTTTTTGCAGATATTCCCTGAAGGACTGCGTTATAGGATGGGCGATATCTTTATGCTCTAATTGGGCTCCGGCAGCGCCTGCCTCGCCTACTGGACGGCTCACAAACGGCAACTGTGCTCCGCACTGATTGCAATATTTGGCGCGCAATTCATTTTTAAAATTACACTTTGGGCAGGGTTGTCTGACCTTCCGGGAAGGCATAGCGATAAATAAGCCGCTTGTGCCTTCAATGACTTTAATATTCCTGACCACAAAAGCATTATCAAAAGTTACGGTTGCGTATGCCTTAAGTTTCTTATCCGGCGAATCTTTAACGAATATCCTGACCTCGGTTATCTCCATTTCTACGACCCTCCTTGCTGTCCTCCTCGAGGAATCAAGCTGTCCTTACTACAAAAACTTGCCACGACCCAAACTCTTTTTTAAGCCTGTTACGTAACGCCTCCGCCTCCCTTCTTGAAGCAACGATACCAAAAACAGCCGGACCGCTTCCGGACATTAAGACTGCTTTAAGGCCTAAATTGACAAGTTTCTCTCTGATGCGACCTACTTCAGGATATAATCTCGTGGTAATCTCTTCTAAGCTATTGAACAAACTCCTGCCTGTCAAAGAAACATCTTTCTTCTTTAACGCCAGAGGCAGTATTCTAACACCATAGCTTGGCTTTGTCAATCGCAAATACTCATCCCATTTCTTATAAATCAGGGGCGTAGAAACCTTTATTTTAGGGACAACCAACAGATGCCAAAGTTTTGTATTCCCAAGTGTTTTGAGCGGTTTGATCTTCTCTCCGCGGCCAAGCCCCTGGGCAAAAGAAACCCCATAAATAAAAAAAGGAACATCGCTGCCTATCTTTGCGGCAAGCTGAACGAGCTCTTTTTGCTTAAGTCCCAGTCTCCAAAGCTTATTTAACCCTGTTAAAACACCCGCGGCATCGCTTGAACCGCCGCCTAAGCCTGCGCCTATGGGGATACGCTTTATGATCTTGATATCGACTCCGCTGTCAATACCGAATTTATCCTGTATTAATTTAGCGCTGCGGTAAGCAAGATTTGAGCTATCTTTGGGCAGGCCGGCAGAACTGGAAATTATCCTGATTTTATTGTCGCGGCGCTTTTTAAGGGTTATTTTATCAAAAAGGCTTATCCGCTCGAATATAGTTTCTATATTATGGTAATTATCCGGACGGAGATTGAGAACCGAGAGGAAAAGATTTAATTTGGCGTAGGAGTTAACGATTAAACTATCCACTTAAGAAACGAGGCTTACGGCTGCCCTTTCTATATCCGCACAGCTGAGCTTGTATTCTTTCAAAAGCTCAGCCGGCTCTCCGGACTGGCCAAATCTATTTCTTATGCCGACGCGAATGACCTTGGTAGGATGATTTTCCGCCACTATCTCATCGATAGCAGAGGCCAGGCCTCCGATGACTGTATGCTCTTCGCAGACGATAATGCCGCGTGTTTGTTTAGCTGCTTCCAATATAATCTCTTTATCCAGGGGCCTGATACTATGCACGTTAATCAGGCGCGCCGAAATACCTTTTCCGGCGAGGCACTTTACTGCCAGAAGCGCTTCATTGACCATGATCCCGCAGGCGATGATAGTAATATCTTTGCCTTCGCTTAAAACCTGAGGCTTGCCTAATTTAAATTCGCCCTTATTTTCAATGGTGGCTATTTTAGATCTTCCCAGGCGGATATAAAAAGGCCCTTTTGTATTGCTGGCGACTATTATTGCCTCGCGGGTCTGCGGAGCGTCACAGGGAACGATGATATTCATATTCGGAATGGCGCGCATCAGCGCAATATCTTCCAGCGCCTGATGGCTGGCGCCATCCGGGCCGACGGTAATGCCGGCGTGCGTCGCCACTATCTTTACATTAAAATTATTGTAACTTACGGTATTTCTTACCTGGTCCCAGGCCCTACCCGAGGCAAACATGGCAAACGTAGAAACAAATACTGTTTTACCGCAACTGGCAAAACCCGCAGCAGTAGCCATCATATTCTGCTCCGCCACGCCAAAATTAAAGAATCTCTCGGGGAATTGTTTCGCGAACATGCTTGTCCGCGTTGAAGTGGATAGATCTGCATCTAAGACCACTATGTCTTTATTTACCTTGCCCAATTCAATCAACGTCTGGCCGTATACATCTCTCTGGTATAAAAGTTCAGCCATACTACTTTAACTCCTCTAGCGCAATCCGGGTTTCTTCTTCTGTGGGCGCGCGGCCGTGAAAATCCAAAACATTTTCCATAAAAGAAACACCCTTGCCTTTTATGGTGTGGGCGATGATTATCGTAGGTTTTCCTTTTACGGTCTTTGCCTCTTCATAACTGGATAAGATCTCTTTTATGTTGTGCCCGTCTATTTCTATTGTGTGCCAGCCGAAAGCCTGCCATTTGGCAACAACCGGTTCCAGGCTTATAATATCCTTTGTTTTTCCGTCGATCTGGAAACCGTTACGGTCTAATATCGCGCATAAATTGTCGCACTTATAGTGGCTTGCGGCCATTGCCGCTTCCCAGATATTACCTTCCTGCGTTTCGCCGTCCCCCATAAGACAATAGACGCGGTAATCTTTCTTATCAAGCCTTGCATTAAGGCTCATCCCCAAAGCAACAGAGAGCCCCTGGCCCAAAGAACCCGACGCTACTTCAATGCCGGGAGTGCGCCTGTCCGGATGCCCCTGCAACATAGAGCCTAACTGCCTTAATGTCCAGAGCTTTTCAATATTGAAATAACCCGATTCAGCCAATACCGCATATAAAAGCGGGCAACAATGCCCTTTAGAAAGATGGAACCTGTCCCGGTCAAGCCAGGAAGGATCCTGCGGATTGTGCCGCAATATTTTAGAATATAAAACAGTGATCAAATCCGTCGCGGAAAGGCTTCCGCCCGGATGGCCGGATTTTGCCTTAGCCAGCATCTGGACGATCAGCCGGCGTATCTGCTTCGCCTTCCCTTCTAGCTCTTTTATTTCTTTATCGCTATACTGCATTTTATTTCTTATTTAATTTCTCCAGCTTATCTTTGATTTTTTCCTGATTCGAATCTAATTTAAGCGAGTTCTGCCAGCTTATCTTTGCTTTTTCTATATCGCCTATTTTAAAATAAGCTTCTCCTAAATGTTCGTGGATAGCCGGGTCTTCCAATAAACCGCTGGCCTTCTCGAGTTCTTTGATGGCTTCTTGTACTTTGCCTTTCCTGAAATAGAGCCAACCCAGGCTGTCGACATAAGCGCCATTATTAGGGTCTATCTCCAGGGCCTTTTTTATCATCAACTCCGCCTGCTCCAGGTTCTTATTCTCTTCTACATACAGGTATCCCAGATAATTCAATGCCTCGGCATAATCCGGCTTTAATTCCAATGCCTTCTTCAGCTCTACGACTGCCTTATCTCTATTTTTACTTTCAAAATAGACGCTGCCCAGGTAAAAATGCGCTTCCGCATCATTAGGCGAAAGCTTAAGTATCAAATTATAAGTACCTTCTGCGGCTTGCAGGTTCTTCTGCCGCAGATATATCAGACCTAAAGTCTTATAAATATTGACATTCTTGGGTTCTAGCTTTGAGGCGTTCTTGAGTGCTAGTTCATACTCGCTGGTGGCAAGGTCTGTCTTATTCTGCGCGGCATAAAGGAGCGCTAATATGGCGTGCGGCTCTACTGCATCCGGATCAAGCTTGATTACACTATCTAATTCCTTGGTCGCTTCGGTAAAATTACTGTTTTTTAAATAACTTACCGCGAGGTTTAGATGGATAGCCGAACTTTTAGAATCTGCTTTGAGGGCTGCCTTGTATTCTTCGATAGCCTTATCTATCTGGCCGAGGTCATCATACATTACCGCCATGATATAGTGGCTTAATGCGTAAGACGACTTTTTATCGAAAGCAGCGGCTCTCGGATGTATTATTAAAAGAGCTAAGAAACATAAGAAAAGCCCTTTTACCCATCTTTTCGACTGAGAAGTCATGATTATGATCTATGGATATTTTATTATAGGAGACAGCCCTGGCTTGCTTTTAAATTAACCCCAGGCTCTCTTCTTCAAGTGGCGAAGACGACGGCGCATCTTTTTTCTTTTATGCGTCCGGATCTTTCTTCTTTTTCTT
The DNA here is from genome assembly GCA_023227925.1 of Candidatus Omnitrophota bacterium. GTDB lineage: Bacteria > Omnitrophota > Gorgyraeia > Gygaellales > Profunditerraquicolaceae > JALOCE01. Next base: position 15,951 of record JALOCE010000008.1, read on the forward strand.
TTTTTACCGCAAGGCATCTAATACTCCCCTTGTTAATGTATCACTTTATTCAACGGGTATTCTATGATTCCTGTGGCTCCCGCATTTTTCAATCCGGGAATCAAAGTCCGCACGACCTTTTCGTCGATCACTGTCTCGACGGCAAGCCAGCCTTCTTCGGAGAGGCCGGAGATAGTAGGCCTTCTTAATGCAGGCAGAAGGCTAAGGATGCTTTTTAAGTCTTTCTTTCTGACATTCATCTTTAATCCTACTTTTTCTTCCGCGGCTATCGCGCCCTTCAATAAAAGGGCGATCTCCTCTATCTTATTCTTCTTCCAGCTATCTTTATACGCGCTTTTATTAGCGATAAATTGGGTCGTGGACTCACAAATAGTAGCTATCTCCGCCAGCTTATTCGCCCGGAGGCTGCGGCCGGTTTCGGTTAATTCCACAATTGCATCCACCAGGCCGGCGCTGACCTTTACCTCGGTTGCGCCCCAGCTGAACTCTACATCTATTTTGACTTTGTTTTTCTTAAAATAACTCTTGGTAACATTAACTAATTCTGTGGCAATGCGCTTGCCATTTAAGCCCTTTATCGATTTTATACCCGAGCATTCCGGGACAGCCAACACCCACCTTACTTTATTTAAGCTCTGCTTGGCGTAAATCAGGTCAGTAACCTTGACCACATCGGACCTATTCTCCAGTATCCAGTCCGCGCCGGTAATCCCGCAATCTAACGCGCCATCCTGGACATAACGGGACATCTCCTGGGCGCGCAATAATACCGGTTCGATCATAGGGTCATCTATCGACGGAAAATAAGAACGTTCGCTCGGCAGGGATACGTTAAAACCTGCCTTCCGGAACATCTTGAATGTCGCTTCCTGAAGGCTGCCCTTTGGCAAGCCTAATTTTAATACCTTATCTTTCATGATCAGTTATCCTCTTAATCTATTCTTTTGCCCTGGTTTTTCTGAGCCTAACGGGCTTCTCCAACACGAGGATTTATTATAGCGAGTTAATGATATTTTGTAAAGTAAAAATTTGGCTCATTTTATAATTGCAATCTCCAAAATTTAGACTATAATAGCTTCTACATTTGACGAAACTACAAGAGGAGATAAGATGCTTAAGAAACTACGCAACAAAAAAACCGCAAAAAAAATATGGATTGTCCTGGCGATACTGATCGTCCCCGCATTTGTCCTCTGGGGCTTTGGAGGGGCGATACGCGATAAAGATAAGGCCATGATCTCAGGCAAGATCTTTGGTAAAACGATCTCGCCGTTAGATTACAATGACGCGCTGGAAGCGACAAAAAACCAGGCGATCATGCAATTCGGGGATAATCTCGCCCAAATACAGAAACAACTGAACCTGGAATCGCAGGCCTGGGAGAGGCTCATGCTGCTGGCCGAAGCCAAAAAACACAAGATCAAAGTAACCGATAAAGAGGTAGTCACCTTAATAGAAAGTTATCCTTTTTTTAAAAATAAAAACGGGCAATTCGATAACCGCATCTATTCTGAAACGCTGCACTATGTCTTCCGGACCCAGCCGCGCGTATTCGAAGAACAGACCCGCCAGAATCTCATGCTACAGAAGCTTTACCAGGAAGTCACCGCTAACGTCAAGATAGATGAAACGGAGGTCAAAGAGAACTATATAAAAGCAAACGCACAGGTAAGCATAAACTATATAGCCGGTATCCCGTCAGATTTCACCAAAAACATAACTGCTCCTGAAACAGAGATCAAAGAATACTTTTCGAAAAACTCATTTAAATTCAAACAGCCTATTTCTTTCAATATAGAATACACGATTTTAGACTCGGAGGAAAAAACAAAAAATATCATTTCCCGCCTGAACAAAAAAGAAGATTTCAAAAAACTAGCCAAGGAACTTAATACCGCGCTCAAAGAAACCGGTTTATTTGCCCAAACAGACCCTGTCCCCGGCATTGGCTGGTCACCGCAATTAGCGGCTATGCTCTCCAAGGCAAAGGCTAATGAAGTCCTGCCGGCTTTACAGATGGATAAAAATTACTATGTCTTGAAGGTCAAAGAAAAGAAAGACACCTACATACCGGAATTCGCAAGCATAAAAGAAAAGGTAAAAGATGCGCTCATCAAGGATAAATCTACGGGAATTGCCAAGGAAAAAATCGAAGCGTGCCTGAAAAAGTTGAAAGAAAAACGTAAAAAAGACCGCAGGAGCGCAGATTTTTCCAAAGCGGCCAAGGAATACGGCTTAAAATCATCCTCCACCGAATTATTTAAATATGGCACCTATATAGAAGGCATCGGCGCATCGGATAATCTATGGACGGCCGCAAGAAAATTAAAAGAAAATGAATTTAGCGAGGTTATTGCGATACCGGCGGGGTTTTATATCATCAAACTGAAATCTAAAGTAGAACCGGATAATAAAAAATTCGAAACCGAAAAGAAAGATTTCACTCAAAACTTACTGCAGCAAAAGAAGCAGGAATCCTTTATTAAATTTGCCGGCGAACTGGAAAAAAAGGCGCTCTCTAAATAACTAGCTCACCTTAATAGCATTCACGGGGCACTGTTCCGCCACTTCAGCTAAATTATGCTGGGTACAAACCTGCGTCTTGACATGGGCAATGCCATCGCCCTGGATCTCAAAGACCTCAGGACAAGATTGTTCGCATAAACCGCATCCTACGCATGTTGAAACATCAACAGTTACCTTAGCCATAAATCCCTCCTATTACCTCTCTAATAGGTTCTCAAAAATCTCTTCGTGATCAACCTCTTCAGACAATATATGCGTTACCAACTGATAGGTAACATGATCCTTGCCCAAAGTCTTTTTAGCGATTTTATTGTACACCTCGATTGCCGTTGCCTCTGCCTCTGTGACTATGCGGATGATCCTGTTGATATCCGCGGTATTCTTCGGCGGCATCATATATGGTGCGTTGGCATGCTTCTCCAATTCCATCGGATTAGCTATCGGCACATCGCCTAACTTAAGGATTAGATCCGCGATCTCGCCTGCATGCTCTAATTCATCTTTAGCGAGCTTGTTTAAAAACTCCTGTATATCCTCATATGCTTTGCCGGAAACGATCTGCGCCATATACCAATAAAGGTAAAACGCCAACCATTCATCTGCGTAAGCTTTATTCAAATCCTTGACCAGATCCTTCAAGCTCAAATCCACGATCGCTCTCGCCTGTTTTCCCATGGTTTTACCCCCTTTTTTTAACTTACCTGCTGGGTTTCTACTTTGAGGCCGTATTTCTTTATATTATTATCTGCTATGTCCTGAATCTTTTTGATCTCTTCAGGTTTATTTAGCAGGTGTTTGTATCTTCCCTGGACTTTAAGGTACTCTTCCACCGGTTTCGGTGTGATCTGCTTACGGTTTAATACGCCATTTTCGAATTCAATCAAAGGATAGAGGCCGGTATCAACCGCCAGCTTTCCTACTGTAATAGTAAGCGATGACTCATGGCGCCAGCCTAGAGGGCAGGGCACATGGATCTGCATATATTTCGGTCCCTTTATGGAGAGTGCTTTTTTCACTTTACGCTGGAGATCCTGCGGGAATCCTACGGAAGCCGTAGCCACGTAAGGTATGCCGTGGGCAAGGGCGATCTCGGGTAAAGGTTTTTTGGGACGGACATTCCCCATCGAAACATCTCCTACGGGGCTGGTAGTAGTATTGGTATCAAAAGGTGTCAGGCCGCTACGTTGAATACCTGTATTCATATACGCTTCGTTATCGTAACAAACATACAAAATATCATGGCCGCGTTCCAACATGCCTGATAATGCCTGAAGGCCGATATCCGCAGTGCCGCCATCTCCGCCCTGCGCAATGATATTGATTTTGTCTTTCGTGCCTAAATATTTCAACGCCCCCTCTACTCCTGAAGCAACTGCTGCCGCGTTCTCAAATAAGGAATGTATAAAAGGGACATTCCAGGCAGTCATCGGATAAGCAGTAGAAAATACTTCAAGGCATCCGGTATTATTCACTATGATCGTATTCGGGCCGGCTGCTTCAAGGACCAACCGCGCTGCTAATGACTGGCCGCAACCAGCACAAGCAGTATGCCCGGAGACAAATAATTCTTTACTCATAATTCTCCTTTAAAAGTTCGGGTTTTAAATCAATGAATTCGCAAGCCCTCTCCTTAGCGGTAAGAAGGCGGAAAATTTCTTTTATGGAATCCTTGGTAATATCACGGCCGCCTAAACCTACGACGAAGCTACTGATCACCTCGGGTTTTTTCTTCTTGCCGAAAAAGACTGCCTTGGTCTCAGATGCCAACGGCGCATAAGAGCCTAAGGACAAAGCCCGGTCTAAGACCGCTACTTTAGGGATATCTTTTAAGGCTTCGTAAATTTCCTGGACGGGGAATGGACGGTAAGCAGTCAATTTAAGTAACCCCACCTTTTTGCCTTTTGCCCTTAATTCATCTATGACTTCTTTGATGGTGCCGCAGACAGAGCCCATAGCTAAAATCACCCTTTCTGCGTCTTTAGTGCGGTATTCCTCAACCAGCCCGTTATAAGCCCGGCCGAATACTTTAGAGAAATCAGCAGTAATTTTTGGGATCAATGTTAAAACGTTTTTGACCATCGTCTCCTGGATTGCGTAACGCGCCTCCATATAATATACCGGGTCAACCAAAGGCCCCATGGTAATGGGATTTTCGGGATCAAGTTTATATAAAGGCTTGTAGGCCGGCAGGAATTTATCCACTTGTTCCTGAGAAGGCATATCCACGGTTTCTATGCCGTGGGTAAGGATAAAACCATCCATGCATACCATTACCGGGAGCATAATTGATTTATCTTCTGTCAATTTATAGGCTATCAGATGCAGGTCCGCTGCCTCCTGGATATCCTCGGCAAAAAGTTGAATCCAGCCGCAATCACGCAGGGATACCGAATCCTGCTGGTCATTCCAGATATTAATCGGAGCTGAGATCGCGCGGTTGGCGCAGGCCATTACTAAAGGTAAGCGCATGCCGGCAATATTAAAAAGCACTTCTGCCATATAAAATAGCCCCTGGGAACTGGTAGCAGTATAGGCGCGCACTCCGCCTGCAACCGCACCCAAGACTACCGAAGCTGCAGAATGCTCCGACTCTACATTAATGAACTGCGAATTAAGCTCCCTGTTAGCTACCATCTGCGCTAATTCTTCGACGATGTGCGTTTGAGGAGTAATCGGGTATGCGGAAATGACCCCGGGTTTACACAATTTTACTATTTCGGCTACTGCTTTTGAACCTTCTAAAAATTCTTTCATTCTTCTGTTCCTTTGGTATCTTCTTTTACCATTTCGATATCTTTCTTGGGGCAAATCATCGCGCAAAGGCCGCACCCCTTACAATAGGTATAATCGCTATGATAGGTATTCTTTTCTTCCCCCGAGATGCAGCCTTCGGGGCAGACTAAAAGGCACATCTTGCAGGCAATGCAATTCTTCTGCAGGAATTTCGGCCTTGACTCAACGCGCCAGGAACCTGTCTTATTCTTCTTGCTCGTAGCTGGTTTTGATATTAAAGGGCCAAACATGCTATTTTACTCCTCAAAGTTTATTTTTTATAAAGTCGAAACCCTCTTGGGCGCTCTTTATATTTGCTTCCTGCGCCTTACCGGAAAACCTCTTTTTTATCGCTTCGATCAAATGCTGCAGATCGATCTCTTTGGTCGCCGCAGCATATGCGCCCAATAAAGCAGTGTTACCCAACGGCCTGCCGATGTGTTTCAAGGCAATATCATTAGCCGGAAGGCTGAATACCTTCTGGCGCACCGAAAGCTTAGGGATTTCCACTCCTTCTCTTTCATTTATGATAGCAATGCCATTATCTTTCAAGCCCGAGAAGCAATTGAATCCGCGCATCAATGTGGCATCCACCACGATCACATAATCCGGTTCATAGATCTGGCTTCTTAAACGCACGGGTTTTGAGTCTACGCGCACAAAGGCATTCATGGGCGCCCCCATCCTGGCTGCGCCAAAATGGGGAAAAGCATAAGGATACTGCCCTTCTAAAAAATAAACATAACCTAATAAGGCTGCGGTTGTGATCGCCCCCTGTCCTGCGCGGGCGTGAATGCGTATTTCTTTCATCTTCTTAAGTACTCCTCTTGGGTTAAAAAAAGCGATTTCCTATAATATAACTTTTAATGCCTTTTGTCAAATAATTTATTTTTGGGCTATCTGGGAGGTTTCGGAAAGAAGTTTGAGTATCTTCTCTGATTTTTCGGGCTCAAGGCTGCCCATACCGCAGCTGGGGCTTAAAATAAGGTTCTCTTCTATCAAATTGCGGTCTACTCCCTTTTTGATTAATATATTAATACCCTCTTTAATCTTGTCTATCAATAAAAGCGGCGTTTGAGAATCTGAAAACTCGCTTGTCGGCACTACCCCCCAGCAGATAATACCGTCACGCTTTAAAAAACCTTTTAAATTGTCCGCGTAAAGCACAAACTTATCCAGGAAACCAAAAGCGTCGAAATTAATGATATCCAAAGTCTTGATATCCGTAAATATCGACCAGTCGGTATTGCCGCAGCAGTGTACTCCTGTCAGGACATCTCTTGATTTAATGCCCTGCGTCAATTCCGATAGGCCCGCTACCACGTCTTCGCGGTTTACAGGAGTATAGGCGGAGCCAAAACAGCCCAGATACGGCTCGTCGATAAACACGATCATCTTTTTATCGAACTCTTTAAAAAATTTCATCTGCCATAGGGCTTTCATAGCTAGGCCTTTTATAATGGCCTGCATAAATACCGGGTCATGCAAATAAGCCTTTCCTTCTTCGTCTTTAATACCTGCGGCACAGGTAAACGGCCCGGTAATATGGCATTTAATAAATTCTATATTTTTCAATAACCCCGGATCTTTTTTAAGCCTATCTTTGAATGCATATAAGCCGGCAGCGTAATCCGGAGTAATTTTGAAATAATCGATATCTTCACTGATGATTTTTTCGTAAAAGCCTTCTAAAGAAATAGGTTGGATGCCAGGCGGCTGCGGGACAGGCAGGCCTTCAGCGAATTGAGCGACCATACCCTCACGCATATCCCGCTTCGGCAATTGCGGCCAAAAAGGGATCTGCGGGCAGGAACGAAAAATCAAATCTACTGCTTTATCTGCATCTTTGTGCGGCAGGCTGCCGATACCTGTAGCCAGGCCTGTCAGTCTCATCATACTTTCTCTCTCTTCAAGGCGCCGCTGGGAGCAACTTCGACTATCTCTTCTATTTTAACTTTGAATACGACAAACTTCTGGTGCATTGCCAGTTCAAAACTCTCATGTGTTTTTTCCTGATGGATCCCTTCGATAATACGTTCGACAGAAAGGCTGACTTTTCTTCTTTCTAATTCATCCACTATTTCTTCATATACCGGCCCGCTATCTACTATCTGCACAGAGCCGTTTACCTGATAACCCGTAAGGTTATCCTTATCCGTAAGGGACAGAGAAACCCTGGGATTTACTTTTAAATTCTCCCATGTCCTGCCGATAGTGTAGTCCACCAGATAAATAAAATTATCTTCGGCCTTTAAAAGGAATTTAGGCACGGCATTGGGCCTGCCGTTGAAATCGCAGGTAGCCACACTGATAAATTCCCTGCTTTTCAAGAGTTGATTGATTTTCTGGGTAAGCATATTATTGTATATCTTTTACGGTATCGCGTAAAACATTGCCGAAGACCGAATCGAAATCGTAGACATCATTGAAGTCGCCGAGGGAATCGCTTTCGGTTTTGGAGAGAAGCTGCCTGCCGATCATATTAAAGACGATATTGCCAAAATCCTGCGTTTTAGTAACGCCCCAATAGTTTAAAACCGTCTTTGCCATCGGGCCGTATTGTTCGATAACAAAATCGCGCGTGCCTCCCAAAAGCTCTTTGCCTGTAACATGCCCCTCTTTTTTTAATTTACCTTGAGTAAAATGCAGGGCCTGCAGCACAAATTCATAAGCATCCGCCTTATAACGCGGGTCTTCTACGCATATCTCTTCTACGACTTGATAGAAATTTTTTTGTTTTTCCATTGTATTTTAAAAACCCGGTAAATTAAATCCGGTGACATTCTTCATTTTCTCCGCGGCCAGGTCGTGCGAGCGTTTAATTGCTCTATTATACGCGTCTTTTATTGCTTTCTCAAGCCGAACTTTATCCAACCCCTCTACCGGGGCCTGGAGGCCTACCTCTTTTACCTCCTGCGCACCGTTCATAGTAATCTTTATCAGGCCGTCGGAGCTCGTGATATCAAAATTGATATTATCCAGTTCGCGCTTGACTTCCTGCATCTTCTTCTGCATCTCCATCAACTGTTTCATCTTATCGAACATATCTTTCCTTTCTTTAGAATCCTAATTTCTCGCCCACTAAAACCACTTTTAATCTCTCCGGTATAACCTCTGCCTCGATAATCAGGATCTGACAGCACATTCTTTTATATTCCGGAAAGAGGCAAATTTCCCTGTGGCAGACACCATCTTTAAAACAGGGCGTATTCCAATTGAGCCGCTTGCAATTAAGCGGGGTGGCATATTCCCTGGCGCGCGAAAGTGCCTCATCGACTGTCGCGGTGATCTTATTTATGCCTGCCACCACAATCACATTCTTGGCATAGGAGATCCCGGCAATGCGGTTCCCGTAGGCGCTGAAGAAAACGAGCTCGCCTTTTTCCGAGATAGCGTTGGCACTGGCCAGATAATAATCTGCCTGACTGCCAAGTTTCCTTAGCTCCAGGTTCTCGCCCTGGGTTATGCCGCTTTTGTACTGATTGAATACTTTATTCCCGCGGGATTCCAGCTCATCCGCCAGGCCTAATTCGGTAATGGTCACTGAACCGGAGAACCCGATGCTGCCGGATTTAGGGATTATCTTCAGGATCTCCTCTTTTGCCTTAGCCTTATTACCGCAATAAAGGCCCTGGATATTCCTTTTTTGCCAATTTTTAACCAGGGTTTCTATTTTCTTATCCATCTACTGGCTCTTTTCTAAACGGCTCGTAAGGCCCTGTTTTAATTTTTTTAAACGCGGGCTGATCACTACGCTGTATTTTAATTTTGGATTCACTCTTTTTAGATCTTCTGGGAAACCGGAAAGATTATTTTTTACATGCGCCTTTATTTTTTCTATGCCGGGCAACTTATAGATGATCCTTCCTTTGTCTACGACTTTTACCAACAAGGGCTTGCCGCCTACCTTTTCTTTCTCTAAACCTAAAATGTCATGCTTAAACTTCCCGTATTTGTCCTGAAGCCTGAAAACCTGTTTTCTCCCGGGATAAGTAACCTTATGTTTACTTAGTTTCATGGTAGCTAAAAAATTACCGGATTCATCGGTGACTTCACTTAACTTATAGATCACATCCAAACACGGGGCATCGATACTAGCGCCCATATTTGTTCCTACGCCAAAATTATCCACCTTCGCACCTTTATCCAGTAAATCTTTTATCTTGAATTCATCAAGATTTCCGCTGGCAAATATTTTGACATAATCCAATCCTGCCCTATCGAACATCCTCCTGGCTAATTTAGATAATTCCGTGATATCGCCGCTATCTAACCTTATACCCTGCAGGCGATATCCCTTCTCCTTCAGGTACAAGCCTATTGTGATCGCATTCTCGATACCTTTCTTAGTGTCATAGGTATCTACCAAAAGTGTGCTCCTATCGGGGAAAATAGTGCTGTAGGCCAAAAAGCTGTCTATCTCCTGTTTAAAGGACATTATAAACGAATGCGCCATTGTCCCTGCGATGGGAATCTTATAAATTTTCCCCGCCAATACGCAGGAAGTACCGCTAAAGCCCGCGATATAGGAAGAACGCGCTACTTTCACTCCCGCTTCCGAGCCGTGCGTCCGGCGTAAAGCAAAGTCATAGACTTTTCTGCCTCCGGCAGCAGAGACAATGCGCGAGGCTTTACTGGCGATCATCGTCTGTAAATTTACGGTGTTCAAAAGAAAACTCTCAACGATCTGGGCTTCGATAATGGATGCGGTAACGCGTATTACCGGCTCATTGGCAAAAAATATCGTCCCCTCGGGCATCGCCCAGATATCGCCTTTGAATTTAAAACCGGATAAATATTCAAGAAAATCCTCGGAGAATAACCCCTGTTTTCTTAAGTATCCAATATCGTCCTGGCTAAAGCGTAAATTTTTTATGTAGCTTAATATGTCTTCGAGGCCGCAGGCAACCAGATACCCGCGGTTCACAGGCAGCTCCCTGATAAATAGATCGAAGGTGGCAAGGGTATCCCTTCTATAAATAAAATAACTCTGCCCCATAGTCAGTTCATATAAATCCAGCAATAAAGATACGCTCATTTTTTTATTTTGCTAAGGAATCCTTGTATTGTTCCTGCGGGAAATAACTATCCTGAAAAATAATACTGCCTTTTCTATTTATGAGGATATAAGTAGGCACGCCCGTAACTCCGTAAGATCTTGCTACGTTCTCATTCTGATCCAGGAGGATCCGATAGGCCAGATAGCGGCCCCTGATGAAATCCCGCACCAGGCCTTCACTTTCCCCGACGTTTATAGACAATACCTCCAGCCCTTCCCCTGTTAAACCCGCATATTTCTCATTCAATAACCCTACTTCGCTTTCACAATGGGCGCACCAGGTAGTCCAAAAAAACAAAAGCACAGGCTCTTTATTTTTATAGCTGCTTAAAGTAACGGTATTGCCCTGGATATCCTGTAATCGGAAATCAGGCGCGGCCATGCCAACCATTTCCTGCTGGGCCCGGGCGCAGTTGGCCAGCGCGCAGCTCATAGATAACATAAAAATAACCAAAGATATCCCTTTAAGAAGCTTCATAATAATAATCTCCTTATGCCGGTAAAAACAAAATATAAGCCGATGATGAGTAAAACGAATGCACAAAATCTTTTTATATAGAGCATCCATCTGCCTGACTTGGGCAAGTTGACTAATAAAGCGCTAAAGGTCCCTATGAGAATTAAAATCAAGCCCATGCCGTAAGCAAAGCTCAGAAGAAGGGTAGCGCCATATAATAAATTTTTCTTGGTAGCCAAATAGAGCAATATCGAGCCGAGCACCGGGCTCAGGCACGGAGAAACTACCAGCCCTGAGCTTAAGCCGAATAAAAACATAGAAAGATAACTTTGTTTTTTCTGCTGGTGCGCTTTAGCCGCATTGAAGAACGGTATTGTGATCAAATCCAGCATGGAGAGCCCAAATAAAATAATTATAATACCGACGCAGAGGTATGTCAGGGGATGCGCGCTAAACTTGCCAAAGATCGTTCCGGTCAAAGCCGCCAGTATCCCTAATATCGAATAAGTAACCGCGATCCCCGTAACATAAACCAGGCTGAAAATGAAGCCTTTAAATTTAGAGCCGGCGCTATTTGCCCCGATATATCCGGCAGTTATCGGTATAAGAGGGTATATGCAAGGGGTCAAACTTACGCCCACGCCTCCCAGGAATGCCTTCAGGTAATCAAGTGAGTCTGGTAAGAGAAGCATCTATCCACTCTAAATAAGGTTTGTATCCGCCGCTTATCGGCAGAGCAATAATCTCCGGCACCTGGTAACTATGCAATGATTTGACTAACTTAATGATCTTGGCTAAATTAGATTTTTTGGATTTAACGATAAGGAGCGTTTCCTTTGCCCGGTCGATCTTACCCTGCCACCAAAAGACAGATTTTATTCTATCCACAATATTTACGCAGGCAGCCAGCCTATTCTTTACTAACGCCTCTGCGATATGCTCCGCTTCTTTATTGTTCGCGCAGGTAATAAAAATTACGTTTTGCATATGTTTTTTACCAGGTTTGCCACTCTTTCGCCTAGCCGCGTACACTCTCCCGTGGCTCTTGCATCCGGCGCGCCGATAGCGACAGGGCCATAATGATCGCCCTGGGAATCGCCGCGGATAATCATGCCATGGATGAGCATGGCGTTCAATATATCCAAAATGGTGGTTTCGTTTCCGCCGCCGATATTTGCGCTGGAAGCGAAAGCCGCGCCTACCTTACCCTCAAGTTTGCCATGGATGGCAACCGATTCATCCAGAAGCGCTTTAATCTCTGCCGCCATCGTCCCGTAATAAGTCGGGGAACCGATGATTATCCCTGCATAATCCAATAATTCGCGCGCCTCTACGTCTTTGACATCCTTTAGCACTGCCGTAGTACCTTCTTTTTCTATTCCTTTAACAATAGCCTGAGCCATTTTTTTGGTATTGCCGCTCCTGGAATAATAAATCACTAATATCTTCGCCATCAGGCCCTCCCCTCTTCATCCACCTTGACTGATTTTATCCGCCCAAACTGCGCGCAGGCATCTAATACTATTGCGGGATCTTCCACGTTTATATTTATTTTGAGATTCTTCCCCCTGGTTAATTCTTCCCGGCAATCGGTGATCTCCAAACCCTCCCCTAAATCCGCTATAGAATCTTCTATCCTCTCCTGCGGGATATTTTGAATGTGCAAGATAAATTCCAGGCGGTATTTCTGCATATTATCAAACATCCACCGTCTTTAATATCTCGGGCAGGACCTCGCTTACCTTGCCCCTTATCCTGTAATCGCAAAGATCCGATAAAGCACTCTTCTCATTATTTATTTCGATTAATTTAGCGCCTTTTTCTTTGGCATAAAGAGGCAGCGTCGCTACCGGATAGACCACGAGAGAACTACCGATGATCAAAAGTGTTTCGCAGTTGTCTAAATGTTTATACGCCAAAGCCAGTTCTTTCTGAGGAAGCATTTCCCCGAATAAAACAACATCGATACGGTAACGCGAACCGCAATTACAGCGCGGAAAATAGCGGGAGAGCGCCTTCAAGAGCTTGATACGGGAGTGGCGGATACCTTTCAGGGATTCTATCATTTCCTGGAGCCGATCTTTTTCCAGGGTCATAAGCTTTTTGCAGGACATACACCTTATCCTGAAGGCATTGCCGTGCAGCTCAACAACATTACGGTTCCCTGCCTGGCCATGCAGATTGTCTATATTCTGAGTGATGATCCCGCTTAAGATGCCTTTTTTCTCCATCTCTGAAAGAGCAAGATGCGCCGGATTAGGACGGGCTTTTAAAATCACGGAATAAAAATCTATAATAAACTTCCCCAGGTCCTGCGGCCGCATCTTCAAAGTAGCGGTAAGGCCCTGGCTATTGGCGTAAACCTGCGGATCATATCTTTCCCATAAGCCGCCCTTGCCTCTGAATGCCGGTATCCCGCTCTCAACGGATATCCCGGCACCGGTCAGGCAGACTACCTTGCCTTTTTTAAAAGCATGGCGTAAATAATCAGCTGTTTCTTTTGGGATCATTTTTTAAGAAAGTATTGCAACCGACATTATCCTGCCGCAAGAGGCTCCTTCATTGCGGAAAGAAAAGAAATCTTCATTCCTGCAGGAGGTGCAAATTCCGGGATCAAATATAAATTCGTCCTTTACTCCGGAATTCAGGAGTTGCTCCCTGTTTATCCCTGTTAAATCCAGGTAATAAGAATTTTCTCTTCGAATAAGGCCATGAGTAAATAAATTACTGAATTCACTGCCTACCTCATAACAACAGCTCCTTATAGACGGGCCAAAACCCGCGTATAAATCTTGCGGATGCGTGCCAAAGGTTTTTCTCATCGCCTGTATTGTTTTTTCTGTAATGGCATCTTTGGTGCTGCGCCAACCCGCATGGATTAAACCGATGGCCTTGACCTTGGGGTCGTATAAAAATACGGATAAACAATCTGCGGTAAAGATAGCTAAAGGCAAATTCTTTTTATCGGTGATAAAGGCATCGCTATCAGGTATTGAATCAGCGGAGGCCAAGGAACCGCGTCCTAAGTCTTCTTCTTTTACATATTTTATCCTGCTGCCATGGACCTGACGGGCGCAGACTAAATGCCGGTAATCAATACCAAGCCCTCGCAAAAAATTATTGCGGTTATCCAGCGAATTTTTCGTATCGCCATAGAATAAAGACATATTCTCTAAGTGGCGGCTTGAAAAAACACAGGCTACCCCCGCCTGGATAAAAGGTTGATAATATTTTTTGTTTACGACGGTAGTAGCTTCAGGCATCGGATATACTGATAAGTTTATTTTTGGATTTTTCGCCTTTAACAATATGGACCTGGTATTTTTTTACCTTAAGGTGTTCAGCCAGCAATTCTATCAGCTGCGCGTTGGCAAGCCCATCCTGGGCAGGCCTTGTCAGGTACACTTTCAAACGGCCTTCCTCTTCTTTAACCAGGCTCCTGCTTGCCTTGGGGATAACACGAATATTCAAAACCATCTATTTTTTATCTATGGCTTTTGTATCCTGAATATTCATTAATTTATCGGAAAATCTATCCAGCCGCTTCTGGCTATCCAGGTATTTGGTATTGGCGTTAGAGAGGTGCGAGCCTAAAACATCAAATTCCTCTTTGAATTTAGTTATTTCGGAAGTAAGCATGCTCAGGTTTTTTAATATGCCCTTGGCGTTCTCTTCGATCTTTAAACCCTTTAGCCCTAGGCAGATTATCTGTAAGTATGCATAAAAGGTATTCGGCGAAACAGGGATGACTTTCTTTGACATGCAATAGGAAAGCAGATCTTCCTTAATGATCGTCTCGTAATAAACATTCTCGGCGGGGATATACATCAAAGCAAAATCATAGGTGTTCTCTTCGGGAAGGATATATTTTGCGGCTACTTCATCAACACGGTTCTTTACATCCTGGATAAATTTTTTGCGGAATGCGCTCTTTGTCTGTTCGTCCGGGGCCTGGAGGGTTTTTTGGAAATTCTCAAGGCTGAATTTTGCGTCAACAGGGACCAGGCGTTCGCCCAGTTTTACTGCCGCATCTACCGCATCGCCTGTCCTGAAACGGTGCTGTATCAAATAATGCTCCCGCGGTAAAACCTGGGCCAGGAGGTTTTCCAGAAGCGTTTCTCCCATCTGCCCTCTGAATTTAGGCGCGCGCAGGAGTTCCTGAAGGCCGGTGATATTTTTACTTACTTCCAGTATCTGGTTATTAGTCGCCTCCAGCTTTCCCAATTGCTCTTTTACATTACCGAATACGCTGGTAGCGTTACCCAGATTCTGGCCGATGATCTTATTGGCTTCCTGCAGGGAGGCATTCATCTGGTTCAAGCGCTCATTGACCTGCGAGGAGATCTTTAAGACTACGATTATGATCACTATGACCAGCGTCAAAAATAATAAACCTGCGAATAAAAGCATATTTGTCTTTTCCTTTAAATTTGATTATAGCACTCTATTCTATTTTTTAAAGCAGATAATCTTTTTTAATGCGCTTGACGCTTCTAAAGATGTTTGTTTTGACGTCCGGGCAGACCTTCTTCAGCTCATTAATAATATTACCCATCTTCGTGCGGTTGGAGGTAAAAGAATTCGGGCATTTGCAGGTATCATGGGGAAGCTTCTCCTCTTTAGCAAAGCGCTTGATCATATATTCTTCCACATAGGCCAAAGGCCTGATCAGGGTGATCTTGCCACCGAAGAGTTCCTGCTTTGGCGACATCGCGGAAATCTCTCCCTGAAAAAATAAATTCAGGAGGATCGTTTCTATAACATCATCCTTGTGATGGCCGAGGGCGACCTTAGTGCAGCCGAAACGATTTGCCGTTTCAAATAGGGCTTTCCTCCTGTTCCAAGAGCACCAAAAACAGGAGATATCTTTACGCTTAGTTTTCTTTAACACATCCACTTTTTCTATATGATAATTAACGCCGAGCTCTTTAAAATATTTCACCAGCGGCTTGGCGAAAGAGCGCGGGTAACCTAAATCGATGTGCACTGCCAGGATTTCATATTTAATAGGGACAAAAGTCCTGCGGTCATTTAAAACACGTAAGAGTGTTAGGCTGTCTTTGCCGCCTGATACAGCGACCGCGATCCTGTCGCCTTCGGAGAGCATCTTATAATCCATGATCGCCCTTCCCATGCGCTTTGAAATATAGAATTCCTGCCCCTGTATGACTGACATTTATATTTTGCCTCTTGTTATATCTTGCAACTCTTGTCGATTATTCCGGTGATTTGTTCTAATTTATCAACGACTATGTCTGCTTTTCGGAGGTATTCTTTGGGGAGGCTGGTGGTCACGGCAAAACAAAACATCCCTGCTTTTTTTGCCGATTCAATTCCGTAAGGGGCGTTCTCTACCACTACGCAATCTTTTGGCCTGAGCCCTAAACAGGCAGCTGCCTTTAAATATGGCTCGGGATGGGGCTTGCCTCTCTTGACATGGTCTCCGGCGATAACACAATCAAATAGACCGAGCATATCGCTGGATAAAATCTTTTCTATCTCTTTGGTAGGGCTGCCGGTGACTAACCCCAGGAGATAGCCTTTTTTATTTAAACAGACCAGCAAATCTTCCGCCCCTTTAAAAATATACCTTTTAAAATATTTCCTGAATATTTTCTGGCGCAATAAGAAAATCTCATTCAATACTTTTTTTGTCGGCTCTATATTTTCCCGGCGTAAAAAACTCTTCAGCGATTTCTCCCAGCGCTCGCCTTCTTTGGAATAGACATCAAAACAGGTTACCCTGGCGCCATAAGGCCTGAGCGCTTCATACCAGGCCAGAAAATGATATGGCATGGAATCTACGATCACTCCGTCCATATCAAAAATAACTGCCTTGGGGGTTGGTTTGAGTTTTTTCATGAATAAAGGTTACGCTCTTTTAGAAGCGGAGATCATTTTTTTGATCCCGGTACAGATTTTATCTTTCATCAATTTCTCAAGGGGGAGCGGGATGGTTAAAGACCAGTTTTTATCGCTGACCGTGCCGGGGGTATTTATTCTATATTCATAGGGGTCGCATTTGAGGATGTCTCCCAAATAGAGCCAGTCAAATACCGTATTTATACAAAATATGGCGCAGGAATCCAGGCTGATCTTCAATGCCGCCTGCATCATCTCCCTGTCAGATCCTTCCCTCATTGCACCCTTGATATGAAAATGCAGCCAGAGTTTTTCTTTCTCGCGGTAAGAATTCTGGTATAGATCTATAAAATCACCCAGATCCTGTTTTTTTCTAGCCAAAATCGAAACTAATTTATCCACCGAATCAATACTATCCAGCCAACGCAGCCTGCCGTGGCCGGAACGCGTTGGATCAAAAAGCTTATCCCGGATACGGTTAAAATCTATCCCGCGATGGTCAGAGCATTTCCTGATAAAGAGGCCTTCATCAACCGTGCCTGCTTCATTCTCCCACCAGGCCGGCCAGTTAGTAGTATCGTGCGTGGAGAGCATCGCCACGGAGAGCTCGCGGTATTCCTTAGACAGGAGAAAATCATGTTTTATATTCCAATCCTTCACCCAGCGCTGGACATCATTGCCCGGGATCCCCAGGCTGAATAAAGTATCCGTGCATGCTTTTGGTATCACGCCTAAATCCTCAGCGCAAAGAAGCATATCCGTATTATCGATTATTACGCTTAAGATATTCCGGCCGTGCTCTTCCCAGATCCGCTCATCCCGAGGGTCAAAGAAGCCATTCAGGCCCTTATTTTCCAAAGGCTCATTATAAGGAATGCTCCAGATACGAAAGAGCCCTACCACATGGTCTATCCTTAGGATATCGTAAAAGTTCTGGGCAAATCTTAGTTTTTCTTTTAAATACCTGTAATCATTATCGATGATCTTCTCCCAATTATAAGTAGGCATCCCCCAACGCTGGCCTTTGGCGCAATACATATCCGGCGGAGCGCCTGCGGCAAATTCCAATTTAAAGAATTCCGGATGCGCCCAGGCATCGGAGCTGTCCCTGGATACCAAAATCGGCAGGTCCCCTTT